>PWSY01000090.1 GCA_003563055.1 Anaerolineaceae bacterium | reverse complement strand
TCTCCCACAAAGGGATCCGGAATTCGTCCAGCGTCCATTAAGGCGACATGCACCTCGCCAGGTACGGCGGTTGAAATCCAATCAGATGAACCTGCAACCCGCAACTGCCACCGACCCTGCTCAAGCCCATAATGCACCATAGCAGCAACTCTCTCTCATTCAATCAAACAGGTTAAAATATCACCTTTATTGTAACCAGTTTTTTACCTCTGGACTGTAATCACCTCCCTGTTCAGCCTGACAGCGGACAATGATCCGTACAATCGCAATCTTTCAAACACCAATTAAATTTATTCGAGTAACTACTCAGGCAGACCTGCTATTGAAGATTAGGGGTTTGGAAAATATACATTAATACCCAACCCCATACTCTGGTAATTTCACCCATTTCTTGTCAAGTTACTAAAAATCAACTATCATTGAGATGTGATTGTAATCCATTTAACTAAAGGAGTTCAAAATGCAATCCCAATCACGTTCATATAAATTCTTCTTAATGGCATTGATCGTTTTCTTGCTAGCCTCGCTGGCATGCTCAGTTGTAGGTGGAAATAACGGCACTGATGACAAAGATATTCAACAAACAATGGTATCCCTGGAATTGACAAAAATAGCGCTGGAGAACATTATTGCAGAAGAACCGGATCAGCCCGGTGATGAAGGTCCACCCGATGTTCAACCACCGGTCGAAACAGCCCCAACTGAGACAATTCTCACGCCAGAACCAGCTAGCCCGGATGTGAGTTACGAGGGAATCAGCTTTTCCTTTGACCAGAGAATCGCCCTCGGGGTTGATTCTGCCACCATCCCGGGGCAAAACCTGGGTGACGATTTTATGCCTTTCGAGACATACCCCACCCATTATAAATTTATTCTTAATGGCTTTGCGGTGAGTCGTCTCTACCGTGAACCAATGATCCATGTCTTTCCTGTAAATGACTATCGAGGGATCAGTCAATATGCATCAGACCAGTTCGATGCCCTCCAGGCTGCCCTGGCCAATCGCCCGGGTGGCAGCGTGATGAGCTCACTGCCTTATCTGCCGCTGGTACCGGCAGCCCAAATATTCTCTTCTCAGGTCAGGTATTTCGATTTTCAAAATGGCACTGGAATTCGATATCTAACCTTGCTTGGTCAGGATGTCTTCCCGGTTGATAACCAGAACCTGCTGTATACCTATCAGGGTATCACCCATGATGGACAGTACTATATCGCGGCTGTTTTTCCGATCACCCATAGTGAACTTCCCGAAGATGGATTTTCGGTCATCGACGATCATGCGGACTTCTATGAAAACTTTGACGCCTACCTTACTCAAACAATCCGATTACTGGGTGAGCAATCACCGGACAGTTTTGTGCCCAGTTTGATTTTACTGGACGAGATGATGGCTTCTTTCAGCATCAACCGGTAAACGATGCGCTCTTCAGGGTTGATGATGGCTTTCATCCATCCTGATAGCGAAAAATCAAGGAGTACACCATGAAAAGTTATCGAAAAGAATTGTGGTTTAACGTGCCCAATCGTCGGGCACTGATAAATATCACCCCGGATGTGCAGCAGGCGCTGCATGAGAGCGGCATCCAGGAAGGTCTGTGCCTGGTAAACGCCATGCACATCACCGCCTCGGTTTTTATAAATGACGATGAACCCGGGCTGCACCAGGATTATGATGATTGGTTGGAAGAACTGGCACCTCACGCACCAATCGAAAAATATCGCCATAACCGAACCGGTGAAGACAATGCAGATGCACACCTCAAACGCCAGATCATGGGCCGTGAAGTCGTCGTGGCGGTCACCAAAGGAAGGCTGGATTTTGGCACCTGGGAACGCATCTTCTACGGGGAGTTTGACGGCCGGCGCCGCAAACGTGTATTGGTTAAGATCATCGGAGAATAGTTTCACACTCAGGCATAATGCAAATTCAGGCCAGTTTGGATTCTGTGTTTGGAGTAATGACGGTTTCCCCCTGGTGAACAAGACAAAAAAATCAACTTAACTTGATTTTAAGAAATTTGAGCTGACCAACTGCTTTCAATTTTTTACCAAAAACCGCGCCCAATAATAATGGGTAGGGGGACTTTAAGGCAAAAAGCCTGTTCCTAAGCTGAAAGCGCACTGTCCACATCTTGGTAAAACTGAAACACCTTGGTTAAACGGGTTAACTCAAATACTTGCATTGTTTTATTATTCAACCCTACCAACTTAATGGAACCGTCTTTTTCATGTGTAGCTTTCAAACCGGCAACAATAGCGGAGAGACCAGAGCTGTCGATAAAAGAAACCCCTGCCAAATCCAGAATCAGGTGGATGTATTCTTTTGTGATAAGTTGTTTAATTCTTTTCTTTAAGTCACCGGCTGACATTGCATTAATCCGGCCCTCTACAGTCAAAATAGCTGTGTAATCCTTCGGAAAACTTTCACTAATCATTAATTCCATTGCTTTACTCCTTTATTTACCGATCCAGTATATCAATAAAATAAGAACACACCTCCAACTGATAAGTAATCAAGTATGCGTTTCTGAAAATAAAAACTCGGGTGGGTGGGGCGACCAATTTTCAGGTGGTTTATAAACTGCAGCTCGTATGATTGCTGAAAGCATAACGATATTATAACAACCCCAAAATATATTAACCAAAATACCATCCAATTTTGAATTCCAACCAACAATAAATGAAAAAATGCCAAATAGCATCGCGGCAATGGTTAAACCAGCAATAAGAACTTGTGGCCAGATAATGGGCAAGAAATTTCCACTTTGACGTTGTTTGGGTGTAACGATAAAACCTAATTTTTTACCCGTAAACACACTAATGATGGCCTGAATCCAAACCGGAAACATCGCCAAGCTATATTGCTCGCCCCGCCAGACCGACAAACCCCGGGCAACATATCGAAAGATAAGTTTATTGAGTAGAAGAAAGGGAAATAATCGCCAGATAAATTCTACAGACCAGGATGAAACCGGTTGAATCATGGTGAATAAATAGATAATTGGAGACAGTAGAAATATCAAGCTGAAGAAACCACTAAAATAAGAGTAAATTGTTGTAAAATATTGCAACCTCTGGGGGATGGTCAATCCACGTGTAAAGAGGGGATTATTTCGAAGGAAGACCTGTATCGTA
Source organism: Anaerolineaceae bacterium (assembly GCA_003563055.1). GTDB lineage: Bacteria > Chloroflexota > Anaerolineae > Anaerolineales > Anaerolineaceae > Brevifilum. The sequence continues at coordinate 16,581 of PWSY01000090.1, read as the reverse complement.
CCTTGCGCCCAACGCAGTCGCTGAGAAATCGCAGAACCCAAATCTTCAGGCGCTAACCCATATGCCAATATTTCACTGTGAAATAGACTTTTCCATCCCAAAGCGTGCAGTCGCATAGCAGTCGCCATATCTTCAGTAATGCTAATTGTTGCCAGTGGTTGGACAGGGATCGCCTCTTCAGGCCGAGTCAAGGACAACAAGTTCATTGCCTCTTTTGAAACACCAATAGATTCGCCACCCTGGTTTTTAGACGCAACCTCATCAATGATGCCCGAGTGATCTTCCCGCAGATCAGTAAGCGCATTTTCAGCATCCTCGTTTCCCATCAAAGCCAATTCATTCAGATCTTCAATAATGTGATCAATGTTTCGCTCCGCCAATTCACGATTGGTGTGATCCACCGCTTTTCGTATGATATTGCTGACAAGATTTAACGGTTGACCGGTTTTATAAGCTTTATGCGCTGTCATTATTTCAGAACGCAGAGAATTTAATAAATCTCGATGGAGCGGTGATATACGCGCCAGAGGCCGCAAATCAACCTCTAATTTTTTCACTCCTCTGAATATGTCTTGTTCTAACTCTTTAACAAATTCAGTCAACCCCAGTTGCATCAAGGCCTCTCGTCGTAATACGGCATTAGAACCGCAGAAAAAAGCAGCGTTCCAACCATCTTTACCCTGCATAATTGGACCGTAGAATAAGGGTGCATCTGATCCAAATGGGTCTCCGGGGGGTAAATTATAAAAATATTGAGGTGTTTGAACGAAAGCTAACGATTCGTCCCGAAAATAACCAATCGTTCGCTTAATTATCTCTGGTGCAGGAATTTGGTCAGCGTCAAGAATCAGAATAAACTCCCCATTGGTTTGCATGAGTGCATTATTAACATTACCTGCTTTGGCATGTCGCGGCTTGTCATCCCAGTCTTGGCCACGAGAGACATAATTGCACCCCAATTCTTCAGCTTTGGCTTTCATCTCTGGACGATCTCCATCGTCCAGAATATGAACTTGAAGATGCGACCAATCAATCCGAGTGGCCGCATCTATGGTAAGCGCCACCAACTCAATGGGCTCATTATAGGTCGTGATAAAAACGTCCACCGTTTCATTACCAACCGGGCCCTTTGATTTACGCCGGGGTGGTTTCCACATCATAAAAACAAAAAACAACATATCAATGAAGCTGTAAGTTTCTGCTGCTACCAATGGGATTGCAAACCATAAAGCATCTAAGTTTAAACTGGAGGTGTACCGCCAGATCAAATAGAAAAATCCCAAAAACACGTTCGCACTGGCCAGCACACGAAAGATTGATAAATACAATTTGTAACGTTGTCCTTCATCAGCAGGAAGAAGCCATGAAGCAAATTCTTTCCACTGCTTTTTAATCATATTGGTGCGCCTGTCTTTTTGTAAAAGTTTGATGGATTCTTCATCGATATTAGCAGATTTATCTTGAGAAAGGTTTTCTTGTGCCCAACCCAGGGCATCCATAACAATTTTATTACCTGGTGCAAGCTGTTGAGCTTGTCGCAGATATTTAATCCCAGCCTCAGGCTTTAACAAGCCGCCCAGCAAAAGCCAACCTTCAAAATCATCCGGGCATTGGCTGACATACTGATGCAAATACCTGAGCGCAATTATCCGGTTGCCTAGACCCAGCGCCTGTTTTGCTTCGATCATTAACCGCTTGTCATCCATCGTTATGCCCATCTTCAAATGATGACCAAACCACAAGAATCTTTCTGGGGATAGCCCTATCGTGCCAACTGGGTGCTAAAGTGAATTGTCTTTTAATTATCATACGGGTCAATCAACAATCAATATTTATTCTTTGAAAGCAAGGAAGTCAGCCAATTTTATTTACACCTATAATGGAAATAACCAATAGTAAAGTTTTTTCACACTTCATCAGCTTAATATATAAACATACAATCAAAATTTTTCAAAAACAAGTGGCCATGACCTACCTTCAAAATCTTATTACGCTAGGGGTTATCTTTTGTCATTTAGACTTACGCCGATATACAAGAATAATAACAAAAACCACCAATGCTGTTACGCCGAGCACACCTGCAACGATCTGCCATGTTTCTGGTTTTGGTATGAGTGTTGGCCGGACCTGCCGATAAGGTTCAGGTATTCTGGGGCCGCGGACATCACGAAAAACAGGTTCCATGGAATGATCTTTCCTGACTGCAATCACTGAGGCCGAAGGCAATTGTTCATTGAGACTTTTTGCAACAGCCGTCAAACCTTGTTCCCCAGATACGATCAGTAGCCAATGATTACCTGACCAGGGTGAATTGAGCTGTTTAAGATTGCCAATGGCATCACGCGATACAGCAGGTTGAACCAACCCCTGTCTGGGTTTTTCCAATTCAGCCTCGGCATCGTGTATCCATTGATTCCGCGCTGGTGTGCCTATCAAAATGGCGTTCGACAATATCTCATCCAAGTCTCCAGCAAAATACACTTCAATATCTAAGCGATTATTGAAAAGATTTTTACCTAAAACCTGACCAATCATTAAGGTTGCTGCAATCTCATCATCTGTAGGCTCAGACGGTAAAACAATCACAACGGGATCATCATCCCCAGGATCCAAAAAGGGATAGGGAAATAAGGACAAATCCGGCAAAGCATGCTTTGAATGTGGAAAATAAAAATAAGAATTCGCATGGACCGTTGTCCAGGCATTCTCAGCATAAATCGGTTCACAGGCTGTTTGGCGTAATTGATGGCTGAAAACCAGTTCCACAAATAAATCATCTGTATATTGAACTTCAGGAGACACATTCAATAAACTCGCTGGTAAATTTATCCGATAGAAATCACCTTGATCGGGTTTATCACTGAATGAAATCGCACCCACCTCAATCCCATTGATCTTTACCCTTACCCCAGATTGATTGGTTGATAACATTGGCGAGGGCGTCAGATTAAGATCAAGATAAATTTTATCGTGGGTTAATTCCCATCCAGGTGGTCGTTTAAAAAACAAGCTTAACGTTTGTTGCCCAACACCCTGCACAACCTGCTCGGATGCCCCTAATTGCCAAAAAGTAGCAGCACCGGACTGCCATGGCCCTGTGCCAGCCTCTATTAAGGCCAATGAATGTCCATATACCCCTACCCGTTGACCTGTGAAATGCTCATTTAGCTCTGGATGTCTGAGGGCATAAGCACCTAACAAGGGCGATTCACCAAAAATCGAGAGAACGGGCTGATTTCCTGAAGATTGAAGAGCAATTTCAGCGGGGGCACTGGTTGATAACCCTTCAGGCGAGAATCCAACAGCAATAGTTGGCTCATCCGGAGCAATCGCTTCGTTTTGAATAACATTAATATCAAAAGTATCTTGTGCCATCACTTCTCCAAAATATGTGGATACTTGGAGCGCGGTATTTAATTCTGTACTGCTGGGTGGGCCTGAAAAGCTAAATGTAATCCCTGCTTGTTGATCATCATTCTTAATCAAAAATGGATAAGGCATTAATGCCAGGTCATTTGGAATAGGTCGAGTATCGGCATTAAGTGTCAGAATAGAATCGTGATGGACAGTTGCCCAAAGCGCTGGATTATTCGTTTCTTCGCAAACCAAATCTGTGAGCCGCATGAAGAACTGTACTAATATGACCAAACCCTCAGCCCGATCAACTTCATCTTGGAAGAGCTTAATGGGTAAGTCAACGCTGATCTCTGTGCGTTCAGGATTTGTCTCATCCAAACGCGTTGAATGAACCGCGATTCCATTGACAACAATCGTCATCGTAGAACGGTTAGACTTAAGGAGTGGCGAATAACTGAGCATAAGGTCAAGCTGAGAACCATCCAGCATAACCAGGTTCTCCGGTACCGGAAAATAATATTCTAAGGCACCAAACATCCCATAGGCTGTTCGATCACCGTAACCATAGTCATTAAATGATTTCTTTTGTGTGAAACCTGCTGGAGAAGAATCTGCGTATACCTGCTGAACATGGCTGCCCAGCGTGCACAGGATTATCAATATAACGATTATTCTCGGTATTTTTTTAAACGGGTGCATGTTCGTCTCCTTGATATTCTTTGTTTAAACGCCAATGATTTCCAGTAACCGGGTCAGATTCATATACAACCTCATCAAAAATTTGTTTCATGATTGAGATTCCATACCCACCTTCCAGGAGATGTTCTGGTTCTGGTTCAGAAACAAGATCCATTTCAAAAGCTTCTCCTTGGTCATACAGATCGAAAACGATACCTTCTGGTTCCAAATGAATTTTTATTTGAATCATACCCGATAAAGACTTATAGGCATGCTTGATGATATTGGTGATCGCTTCCGAGCAGCCTAATTCAACTGCGTTTGCAAAATCAATGGAATAAATGGCCGCATATTCATGGATAGTTGATAAAATATGGTCCAATATGGCCGTCGTCCCGGGGATTTCTAAATCTATCGTACGCGGCAGTGATTTTATCACTATCAAACTGATATCATCATCCTGTTCATGCCCTTCACTAAAATGCTTAACCTGGTTGATGATCTTGTCGCTTAATGCAGAAGCTGATAAATGACAAAACGAATGAATGATCTCAGCCAAACGCGTAAAATCAAATTGCTCAAGATGTGAATTGGTGGCCTCAGTAATCCCATCCGAATAAATGATCAATAGTTCACCAGGACGTAAATCAATTTGTTTATCAAAATAGGTTTCATCAAAAAGCACCCCGATGGGTAGACCAGTTGCTTGGAGTTTAACAATATTTTTCTCTGCGTTTCGCCACAGTAAAGCTTCACCATGACCTGCACTAGCATAGTTCACTCGACTGATATCTAAATCAACCTGAAGAATAAAAAGAGTCGCAAATACTTCCGCTTGATCTAAGTCTGGAAAGAGGATTTGGTTCAGCAATTCGAGAATTGCGCCAGGATATTTTTCAATATCTGACTCTGCACGAATAAGAGATCTGGTTGATAGAGCTAATAAAGCAGCAGGGATTCCCTTGCCTGCAAAATCACCCAGAACGAATTGATGGGTTTTGGCATTGAGGGCAATGACATCGTAAAAATCACCACTTAAATAACGCGCAGGAATATTAACAGCACTAAAATCAAAGTTCTTAAATTCTGGTATCGTTTTGGCCATTAAGTTGGTTTGAATTTGGGCTGCCAGGTTAATTTCCTTATCCAGACGCTCCCTGGCTTCCTTTAATTCATTCTCAATGCGAACCTGTTCACTAATATCACGGATAATTCCTGTAAAAAGCGTTTTTCCTGGCAGCTTGACGGTGCTGACTGTTAAGGATAAGGGAAATATTTCGCCGTTCTTTCGTTGTCCTTCCCGCTGGGCAATTTCACCAACGACATTCGATGGGTGCTCATCAGAATAAGCTGCTATATACTTACGATGATTTTTGTTTTCAGGGGCAGGTATGAGCATATCGACATTTTGACCGATAGCCTCACTTTCAGTATAGCCAAAAATTTTTACAGCACCTTTATTAAAAGTTTGGATAACCCCATCTTCATCAATCACAATAATCCCGTCAACAGCTGTATCAAGAATGGCATTCATTCTCTGTTCACGCTCTTCAAGCGCCAGTTGACTTTCTTTCCGTTGGGTAATATCACGTCCTATCGCATACATCAGCTCCCCCTTTGCGAATGAAGCCGCGTTCCATAATATCCATCTGTACTCACCCCCCCTGGTTATAAACCGATTTTCAAATGATTGTAAATCATGTCCCGAGATGATTTTATTAATAATCTGCTCAGTTAAATTCTGGTCCTTTGGATGAACAAAATCCATAAAAGGTGTCGAGAGCAATTCCTCCTGTGAAAATCCCAAGATTTTTACAAAAGCAGGACTTATCTTTTTAAAATAACCATCAAATCCAGCTATACAGAGCATATCTATTGATAAGTTAAAAAACCGTTCAATTTCTTTTTGTGCTGCCTCAATGACTGAAATATTTTTTTCAAGTTGATCCCTTTGGTGTTCATTCACCAACCGAAGCTTTTCTACTTTTAGTAAGGTCCGTGTCCGTACCGAGCTAAAAAGTATGGATATTACACTTACACTAAAAAGGGCGATGCTGAAATGGACTAAGCCATCTTTATTTGGCATAATGATGATAAAAATGACCCACCCAAGAATGATTAGCAGTAATGAAACAAAATGCCAGCGCCTGGAAAGGATAAAATAACCGGCCCCAAAAATCACCAGCATTAAATTGGTGGTTTGGAAAATATCCTGAGTTAAATAAAGATGCAGCAAGCTGTTCACTGAGGCTAGAACAATAACGAAAAAACATATCGGATATGTCATTCGTGGAGAAAAAGATAAGCGCTGTATGAGAATAGATAAACCAAACAGAATAATAGCGGTCGAACCTGCAAAACCCACCATGATCAGTTTAATATTTTCAGGGAGTAATAATAAATGGCCTATCGCAAAAAACAAATATAGACCACTCAGTGCCAAGGCAACCGGGTGGATACTGTCCCAGACCGACTTTGTAATAGCCTTTTTAGCATCAGCAAGAACATCAAATTCTGGCTCGCCATCCGTTGAGATGTTTTTATCCCTATGCAAATTTAATCCAAACACTTTTTTTAGTTGCAATAATTAGAAATCGAACCAAAAGTTGATTAATTTTCTCCAACTTACTTACCCTTTGGCCGAATGTATTTCGATAATTTATTCGCCAAAATCGGCAGCGGCATCGTTTCCATCCATACTTTTCCTGGGCCGGTGAGTGTTGCCAGGAAGAGACCCTCACCAGCAAATAATACGTTCTTGACACCTTTAACTGTGCTGATATCATAGCTTACACTGGGTTCAAACATGGCTATATGCCCCGGGTCTACCAATATTTTTTCCCCCGCAGCCAAGGTGCGCTCTACAACCTCACCAGGAATTTCAAGAAAAACCATACCCGGACCGGTGATTTCCTGCAATATAAATCCTTCTCCACCAAACAATCCAACACCTAATTGTTTGCGAAAATGCATTTTAATGTCTACCGACTCTTCTGCACAAAGAAAAGTGTCCTTCTGGCAGATCAGCGATTGATTTTCTCGTAGGCTTATATCAACCACCCGCCCAGGGGCTTCGGGTGTAAACACGACCGTCCCTGCAGTGGCCTCACAGGTATACGTTACCATAAAGAGTGATTCACCAGCCAGGGCCCTTCCCAATCCCTTAACCAAGCCACCGCGTGTACTTGTGGACATTTTTATCCCCACGCTCATCCAGGCCATCCCCCCAGATTCAGTATAGACAGATTCCTCCCGGGTTAGCTGCACCTCAACAATCGGGAAAACCCTTCCTGTGATATTGTAATGCATATCTAAGCCTCCTGTGTTATTGAGTCAAAACGGCGGGTTCAACCAAATCTTTCTTCTTGAGAATTTATCTCATTATAACAAGAAACAGCAGAAAACCGTCTCCGCTTATTCAGCAATGGGTAGCGCCTCTCTCTGCCCACTGAAACCCTGGCATCGTATTATAACTCATTCCGGGAACATATCTCAGAGCATGTTCCGTGAGGTAAAATCAAACAGAAACCTCAGTACAAAAGGCGCCTTATGTTCCTGCCAACAACCCGGGCTGAACTCGATCATCTCGGTTGGAAAAAACCAGATATTATCCTGATCACCGGTGACAGTTATATCGATAGCCCCTATATCGGCGTGGCCATAATCGGCAAGGTGCTTATAGATGCCGGTTACAAAGTCGCCATTATCGCCCAGCCTGATTACCAATCTTCAGAGGATATCACGCGCCTGGGTGAACCGGCCCTGTTCTGGGGCGTGACAGCCGGCAGCATTGATTCGATGGTAGCCAACTACACCGCTACCGGTCGGCCGCGCCGCACCGATGATTACACACCGGGCGGACAAAACACCAAACGACCCAATCGTTCCACCCTGGTATATGCCAACCTGATCCGGCGATACTTTAAAAATACCGTACCGATCGTGCTGGGGGGCGTGGAAGCCAGCTTGCGCCGCGTTGCCCATTACGACTTTTGGTCAGACAAAATCCGTCGATCTGTTCTTTTCGATGCAAAGGCAGATTATCTCCTTTACGGGATGGCAGAAGGCGCAATATTAGAACTGGCGCAAACCCTGACTGCTGGTGAAGACCCAACTGGGATCCGTGGTTTGTGCCTTATCGCCAGAGAAGTTCCATCGGGTTACCTGGAATTACCCGCCTACGAAACGGTGGCTGAAGATAATGATGCTTTCATTGACATGTTCCACATTTTTTACAAGAATAATGACCCCCTCAGCGCCAAGGGATTGATCCAGCGCCACGGTGACCGCTACCTGGTTCAAAACCCACCTTACCTCTATCCGACCCAGGAAGCGCTGGATGCCATCTATGAGCTGGACTATGAACGCGCGCAGCATCCCTATTATGAAGAAGCAGGCCCTGTTAAAGCTCTGGAAACCATCCGCTTCTCGATCCCCACCCACCGCGGTTGCTACGGCGAATGCAATTTCTGCGCGATTGCCGTCCATGAAGGGCGTACAATTCGCTGGCGCAGCCAGAAGTCCATATTGCGTGAAGCCCACGAAATTGCGCGATTGCCTGACTTCCAGGGTTATATCTACGACCTGAGCGGCCCAACAGCCAATATGTATGGGTTTGAATGCCCGGTTAAATTAAGTAAAGGCGCTTGCATGGATAAAAGCTGCCTGTACCCGGAAAAATGCCCCACGCTGCCTGTCGATCACAGTAAGCAAACCGAGCTTCTAAAAAAGATTCGTCAAATCAAGGGCGTAAAGAAGGTGTTTATTGGGTCTGGCTTGCGCTATGACCTGCTCCTTTCAGATGAAAATCATGGCCAGGAATACTTACAAGCCTTGGTTAAGCATCACCTCTCGGGCCAGCTAAAAATAGCCCCAGAACACACCCAGCCGGATGTGCTCCGGAGGATGCGTAAACCCAACGATCAAACACTGCTCAAATTCAAAGATCACTTTGAAGCCCTGTCAGACGAAGTCCGCCAGAAGCAGTTTCTCACCTACTACCTGATTGCGGCGTACCCCGGGTGCACATTGGGTGATATGGAAGCACTCAAGCGATTTGCCAGCCATGAATTGGGAATCCTGCCTGAACAGGTCCAGGTGTTCACCCCCACCCCTGGTACCTATGCCAGCGTGATGTACCACACAGAAAAAGACCCTTTCACAGGCGAGAAGTTATTTGTTGAGAAGAACCCGGCAGCTAAGAAGCGCCAAAAAGAGACCATCACCGGCCGGGGAAAGCCTCCACGCAAGCACCGGCGCAGGTAACCCTCAAAGCACGCATTTCTGTAAAGTAAAACTAAAAACATTGATAGATAAGGAAAACGATGGCAGAACTACCCCCGCTTGGCGAGTCTTTTACCAAAATCCAATCCTGGATGAAGAAAGTCACCCCCGATGTATCCTTTCGGCCACCAGCAAACCCGGCTGCAATTGACCATTTTGCCCATAAAAGCAGCTTGCAGATATCACAGGATTTACGCCAATACCTGCTGATTGCTGACGGTGAGACACGTAAATCCGCCGGGGCAATTGGCAACTGGCGTTTAATGCCAATAAATGAAATCCAAGCTGCCTGGGGATTGCTTGCCAGCCTGAGCCAAAAAGGTGCCTTTTCTGAAAAAAGACTGGGAGCTTCACCCTATCTCCGGGATGCCTGGTGGCACCCAGGCTGGATTCCGATTGTGAGCAGTGACACCGGGCACTATTTCTGCCTGGACAGCGACCCGCCAGAACCGCAAAGAACCGGTCAGGTGCTGCTCTATTTACATGACCGGCCCGAACGACCGCTGGTAGCCGGTAGCCTGCCGGCCTGGTTTGACCGCATTGCACGAGACCTTGTTCAAGGCATATACACTTATGACATAGAAAATGGCTTTAATTATGAAGCCTTCATGTGGTCTTCTCTGGAAGGCAAACACCTGTTTGATGATATTAATGGGAAGCTGGTGGCATGAGATCAATTTACAAACACATGTCATTTCACCAATAATATTAGAAAGAAAACAACTTAAAAAGGTGAGCTTGAAGCCAAAATACAGAATGCAAGAGAGGCGAATCCCATTTTTTTACGGATGGGTCATCATGGGCGTCGGCACTTTGGGAATGATTTTAACCAGTCCTGGGCAGACCAACACCGTTTCCATCTTTATCGAACACATAATCGAAGACCTGAACATCAGCCGTTCACTAATTAGTACACTTTATGCTGCAGGGACGTTGGCGGGTGGTTTCTCACTCCCGTTTTGGGGTAAAAAAATCGATCAACACGGAACAAGAAAGATTGTTACCTTCGTTGCTGTGCTTTTTGGGTTCGCTTGTATCTATATGGGCTTTGCCCGTGCGGTGGGTGCTGTGATTTGGCCTTCGTTTTTCGGCCGAGAACACCTGGGTAGCATCTATGGGGTTACGTCTGCAGTGACCATTTTTGGAGCAGCACTCGGCCCACTTCCTTTTGGATTTGCCTTTGACATGACTGGCAGTTATCAGCTTGTATTGTTGGTTTTTGCAGGTGTCTCGATGCTTTTCACCCTGACTGCTTGATGATTAAGCGACCTAAAAAAGTACGGATCAAGAAACCAGCCGTCACACCTAACCAATAATAAATAGCGGCTATAATTAGTCACTATCATCAGGACAATAGTTTTTGCAAGAATAAACCGACCAAAAAAACCGTAGGCTGCTTTTAATCACAATATTTCCGGTAGAATACAGTTCCTTGAAAAAACCGATTCAGTTTTTGCTAAAATGCTTATGAATTCAACCTGCCCTTTATGCAGTCACCCTGAAATAGAAGATTTCCACCGCGATACACTACGAAGCTATCGACGATGTCCACAATGTGCCCTGATCTTTGCAGCCCGCTCAGACCTGCTGCCTCCTAAAGCCGAAAAAGCCCGCTATGATCTCCATGAAAACAACCCGGAGGACCCTGGCTACCGTCGTTTCCTGCGTCAATTGGCTGACCCGCTTCTGGCTCGTCTGGGTACTGAACCCCTAAAAGGTCTCGACTATGGCAGCGGCCCCGGACCAACCCTGTCGTTGATCATGGAAGAATACGGCCATAAAATGACGCTCTACGATCCTTACTTTGCTCCCCAGACAGCAGTTCTTGATGAAAGGTACGACTTTATCACAAGTACAGAGGTCTTCGAACACTTCTATAGCCCACAAGACAATTGGTCATTATTATTGCGTTTGTTACGACCTGACGGCTGGCTCGGTATTATGACTGAATTGATCGACAATCCAGAGTCGTTTCCCCACTGGCATTATAAGGAAGATCAAACCCATGTCAGCTTTTTCAGCCGGCGTACCTTTTCTTTTTTAGCCAAAAGAGACCGGTTATCAGTTGAATTCATCGGGGATAATATCATCCTGATTCGAAAATCTACCCCTATTGCCTAATAAATGTCGAATCCACACCATGTCCGATAACAAACGCCTATTCCGTGAAAAAAACACCGTGTTGAAGATGATTGCATTATACTGCCGGTCGCATCATAAAACATCAGGTGATTCCCTTTGCCAGGATTGTCAAATCTTGGCAACCTATGCCCTCCAACGGATCCAACATTGTCCCTTTGGCATTCATAAAGCCACCTGTGCCAGATGCCCCATCCACTGTTATCGATCTGAAAAACGTGAGCAGATTCGCCTGGTCATGCGCTATGCGGGCCCACGCATGCTTTATCATCACCCCATACTGGCCATTTTCCATCTTTTCGATCGCCTTCGTAAACCACCCAAAAAACCCCAAAAATGACAAACGACCCTTTACCGGGAATGGTCATATCTTTACCAATAGATCACCCGTTCTCGCCAAAGGGTTAAACCCCAAATGGCCAGAAAGCCAAAATCAGCGGTACACCTACCAACACAACAATCAATTCAATGAGAATACCCAAGCGCCAATAATCCCCAAATTTATACCCGCCCGGCCCCATCACCAGGGTATTGGATTGGTGTCCAATGGGTGTTAGGAAAGCACAGGAGGAGGCAATCACGATTGCCATTAATAAGGTGTCGACCGAACCACCCAAACTGTTTGCCAAACTGATTCCGATAGGCGCCATCAATACAACGGCAGCTGTATTATTCACCAGGTCCGACAAGAACATGGTCACAATCATGATAACCGCAACGATCAGAGCGGGTGCGAGCTGAGCCCCTAACCGTAATATTAAATCAGCGATAAATTGTGCCCCACCCGTCAATTCCAGTGCTTCACCTACTGGGATCATAGCCCCTAATAAAATCAGAATGGGCCAATTGATACTCTCGTAAACCTCACGCAATGAAACCAGCTTGGTCAGCACCATGGCCACAGCACCGGCAACAAAAGCCACGGCCACCGGGATAATGTTCAAGGCCGCAAGAAGTATCGCTGTAATAAAGATGAGTAATGACAGAACAATTTGTTTTGGCTTCCCGATACGCAAATCCCTTTCAGCCAATGGGAGAGACCCCAGCCCGGCCAGGGCCCCTTTCATCATCTCGGGGTGGCCCTGCAGCAGCAGCACATCACCTTCTTTAAAGCGGATCTTGTCCAGTCGCGCTCGTAGTTGGGTGCCCTGACGGAATACGGCCAGTAAATTGATCCCATATCTTCGGCGCAAGTCAATGCCAGAAGCCGAATTATTCACCATCACCGAGTTGGCCGTGACCACAGCCTCCATCAATGTCATTTCATCGGTGACCAAATCCTCACGCTCTATACTTTTGCTTCCCACCAGGTCAAGGGTCGCATTCGAGACCAAATCATCAAGTGATTTTGTGTCACACTGGATAATTAATATATCACCAACCTTGAACTTCGTTTGAGGAGCAGGCGCCATGCGTTTTTCATCATTACGGATCAGGCTAACCACATTCACGCCGTTATCTGTGAAAGAGTTAAGTTCGCTCAAACGTTTACCAATTAATTTGGAATGTTCAGACAATTCTACTTCCGTGACATAATCTTTAATATCAAACAGATCCGTTATGGATGTTTGGCCCTTTCGTTTTGGCACCAAACGCCATCCTATTAGCACAATAAACACCAAACTGACCAGAGTGATACCAACCCCAACAGGTGCAAAATCAAACATTTTGAATGGTAGCCCGATGCTTTGCTCACGAAACGAAGAAATTATCAGGTTCGTGGGTGTGCCTATTAATGTGATCATGCCGCCAAAATGCGCTGCAAAAGCCAGTGGCATTAACAGGTATGAGGCAGGTATCTCTTTTTGACGTGAAATGTAGAGGGCTACAGGCAATAATAAGGCCACCGACCCCACATTATTCATGAATGTGGATAACACCGCCACAAGGCCGCAAAGCAGTCCCACCTGGATCAGGGTGCCACCTTTTACTTTAACAAGCTGCTGACCGATAACTTCTACAATACCAGAATTTTCCAAACTTTTACTCAGCACCAGGACGGCAGCAACCGTCACAACAGCAGGATTACTAAAACCGGAGAATGCTCTTTCAAAGGGGATCAAACCTGTCAAGGTAACCGCCAACAGTGCAAGTAATGACACCACATCAAATCGCAACACATCAATGACAAACAAAATCAGGGTCAATACCAATATAATGAAAATCAACCAGATCTCAAGCGCCATAAATTCTGACTCCCAAAAATAATGCTATAAGAAATTGTTTAGCACCAAATAATTAATCAAGGATCCATGTACTCACTTGCGTCACGACACCAAGTATTATCATAGCACAATATGGGGGTTAATCACTGCTTCAATGTAAGCTCTAACTTTGTTTGGCCGCATTCATCAATATCCCAGCCCCATCACTGCTATAATCGTAATAAAGAGAGAAAGAGATAATCTCGCATGCAGGCTCTGTCAATCCAAAATTTTCTGACACAAGCACAAGAATACATCAAGAAGGCCAAACCTGCCAATATCCCGGGGTGGGCATCCGATACTCATTTTACAATCGATCCCCTAGGACAGGGTGAGTACAACATGAACTTCCTCATCCGCCAGGGAAAGGCCGCCTGGGTGCTCCGGGTTAATACGGGCTCTACCATTGGCCTGTCAACCAGCAACCAAATTATGTACGAATTCCAGACCCTCAAACTGCTAGCTCCGACCGGGGTGAGCCCTATGCCTTATTTTGTGGACAATAGTCTTCGCTTGCTTCCTTTTGGGGTTCTCGGTATGGCATACCTTGAAGGCGACTGGCTGGATTATCAACAAGATCTTGTAGACTCTGCTCGGTTGATGGCGCGTTATCATCAGCTTGCGGTGCCAGAAAGAGATAACCACCTGATCCGGGAAGAACAACCCCTCACCTAAACCTATCAACATTGTCGGGAAATGCTACAGGTCTACCTGGAATCAGACCTAGCGAACCCACGCCTGCGTGCGTATCTGCTCGAAGTGATCGCGTGGGCCAAGGAAGCTCGTTTGCAGGAAAGATATTTCCTGGAAGATCCCTGGTACGCCATCGTCAACACCGAAGTCAACAACAGCAACTGGATTGTCAACAGGAAAGCAAACACCATCCACCTGGTGGATTGGGAGCGGCCGCTCTGGGGTGACCCCTCACAAGACTTATCTCATTTTCGTGTGCCAACAACCACCTTATGGAAAACAAACTACCGCTTGACAGAAGACGATAAAACTGCGATGATGAGCACTTATAAAGATGCTTTATCCGACCCACACCTGCGAGACACAATTGAAGAGCGCACCCGCTTACGCGACCCCTTTAACTGCCTGCGCGGCATATCCTGGTGCGCCATGGCCTGGGTGCAGTATCAAAGGGGAAATCACCATCTAAAAAACCCCGATACAGCCGCGAAGCTGAGAATGTATGTAGATCTCAAATTTGTTCGAGCCCTGTTCGACCCATATGTGGTTGGCTAAATTCTTGCCGGGTCATCCAGTGCATGATGATTGATAAAACCAACCAGGACTGGATTCCCTAATGTCATGGTTCCATCATAATTATGTTTAATTAAAACCTGAACCCATCCACATCAACGAACCAGTAAACGAATCGCCCCTTGTAATAGCTATTAATGAGCTAAGCCACCCAAATCCAAAGTGAGCCATACACAGAAAAACAACCAGCAATTTCCTAAAGCGGAAACAGCCACAAGATGATGGGGATGCCAATAATGATGACGAGAATCTCTAATAGGAGGCCCATTCGCCAGTAATCACCAAACTTGTAACCGCCCGGGCCCATCACAAGCACATTCGACTGATGCCCAAAGGGAGTCAAAAACGCACAGGCAGAGCCAACAACAATTGTCATTAAAAACGGATCGATAGAGACGTTCAGCCCCTGTGCCAGGCTGATGGCGATTGGTGCCATCAACACCACCGCGGCGGCGTTTTTTACGATATCAGACAATCCCATGGTAACAACCAGGATCAAAATCAACATGGCTACCGGTGGCAATAGGTGCTGAATGCCCAGGATCAGATCCGCAATTAGCTGGGCACCGCCGGTCGACTCCAGCGCTTCTCCCAGTGGGATCTGGGTGGCAATTAATACGATCACGGGCCAATCAACACTGTCATAAGCTTCCTTCAAAGTCACCAGTTTCGTCATGACCATCAGAACAACTGCCAGCGAAAAGGCAATCGAGACCGTTAAGACTTCAAAACCTGCCAGCAGCAATGCACCAACGAAAATCCCGAGAGTCAAATATATCTTTTTAGGCTGCCCGATCCTCAATCCACGTTCCACCAATGGCAAACAGCCTAGTACCCGCAGCGATTCATTCAAAGTCTGTGGATGCCCTTGCAGCAGCAAGACATCACCGGCTTGTAGACGGATCTGGTTCAGGCGGCTGTGTAGGCGTTTGCCACGACGTGAGATGGCCAATAAGTTGACTGCATAGCGCCTGCGCAGGTCAAGGCTGAGGGCCGATTTGTTTTCTAACATTGAATCCGCCTTAACCACAACCTCCATCAATGTCATATCCCTGGTTTCAAGAGCATCCATACCTGTTTTCTTACTGCCAACCAGTTCCATCCCTGTTTTATTTAATAAAGCGCTAAGGTGCTCAGTGTCTGTTTGGATGATCAGAATATCACCTGCTTGAAATTGTGTGTCCGGCGGCAGCGCCATGCGCCGCTCACCGTGGCGTACCAGGGAAAGCACATTGATGCTATTTTCCGCATACTGACCTAACTCCAGCAATAACGTGCCCACCAGTGGTGAGGATTCTGGCAGCCTGACTTCTGTGATGTAAGCGTCAATTTCAAAAAGGTCTTTCGCGGATTGCTGACCTTTTCTTCTTGGGATCAACCGCCAGCCAATAAAGACCATGAAAAGAATGCTGGCAATGCTGAGGCTTACGCCCAACAAAGTGAAATCAAACATTTGATAGGGCACGCCAGTGGCAGCTTCTCGGAAAGAGGATGTCAGTAGGTTGGTTGGGGTGCCAATCAGCGTGGACATACCACCAAAATGGGCGCCAAAGGCCATTGGCATCAATAACGCTGAGATGGGGGCATCTTTTTTGCGCGCTATTTGCACAGCCACCGGCATCATCAGTGCCACAGCCCCCACATTGTTCATGAT
>PWSY01000238.1 GCA_003563055.1 Anaerolineaceae bacterium | reverse complement strand
GGCGCTTCAGGATCGCCCATGCCAATATCCTCAACCGAAATGACGATCAACCGCTGCCACAACTTTTCTTCCAATTCGGGGCTTGTGCTGATCAGTTCATAAGCCAGGCGACAGGCATTTTCTGTATGTCCCCGCCTGATTTCTTTTTGAAGTGCAGAGATCACCTCATCTGCCGGCAGATCATGTTTGGTAAGGACTTTTTGCCAGGGGTCAGGGGGAAGGGTTACTTTCATGAGGTTTCCTTTCTATTCAAAAGCCATTCTTAATAATTCATAAAATCGGTCTTGGTTGACCTGTTTTACAATGTGGGTATTTGGTTTTTTACCCGCAAACCCATACCAATCAACGACAGTCATACCTCGGGTTAATTGGCCATATCGCTCAACATCAACCCATTTTGATTCAACCTCTGTGATTATTTCAGGTTCCATCATGACAGCCATTGCCAGGGGGTCGGCAGAATAACTCATGGTGTCTTTCAAAACATTTTGGAGAAAAGCCAGGGTTTTTTGTGTGATCTGTTCTAAAAATCGACTGCAAGGATTATCAAAATGACATAATGCTTTAAAGTTTTCGATTGGCATCCCATGCGCGACGGTCGCTTCCCAGGACACCATCGTCAATTCAGGCCAGGAGGAAAAGACAACGGCTGCCGCATCCGGGTCGGCATAGATATTAAACTCCGCTGGTGGGTTGCTCGTATTGCCCTGCCCCAGGTATGCACCGCCCATAATCACCAAACGTTCATAATAGGTGGGCAGTTTCGGCTCAAGCCTTAAAGCCAGAGCCAAATTTGTTAATGGCCCAATAGCAATTAAGCCCAGCTTACCGGGGTTTTCCTTAGCCAAATCAATTAATGCCTGTGCGGCTGGCTTTTCTTCTGCCGATCGCACTGAAACCGGGATGTTGGCATCCCCCAACCCATCTTCGCCGTGAATAACACTGGCGTTTTCACCATGCTCAACCAATCCCGAAGCCACGCCTGGGTAAACCGGGATTGGCCCAGCACCCAGTACATCCAAAATTTTTAAGGCGTTTGCGGTGGTCTTATCGACACCCACATTACCAGCAACCGTGGTTATGGCTTCAATCGTCACCTCAGGGTGTTGATAGGCCATCATAATCGCCTGGGCATCGTCTACCCCAGGATCACAATCAATGATGATCCGCTTCATACCATCTCCTTCCATTAAGAGAGTCTTTCATTTAATTGCACATAGTCTTGGTTTAATTGCTGAACAGCAGCCTGATACTCTACAGTCTGCCATTGCTGATCCTTCAATAAAAATTGACCATCAACCATCACATCGGTCACATGCATCCCACTGATCGCGTAGACAATCGCGGTATAGATGTCCTGCGCGCCTTTTGGCCCCCATCCGATATCCGTAAGGTCCAGGGCAATCAGATCAGCCAGCTTACCCTTTTCCAAACTGCCGATTTTATCCTCCCAACCCAGCGCACGTGCCCCACCCAGGGTGGCCATGTCCAGGATGTCCTTCGCTGGCACTGCCCCAGGTTCTGATTCCCTGTAAACGCTCAACTTGGCAGCAATATCCATCTCTCTGAAAAGATCATAAGAATTGGCGTTAGCGACATTGTCCGTCCCAATGGTTGTGTTGATTCCAGCGGCTCGCATGGCTTTTAGAGCTGCGGCGGGGAAACCGCTGCGCATCGATGAGGATGGGCAGATAACGGCCGTAAATCGGCTGTCAGCCAGCATCCCATAGTCGGCTTCGTTCACGGTGATGGCATGGGCCGCCAGGATCGGGAAATCCAGAATGCCAAGTTCTTTCATGTACGACACGGCCGAAACGCCAAAATTATTCTGACAATAATCCTCCTCCTCACTGCTGGTCGCAAAATGGATATGCAAACCCGTCTCAAATCGTCGTGCCATGTCCAGCTCAAGGGCAATGATCTCTTCCGAATTGTCCACAAAAAAAGCATGGGGACCCACCCATCCTTTAATGCGCGGATGCTGGCTGAGGCTCTCCAAAAAGGCGGTTGCGGCAGCAATCTCACGTTCTCGGGAGTCGCGGTCACCCAGTTCAACAATGCCATATGCCAGGGCAGCCCGCAGGCCGGATCGGTCAACAACCGGGTAAATGTCCTTCATATAGAAATATTGATCAGCAAAACAGGTTGTGCCGGTGCGGATCATCTCCGCACAACTCACTTCGACCGCCGCAGGCACCATGCTGGCATCTGCTACGCCCTCCAGGCGGCGTAAACAATTGATAAAGCCATCCATGGTGAACAGGGAAATTCCCTCCGCCAATCCCCTGAAAAGCGACATGGGCGTATGGGTGTGGGCATTAATCAACCCAGGCATGACCAAACGCTGGCTGAAGTCGATGACGCGATCGCCCGCTGTATCCGGCACCTTGTCTGGACTCCCAAGTGCGATTATTTTTTCATCCTCCAATAAAAGGTGACCTGGTTCAAAAATCGTCCCCTGTTCGTCCATCGTTAATAAGATGCCTGCTTTAATGAGTGTTTTCAATGATGTTACCTCTCTTCTTTAGAATTATTTTGAGATAATGTTTGCATAATTTTATCAGAATTTCGGGAGAAAAATGTCATAGATACAAGTATTATGATTAATAGTGACTTTGGAAAAAACGATTTATGAACCTATAAATCCCGGAAAATTTCAAGCCTGAATTTACCTATAAAAAACCGTTAATTGCTGCATGCCATCATTTAAATCTCCACATCGATCTGTTATCCATTTACTACTAGTTTAGCCTAAGTTAGTAACCTTCTGGCCAACCACTAAGGAAAACTGCTACTTTTCCCAGGATTACCTGTTGTTTTATTACGAGATATTTATCCTCAAAATCTAATGCTTTTTTCTTTTAATTGTGTAATTTAATTACACTCTTGGATGGATGCCATTCAAACTTGTAGAGCAAGCATCCGGCAATACTTAACCAGACCCTTAACCTGCTGGTTGCGTTGATTACAGCAAATTCTGTCAAAGAAGATTCTGCTGGAAGAAACACACTTCACGGGTTATATTTTTAGCTTTAAAAGAAGTAATCCCTCTTTCTACAAATTGTCACAATTATGATGTTTTATTGTATTAAAATATCTACAACCCCCCTCCAATAGAGAATATGGAGAGGGGGTGCATTTAAAGATATGTAGCCTACATGTCAACTAAATTGGCAAATTAATTTTATGGCCGGTGGCAATGGACTTCTCAGCAGCTAACATAACCTCGAGTGATGCTCGGCCATCAAGACCTGTAACCAGAGGCTCTTTTTGATTGAGTACACAGTCAATGAAGTGTTCAATTTCAAATTTGACAGCCCCAATCATTTTATTATGAAGCGTTGGCCAGTGGCGTGTATCAGGCATTTTCCAACCTTCTCGATTAACACCATAAAGGTTCATAGGCGTAAATTCCAGGAACAAATTTCCCTTAGTGCCCAACACATTCATTCGTACATCACCAAAGCCACTCCATGAACCAGGTGTTTTCCACTTTGCCCATTCTTCAGGAAGACACCATCCTACCTCGTGCACACCGATGGCGCCATCTTCAAATTCAATCATCAACCAGGCTGAATCATATGTGCCCAATTCTTCCCAAACCCGACCGCGTAAAGCTCTGGCATATACAGATTGAACAGGGACTGGATGATACCAAAGCATCTGGTCAATGTCATGAACACCAATATATGTCAGAGGGCTGACCCGCCCTTCCAATCTGCGAGCTTCATCAATAGTTGCCATTCGCCTGGCATAAGCTGACATAAATGTTCCAATACTTCCCTCGCTGATAGCAGATTGGATCATGGCATACGAGACTTCAAATCTCAAGATATAACCTATCATAAGCATGACATTCGCATTATGACAGATTTTATTAATTGCATCTGCATCTTCGAGCGTCGTTGCCATTGGCTTTTCTAAAAATATCTGCATACCACGCGAGGCTGCAGCTCTGACAGGTTCCAAGTGATAGGGTTCTGGTGTGGCAATAATGACCGCCTGCGGTTTTTCGTTTTCAAGCATTTCCTCATAATCATCATATGCCTGACCACCAACATCATTGACCAGCTTGCTTGCCCTTGAAACATCTATGTCCGCCGCCCCGACACAATTGACATAAGGCAGCTCACAAGCAGCTTTTGTAAGCAGTGCACCCATAAACCCTGATCCAATTACACCAATGTTAATATGCTTCATTTAGACAATCTCCTGAATTGCTATGCGAACAATCAGATTGCTTTGGCTAACCAACGAATGGCTTGACGCCAAAATTGACCGTAATATTCCCATGGTTGAAAGTATTCTGCCCAGTGGGGACTGCAGTCACTCGAAAAAGCCATCGATCTCCCATTGCCAAAATCCCAGGTCACAATGAGTGGGTTTTCATCTTCACCTTCCCCAATCGTCGCCAATAGATCTGATTTATTCTTTGGAAAGATTTTATTAAATCCCGCAAATACAGGGCAATCATCCCAGGGAATATTTTGAACAATAGGATGTTCGGCATTCTTGATGTTTACGTTAACGCCTTCCGGAGTTTCAACGCGATCATCAAGGCCTTTCATGCATGTTACTGGGAGCGCCTCTTCAATCGGCGTATCGTAATACCCTGCATGGCCAAAACGGCCGCTAAAAGATGTCCATCCACCGACCATCAGCAGTCCCCCACCACTTCGCGTAAATTCTCGAATTGCTTTAAGCCGATTGGTGCGTGGGAGTGGGGTTCCAGGAATCCAAAACGGGTACAAAGAAAGGACTTCGCACTCACAATCTGAAATAATCAGGACATCATAATCTGACAAATCTTCAACGGTTCTGGGAAAATCAGAAATTGCTTGTTCATTGGTCATGTGGGCGACTTCAATGCCACCTTCATTCAAGGCATCAATTAATGGTTGCCCCCAAATGTGATGGGAAAAACCTTTGACCTCAAAGTTGAAAGGTGAAGCAACGAAAATAGGACCAATCTTTGAGGCAGCATCACCAGCATACAATACTTTCATTTTAAACTCCTTTGACTATTAAATTTTTATTTATTGATTCAATAATACAACCAAGTGGGTTATTAACTTAACCCAAGCTCGGAATAGCGGCTAATTTTGTCTAATGCCATTTGGACATAAGTAAACAGTTCTTCTCCACTGCTATGGTGCTCCGAAGATGCTTCATGCCATGATGCTAATGCTTCTGAATACTTCCCTATCTTCTCGTAGGCATTACCGAGCAAATAATTAACCTTAGCTTGGGTACGTTTTGTTGGCCGTCCAACACCAAGGTTTTCTGGATATTCCAGCATTAATTTATAATCTTCAATCGCACCCAAGATATCTTTGGATGTCATTTTATTTTCAGCCCGCATCATCAATGCCCTGACATAAAGATCATGAAAACTCTGATCCATTTCAAGCGGCATAAATGTTTCTGTTTCGAGAATGTTTAAGGCTTCTTGATAATTTCCCAGATCAACAAGTATTAATATGATCCTTTTTCGGATATCCTCACGCATTTCTGGAAGGGCTTTTATTTTTTGTAACAACCCTTGCCTCTTTTCACCAGCACCAAGATATCGATAGATATCATCAAGGTAGATGTAAATATCTTGGTTATTCGTATTAAGTTCCAGAGCTGTCTCAAAGAACCCCATCGCCCGGTCAGGGTCTTTGTGTCTTTCCCAATATGCAAGCCCTAAATTCCTGTGAATAACATCAAAAGTTTCTAAATCCGATAGTGCATCTTCCCAAAACTTTATTGCTTCACCAAATCTTTCGTGTGCATATAGGAAATTACCTAAGTAATACATTAGGCGGCTGTCTTTCTGATTATTTTTGAGCAGTGTCTCCAGGGCGAAAAATTCTTCCAAGCGGCTTGGAAAAACAAAGTCCATGGGAGCATCTTGTGCAGTCCGTAACCACCGCTGATACTGTTCACGGTCTTCGGCTTTTTC
>PWSY01000025.1 GCA_003563055.1 Anaerolineaceae bacterium | reverse complement strand
TATTTTTTTGCAGCAAATATTCGTTTCCCTGGCAGCCTGTCCATTGGAAGGTTTCCAGATGTTTTGGGGCGCACAGGTGGGGTTGAATGCCTTCCTGGTCTATATCGCATCCAGGAAAATTTTACAAAATAGTACCCTGATGCATGGTGTACTGTCGGTCCTGATGTTCTTCTCCCTGTCCGCCCTGGCGGAGCTCTCGGGGATCGTGGTCGTGGATATGACCGCGATGACGTTGATGCTGGCGGTGTTCACAATCTATATTTTTTCACTTAACGCAGGTCACAAGAACCCCTGGCTTGTCGCTGCGATAGGTTTTATGATGTTTCTGGCTTTTAAAACCAAAGAAACCACGCTGCCGGTGGCGATTGTATTTATTGGCCTGGGTTGGGTCGAAGGCGGGCCATTTTCATGGAAACGATTGTTGAAAAACCTCTTTTGGGTGTTGTGTGGCGTTCTGGGTGGTGTGATTTTTTTCGGAATACTCAGCTGGATATTCCTGGGTGACCCGTTTTTTGGTTTACGGGTACGTGAATGGCAGGAATTCCGGGCGACCTACGCGGTCTACTCTTCTCGCGTTCTGGAAACAATGATCCCAGAATTAACTGACGACTGGTATCAGGGATACTGGTTTGAGTGGACGTTTTTACCGTTTCTTTTATATATTATTAGCGCTGTGAATATCAGTCGTAAAGGATCCTTGCCTCGCAAGTTGTTATGGGTTGCACCACTGGCCTTTATTTTGCTGCTTATTGTCACGATTAATAACCGATTGGGATACTTGCAAAGGTTTGGTTTGCCGATATTATCCATTCTCTGTGTCTTAGCACCCCAATTTATTGATCTTAACTGGCCTGGGGAAAGACGAAGGAAAATCGCTGGCCTGATCCTTCTGGGCGTTGGGTTGATCCTGGTATTTGGGATCCGGTTGCTGATCCAGAGGCTGGTTACCCCCACCGATTTGCACCTGGGGTCGGTCAATAACCTGATGTATTACCCGATTCTGCTCACGTTGTTATTAGCTTCTGTTTTTCTGTTCAGGGATCATTTGATCTGGAACATCTTCAACGGCTTGATTGTGTTGTCTTTGCTTCTATCCCCCCTTTCCTCAAATTACCGATCCATGTTTGTGGTGCGCGAGAATTACCAAGCATTCCAGAGTGCTATTGAACCTTTTTCTGAGTTTGACGATAGTATTGAATTTTTTCCTGAAATGCGCGTGTATGTGATTGACATGGTTTTTTCGATGGCAGATCTTGCACTTGGTAAAAATGAAGATGAGGTGATGGCCTTGTTCAACATCTATTTTAACGCCAGCAGTGAGCGGGAAAACTTTGTTTTTGTGGCGCATCCCGCGGATATTGTCAATGATATCCTTGCGGAGCATTTTGATTATGTGTTTCTGACGGATGGGCATTGGGCAGCGACGCAGGAAGAGGCAGCAGTTGCCCAAAAGATTAATGCACTTTATCAACCCCATTTCAGTACGGACAATCGGATTGTGTTATTGACACAACGAGAGTGAAATTTTAAAAGATATTTGCCAGGGGTTAGATGCTAACCCGTTAAGTTCGGTTGCTGAAAAAATTATGAAGACAGTATTGTTGAATCTAAAACACCCAGGGACTGGCTTTGATCATCCGCCGGTTATGACCCTGGCCGATAGTTTCTTAACAAGTTTGTGGCTTTTGTTTTAACAATGATGAATAAACCGATCAGGTGATATTTAAGCTTGAAATCACCCCAGTTATTGAGAGAAATATGCTGAAAAAATGCGTCGCGGAGGGATGGTTTAGGCGTTGGTTTGACCAGGTTTGGAGGCAGAGGTTCAGGCGGAGGAACCTCGATCAGTGTTGCTGAGTCCTGGACTGCATTTACTGCTTGTTGTCCTTTTTTAGTATTGACCAGGAGCAGGGAGGTACCTTTACCGTCAAACAACCGGGGGTGGTCTTTCTTAACCCCCCAGAAATCACCCATTGTAAGATCAGCTTTGCGATCAAGACTCGCAAATCTGCATGCATAACAACAAGGGCGCAAGGTCAGATTGGCTAAAAACAAGGTGTAGTAGGCGTCGGTCAGGGCGTATCGCAGGGATTCTTTAGACTCAAACTCGTTTTTGATATAAAAGTTCAGGAAACTACCCCATCCCCTTTGTTTTGTGCGGAAGTCAATCTGGGTGATAGGTTGACGATGCTTATTTCTGATCTGGGCGAAATGGTTGGTGAACAAACCGGGAGAGGGAACCCCATGACAGATGATGTCACAGGTGAGCAGGTTGTCGTAATCCTTGCCCAGGAATAAGCATAAACCATCGACCTGACAGGGCGTACCGGTGAACAGGACATGTTTTTTCTCCTGCAAATCTTTTTTCACAGCTTGATAAGCAAAACCGGTATCACTTTGAACATACTTAGACTTTCGCATAGGCGTTAGATCTTGTAGGGATTCTGCCCGAGTGTGAACCACCTTCATCCTTTGAAAATCATAGACGGCACCATAAACGGCACCGTTTAATGAGAGAATATGGTTTGCAAACAGGCTGAACATCCCGCCTGAACTGCTGAGGTAGCGAACAGGGTCATTATTGATATTGCCGCCGAAGAAGATGGGTGCCTCCAGGTTATCCTCTAGCTGGCGGGTATTAAAGCCCGGGCACACACCGATGCAAACCCCGCATTCGTTGCATGTGGCATGGTCGACTTGCGGATAGGGGAACCCCTCATAATCGACAGCCATGTGAATGCATTGGAGCGGGCATGCATTGACGCAGGCCCCGCACCCATAACAGTCGACTTTGGGCAGAGAGGTGATATTGTTCTTTGCTTTGGGGTGAGGGATCATTCTTGGAGGTTCCTGCGTAAAAAGTCCATTGATTTGTCAATCTCTATTTTTAAAAGAGGTGTCACCTCAGAATAGTCAATTGGAATGGGCGTGATATCCTCCTGGTTTACAATCCTGTCGCTCAGGCCTAATTTACCCAGCAGAGATGTGATCCGGCCTCTTTTTTCCGCCGGGAGGATGGTGTAGAACAATTTATTAAATAAAATGCTGAAGATGGTGCCATGAAGGGAGTCGGATAAGACGATGTCAGCTTGATGAAAATAGCCAAGAAAATCCGTGGGCGTTATCCGGCCCAATTTTTGAAGGATGTTTCTGTCCTTCAAGACTAAATAGGGTGAGATTAAGAGCACCTTCTTGCCCATTGTCTGTGCGATATTGACCGCAGTTTTTACGATGACTTTATTCGGATGAAGCTGATACACCAGGATGAAGTCTTTATTTGGGATGGTTTTTGTCGCGATTGACCCCCACTCTGGCGCTGGGATCAGCATACAGGGGTCGAGGACACATTCAACCTCCCTGTGGATGAAAGGCAGCATGGTTTCTTCCCGCACGGAGATCGCATCAAAACGGGTGATTAACTGGTTTATTATCTGAATCTCCTGGGTTGAAAGGGTGTCCTTACCTATACTGGCTGCGTAGGCGATTTTCCTCGCGCTTGTCTTGAACTGGCCAAAATAAACAGGATCAAATCCATTGGAAAGATCAGGATTCCAGATTTGGTCACTCCCGAATAAAAGGAAATCAAACTCATCCGCTGCAGCTTCCAGGTCAGAAGCACGTTTGGTGGGCTTCTTTGTGAGGTTCAAATAATGATGTTGAAACCTTCGATAGGCCAAGTGGTTCTTAATTGGGTTCTGGCCGGTAACCAGGTAGTAAAAATTTTTTATTGCATTCCGGTAAAAAACGCCGCGATTGCGATAATCAATGACTGAGCAGTCAAAGCCGAACTTCTGGACGGCTTTCATTAATCCATAAGTTTGTAAAGCAGCCCCATAGTTTTCGGCGTTATGAAAGGTGATGATACCAACTCTGTTCACTTTTAGGTTTTCCGATGCAACTGGTTTATTTTCATGATTAAACCGGTGAGGTGATTCTGGTGTTTGGTGTGAAAAACAATACTGGGGTTATTTTTTCTGAATTTTGGAAGGCGAATTGCCTGGCAGCTGGTGTCCTGACTTAATCCTTGGGTTTTGCTGTGACCTTCTTCTCAGCACAATTCTATTATTCATAGGAGAATGGGTACCTCAGTTAATTCTGCCAAAGGGTGAGAATTTCACCAGGGGATCAGTCCTGGTGGTGGATAATTTTGCCAGAGAGATGTTCATGGAACAACGCTCGAATAGAATGCAGTGTAATCCCGGTTGAGAATAAGGTCAGTCCGAACAAACATAACAGGACGCAAATCATTGCATACCCGATCGCTAACTGCCCAAATTTGATATAGCGGTTGATCACAATCAAACCCCAAACGACCCCGGCTGAAAGGCTGACCATCCCGGGAACGCTGAAAAACAACAGCGGACGATATTGACCGGTCAAAGATAGAATACCGTTCATAACGACCAGACCCTGTTTCCAGGCGGATCGTTTTTCCTTATCCAGGTATTGTATCGTCACCGGTACATCTAAAACTTCCAAATTGTGTTCAGAGGCCAAAAATTGAATTTCCGATTCTACCGAGAATCCTGCAGATGTGAAATTAAAGAGCTGGTAAGCTCTGGGTGAAAATGCGCGGTAACCACTTTGGGAGTCAGACACCTTTACGCCGGAAAATATGCGGGTGATGAAATTCAATAACTTGTGACCATATTTTCTGTGTGAGGGTGTGTTAGACGTGTTTTCTAAATAACGCGAGCCGATGGTGATGTCCGCTTTTTTTCCAACGATTGGCTTGACTACCTGAGCCAGTTCAGCGGGCAGGTGCTGTCCATCGGCATCGATGATCACGATGGCATCGGGGTGGTTTTGGCGGGCATGGGCCAGCCCTGCATTAAGGGCTGCCCCTTTACCCTGGTTTGGTGCCAGGCTGATCACCTCTGCACCAGCTGCAAGCGCAATCTCGGCTGTATCATCCGTCGATCCATCATCCACGACCAGGATATCTATGGGCTGCTGTTTCAGCTTTAATACAACGGATCCAATAAAACGGGCTTCGTTGTAGGCTGGAATGATCACGGTTATTTTGTGTTCGGAAAGGTCAAAAGGATGAACATCATTCAGATCACCAGTTTCGATCGTCGTCTGTTTATTTTTGAGCGTAGAACTTTGTAATGATTCCATCGATCACACCTCCCTATGATAATAACATAATTTGTGCCATTTAGGCCCTAAACGAATGTCTGCAGCTAATGTACAGGGCCACGCCATGCACGAAAAAACGGTAAGGATTTGTTGATTAAGAGTGTGGGTTGTTTGGTAATAGAAGTGCCGTCAACGATCAGGATCAGGCTAGTGATTGCTTTTGGCCATGAGACTAGAATTGGTTGTCGGTCTTAGACATCCGGTCAACCAGCGGTCAAACTCACCTGGTTAAAGGAAAAAGTACTCTACACACCCAGCGGATCCATTTTCACCCGTGATGTCAATCGCAGTGCCTCAGGCCAGGCCAGGTCAAAGCCCAAATGATCGGTCAGAAGTTTTTGAAAATTGGTGAGCTGATGCCGGTCTTGCCTGACCTGATGCGGGGTCAATTGATGATTGAGGCAATGTGCTGCCAGGGCACCTGCTGCTTCGCCGATGTTCCACTCGACGGGGTGTAGCCGATAGCAGCCGTTGGTGATATGGGTGGTGCCGATATTTTTCCCGGCTGGAAGCAAGTTTTTCATCCTGATGGGCAGCAGCGCACCTAAGGGGATTTGAAATGGCCAGCTTGGGATATCGATGTAGTTCCGACCTGCTGTGCTGGGGTGAAGGTCAATGCGATAGCTACCTATCCCGGTGCTGTCTCTAAAAACCGCTGCACCCTCCAAGGCTCCCCGTTGCTCAACGCCCAAGTGCTCTTCACAAACGGTGAATTCTGCCTGGATGCGGCGTGCTTCTCGGATATAGGCTGATTTTGCCAGCGTTTGTGTACCCAGAATGTCGCCGCGCAGGCGGAGCCCTGGATACCC
>PWSY01000229.1 GCA_003563055.1 Anaerolineaceae bacterium | reverse complement strand
TAGCCGGCGCTGCTCAAAAACTGATGAGCGGTGACGCGGCCGCATTGCCCGCGACCAAAATTTTGGAAATGGCCACGATAGATGGCGCGGCAGCCATCGGGATGGGTGACTGCCTGGGACGATTGATACCGGGCTATCTGGCGGATGTGATCCTGGTGGATTTTGATCACCTGGCCACGGCACCGAATTATTCGCTGATCGACAATTTGGTTTACTGCTGCAATGGGCGCGACGTGCATACCGTCATTGTCAATGGTCAGGTTGTGGTGCGTGACCACACATTGCAGACCCTGGATGAAAATGAGCTCAAAGATCAGATCACAGACCGGGGGAACACACTCATCAATAAAGCGGTGCAGGGTGATGCGGAGTTAAAGGATTTGTTGCTCAAAGGCTATCAGTTCCCCAAGGGTTAGCCCTGCTCAGAGGTGGAACATGATACCCGTATGAAGGGCATGCAGACGGCTGCCAAGGACCGACTTCAGCACTTGGGTTGATTCATCGCCGGTGCAGTGACCGGTGTAGATGGCTGGGATGTCCATCGCCAGCAGTTTTTCACCCACCTGGCGGACAGTGTCAGCATCCTCACGGGCCAGGTGCAGACCGCCCACCAGGCCTTTGATGGGTAATTTCGGAAAGGCGTGCGCGGCTGCTTCCACCACGTTCAATACGCCGTTATGAGCACATCCCGTTAGCACGACCAGCCCATCCGGATCAACCACAACCGTCACCAGTTCATGTTCAAAATTATCTGGAAGGACCTGGTCATCGACCTGCATTCTCAGGCGCCGGTCACCTGTGGGTTTCGGATGCAGGGAAGGGATGTTCACCAACAGGTGCAGGCCAGGCAGGATTTCGCAATCCTCGTCCAACCAGGTGACCCTGTCCGCATGGGCTGATAGAAGCGCGTGATCAAGACCCACATACCGGGGCAGGGTTGAATCGCCTTCGACGATATAGTCCGTAACGGATGAGTGGCGCAGAAAAACGTGACCGCCCTTGTTGCTGTCGAAGAAACGGCCCAGGCCGCCGCCATGGTCAAAATGATGATGGGTGATGGCCAGCGCATCCACCTTGGACAGGTCAAGACCCATCCGGGTGGCATTGTCCGCAAAGGCGCCGGATTTGCCAACATCGGATAGGAACCAGTGGCCGCGATGGGACACAAGAAAAGATAACCCATGTTCCGAGGAAAGGTCAGGGCGTCCCGGGTGGGGGGCGTTTTCAATCAGGTTAAGAATTTTCAATGAGCCTCACAATCGTCATAATCAGTTTATACCGTCATGCATTATTGTAATGTGGATTGATGAATTATTGGTGAGTAAGTCACGTTTCCAACGTGACACCCACTTATCTCATATAGCTGGTCATTGCGAGACCTCGCAGAGGTCGAAGCAATCTCGGCTATTTGTGTTCATAGGGCAAATTATTTAAGTCAAATGACCTTGGAATGATGGACATTTTTGTCGCGTAGGCTACACTGATTGAACGAAATTATTATAACCATCAACAAAGTGAATATAAAATCGGGTTTTAATATACATCATAGAAAAAATCAAATATTGTCAAATCAGCGCGAATAAGTTATCATAATAACTGTAATTAGGAACCTATACAGTTAAATTGATAACTCATGAATACAACAGACCAGGTAATTGAAATCGTCAAATGTCATGGCGGTATCATCCGTTATCGGGATGCATTGGAAGAAGGGATCGCCTCCAAGACATTTTATGCTATGCGGGATCAGGGTATCCTGGTTCGAATCTCGCGTGGGCTATATCGCCTGGCGGATGCACCCCCTCTTGGAAATCCTGATCTGATCACCGTCGCGATGCGCCTGCCTAAGGCGGTCGTTTGTTTGATATCTGCTCTGGATTATTATGATTTGACGGAACAAATCCCACATTTTGTCTATATTGCCCTTCCACAGGATGCTGAGATGCCGAGATTCAATCATCCTCCGCTGCAAATCTCATGGTTATCTTATAAATATTATCAAGCAGGCATTCAGGAGAGTATGATTGATGATCAATCGATAAGAATTTACTCACCAGAGAAGACCATTGCTGATTGTTTTAAATTCCGCAATAAGATTGGCCTGGACGTAGCCATAGATGGATTAAAAAAATACCTCGATCAACCTAATAAAGACAAAGATTTTCACGCACTGATGGAATATGTACAACTTAATCGGGTTGACAAGATCATGATGCCATATCTTGAATCGCTGCTATGAATAAAAGTATTACGAACATTCCTGTGTCAATTCATGATCGACTTCTGAACGTTGCCAAGGCTGAGGGTCGTACCTATAATGATCTTCTCTATATCTACACAAACGAGCGTTTTCTTTATCGGATGAGTAAATCTGAACACGCGTCCAAATTCGTCCTCAAGGGCGCGATGGCTGTTTTACGTCTGCAGCTTAATAAAGCTCGTTATACCCGAGATATTGATTTGTTAGGTTTGACTGAAAATTCAATTGTCAACATTACCCGGATTATTCAGGATATTTGTCGTATTAATGTTGATGATGGCCTTTTTTATGCCCCTGAGCGTATCTCTAGTTCATCGATAAAACTACACGATGATGTGATGGGTGTGCGTACTAAAATCGAAGTTGCATTAGGTCAAAAGAATATCAATAAGTTGCAGCTAGACATTGGCTTTGGAGATGAAGTCTTCCCGAAGCCTGAAATTGTTGAATATGGGGGGATGTTGAATCTCCCTAAAGCGGTTATCAGTGTGTATCCAACAGAAGCCATTTTAGCTGAAAAGATCCATCCTTTTGTTAAGCTCGGTCAATTTAACAGCAGGATGAAAGACATTTATGATATCTGGTTATTAGCATCAAATCAAAGAATTGATGGAGAGAAGTTTTCTAAATCAGTCCGATTGGTATTTGAGAATCGGGATACATCTTTTCCTCAATCTTTGGTAATTTTTGATCATAATTTCCTTGATAAAAATAAACGCGCTAATTGGCATTCAATCGGGAAAAAATTACAATCGCATCAGTATTTGCCAGAGATAGAGGATGTCCTAAGAGAATTACAGCCATTTCTGAACCCGATCCTGAGTTCGTTGTATGAGGCCAAAGGTTTTTCTTTAGTATGGGACCCATCCGTGGATTGGGGTTGGCTCCCTAAGACAATGTGAATGTTCGCTCTGATATAAAAGAGTGACAAAACGACCATCCCCTTTTTTATGCTGTTGTTTACTGGCTGCATTTGATGTGAGATCTGTCCAGATAATCGCTTCGATTGAGCAGTGTTTGTATAACCTCTGAGTTGAATCTTCTGGCATTTTGGCATAGATTAGAACCAAAGAGGAATTCATGACAGAAACGCTGCAATACGCTGTACTAGAAAAAGCAAAACAGGCTGAATTGCGACGATATCCAGCCCATATCAAGGCTGAAGTCGAGGTGTCGGGTACTACATACCGGAAAGCGATTTATGAGGGGTTTGGCATCCTTGCCGGATATATTTTTGGGGAGAATATCGCCATGACCAGCCCGGTGCAGGTCTCCAATCCCAAAAAGATTGCTATGACAAAACCGGTCACGATAACCGGGGATGAGACTTTCACAGTTGCGTTCATCATGCCCGGAAAATTTACGATGGAAACACTGCCCAAGCCGAAAGATCAGAGAATCAACTTAACCCAGATCGAGCCTCAGGTCGTGGCAGCACTTCGTTTTTCAGGATATTTCAGCCAAAACAAGGTTCAAAGAGCCAAACAAAGACTGCTGGGTTGGATAGTAAAGAAAGGCCTTGCAGCTGAGGGAGAATTCATCGTGGCGCGATACAATCCACCCTGGGTTCCCTGGTTTCTCGCCCGGAATGAAGTGATGATCCGGATCGTAAGCGAGTCAGATTAATCATCAAGAGTAGGGTATAGAACGTAATTTGCTGTGAAAATTGATACTGGATACTATTGGAGGTAAGCATGGAGAAAAGGATCATAGAAAATGAAAAAATCGAAAATGCGCTTATGGCTGCTGGCTTTCATCTTCGTCGTCAGCGCGTGCAGTGCATCAAACAGTGAAATCGATATTGGGCCAAACCAAATGGAAGATCGAAAGGAAACGACAATGTCACAGGAATATTTTGATGAAACCTATGTTGAACGGGACGGGATAGAGGTGATCTATCTCGCTGGAGGTTGTTTTTGGGGATTGGAGAAGCTGATGGAGTCGATCCCTGGGGTGGTGGATGTGGTCAGCGGCTATGCCAATGGCAGAGAGGACATCATTCCGACATATGAGCGGGTTATTCGAGGTAACACGGGTTATCGCGAGACGGTCAGGGTTGAATATGACCCCAGCCAGATCAGCCTTGACGCGATCTTGTTTGCTTATTTTCATGTAATTGACCCGACCATTGAAAACGCCCAGGGAAATGATCGTGGAACGCAATATCAGACAGGCATTTACTATACCAATGCCGCCAGCCAGGCGACAGTTGAACGGATTGCCGCAATCGAAAAAGCCCGTCATGATGATTTTGTGGTTGAAATTGAACCCTTGGAACGTTTTTATGACGCAGAAGACTATCACCAGGATTATCTGACAAAAAACCCGCTCGGTTACTGCCATATCTCGTCGCATGAGATCCAGATTGCCAGTAAGATGATCGTTGATCCGGGGAACTATCCACGGCCGACTGAAGAACAGATGCGAGAGATGTTGACTGATTTGCAATACCGAGTCACGCATCAGGATGGCACCGAAATGGCGTTTAATAATGAATATTGGGATAATCATGAAAAGGGCATCTATGTCGATGTTGTCACGGGTGAACCTCTGTTTTCTTCAAAGGATAAGTTTGACAGCGGTACGGGATGGCCAAGCTTTACCCAGCCAATCGATGAAGCTGTCATCAGGCTGTTCTCAGATCGTTCGTTTTTGATGAAGCGTATCGAAGTACGCAGCCGAGCAGGCAACTCACATCTGGGGCATGTATTTTATCGTGACTCCAGCTCTCCCACTGGCACCCGGTACTGCATCAACAGTGCTGCCTTGCGCTTCGTACCCCTGGCGGAGATGAAGGAGGAAGGCTACGGCTATTTAGAATCCTTTGTGGAGCCATAATGGCCGACCAGTATGCCATGGCCTGATCATTCAGTAACTCTTGCCTAAGCAATCGACATCTACAATTGTCGACAAGAAGTCCTATAAAAAAAACCGCTTCTCTCTAAATTGAGGAAGCGGTGTAAGCTAATTTGTGTGTATCAGCTTTAGGGCTGCATTGCGCCAAACAGGACCAGCCAGGCTAGGATCGATTTGGCCACCAGGCTTAGCACGATGTAGGTGCGTTCGCCGTAGAGGTAATCTTTCCATTTCCCAACGCCCAAGTACTGCAAGA
This sequence comes from Anaerolineaceae bacterium, assembly GCA_003563055.1. Taxonomy (GTDB): domain Bacteria; phylum Chloroflexota; class Anaerolineae; order Anaerolineales; family Anaerolineaceae; genus Brevifilum. The sequence continues at coordinate 592 of PWSY01000229.1, read as the reverse complement.
CCATGTTGATGGGGAAGGTGTTGAAGGCGACAAAATAGGTGCCGACAATCGCCCAGACAAACCATGGCACCATGTCAAAATTGGCGTTGCCGAACATGTACATCAGGATCGCGGCCCAGGGGGCGAGGCCTGCGATCGTACCCCAAACAAAGGGGCCCCAATTGACTTTTTCCTTCGTAGTGCCGGCGTTCAACTGCTCCATCACCAAACCAAACAGGTTCATGGAAGCGTTGACGATGAAAATCAGCGTCAGGGAAGCGATATCGAAGATGCCGAACAGGGTTGAAATAAGCACGATCATAATCGATGAGCTGATGGAATATTCAAACCAGCGAAACTTGTTGATACCTTTCTTTAGATCAGCGCTGTAGATAGCGTTGGTCTTTTTCGGAATGGAAATAATGGCATGGGCCAAGGCAGAGATAAGTAAAAATGCGGCCACGAAAATCCCAAAGGGCAGCTCGAACAGCTCTTTGGATGCCAGCTCCAGCGAGCGGGTTTCTATGTTAAAGGCGAGAAAGTTTTGCGTGACGGTGGGTGTGAATTCACTGATGGTCTGGATGACCGTCGTAGCCAAAAACAGCATCGCAAT
>PWSY01000217.1 GCA_003563055.1 Anaerolineaceae bacterium | reverse complement strand
CTGCTCTTCCAGCCGAGTCCCATTTGCTGTATGGGGGCCGCTTCGGGCTCTGGCCCGACGAGGGTTGGGTCACCGGCGCCATGGCTCTTGCCAAAAGTATGCCCGCCTGCGACCAGGGCAACGGTTTCTTCATCGTTCATCGCCATACGGGCAAAGGTCTCGCGCACATCGATGGCCGAAGCTACGGGATCAGGCACGCCGTTTGGCCCTTCCGGATTAACGTAGATCAAGCCCATCTGCACTGCTGCCAGGGGATTCTCAAGATCGCGTTCGCCGCTGTAGCGCTGATCACCCAGCCATTCTTCCTCCGAGCCCCAGTAGACGTCTTCCTGCGGTTCCCAAACATCTTCCCGTCCGCCGGCAAACCCAAAGGTCTTGAAGCCCATCGATTCCATGGCGCAATTCCCGGCAAGGACCATCAGGTCGGCCCAGGAGATTTTGTTCCCATATTTTTTCTTGATCGGCCAGAGCAAACGCCGCGCCTTATCCAGATTGACGTTATCCGGCCAGCTGCTGAGGGGCGGGAAGCGCTGGGTGCCATCGCTTGCGCCGCCGCGGCCGTCACCCATGCGGTAGGTCCCCGCGCTGTGCCATGCCATTCGGATAAAGAGCGGCCCATAATGACCGTAATCGGCCGGCCACCATTCCTGTGAATCGGTCATCAGTTCGTAGAGGTCTTGCTTGATTTCAGCGAGATCTAATTTTTTGAATTCTTCAGCATAGTTGAAATCTGGGCCCAAGGGGTTGGATAAGTCACTGTTCTGATGGAGGATCTTCAAGTTCAACTGATCGGGCCACCAATCTCTGTTCGAGGTTCCACGGCCTGATCCTGCTTTTACGTTCTTTTCTGATACTGGATTTTTCATTTCTTCCATGATCTTAGACTCCTTTATTAGATTTTTTGATTTTTGGGTGGACAAATGACTGTTCAATAGATATTTTATAGATAATCATAACAATCGATAACTATATTATATATGACATTTCTTGATACACAAAGCGAAGCCTATACAGTGCACTTGTGAAGTTAAGTCGAAGGATGCGGTTAATGTCAATTGTTAGCCCTACTTCAAGCACACCTCAGGAGAGTGCAAAGCCTCTAGTCTGTGTAGCATGCTGTTAGCAAGGGACCAGCAGTATGAAGATCCGCTTATAAACCATTCATAATCTCAGTAGCCAATGCGCAAAGAACTCCCTTGACTTCTTTTGGACTCCATTCCACTATCATATCAACTGGCCAGCGGTCTGGTTCATCCGGAAAATTCAGGCTGCGGTTGAGAGCAATCGCAAACCAATACAAGTCGAAACCAGGGTCTTTTTGCTTTGCTTTTTCGAGCAATCGTTTAGGGTCAAGATTTTTCAGGATGAAAAATAAATCAACCGCATCACGCGGTTCCGCTCTGCCGTAAAAGGCCAGGGTTTTATCAACAGCCAGGTCGTCATAATTATTCACCAAAATACCCGACTGACATTGCACAGGATCATGAAAACGGTAAGGGGAATCTAATGCAAGATCAATTTTTAAAACTTCATCATCATTTGAAACTAAGAACTCAACATAACTTGTCAGTCGCCGTACAACATTGACTTGCAGATCTGATTTCTTTACACGGTCTTCAATTTGATATGAGACAGGTTGGATTATTCCATCTTCAGAAGTAAAAAAATCCAGATCAAAGGAAAGGCGATGTCCAAGATAATATTCTGCCAGCGCAGTGCCACCTGTCAGGAAAAAGAATCTTTGATCAGGTATCTGAACAAAAACACGGATAAATTTATGCTGAAGAGCTGTTAGCAGGTGATGAGATTGTGGTTCCATGCTGCTAGTCACCCCTTGCGTCCAGGAACCTTCTCCATAGGCTTTCAATATCGGCCGGCAGGCGGAGGTGATCAAGTTCTTCCGCCACCTCATCCAAATCCAGACGGCCGATATCTTCTGCTGTTCCATGAGTCAGCACCTGCTGCAGATACCAGCGCCTTTGAAAGGGATCGTCAAGGTCGATCTCCTCTGTGCTCCAAACCAGGTGACGAGGGGGTTTAAATTTTCCGGGCATATCCTGATTATACAACATATCGTTGTTGTCTTCAGAGCAGTGACATCTCAGTATAGATTTGAAATTTCATTACTTACCTTCGGTAAGGACACTCGAAATCCCGGAGGCCAGTATGGCTCGTAGCATGTTGATTTGGATGCGAGTGAGTAATTCTTTCGGTCACGGCACAGGGCATCCCGCTTTGAACCAATCGTTAATCACATTCAGATGGCAAGGTTCTGGTGCGCACCAACAACAGACCGTCAAGCCATCCAGGGCTTTGACTGCCTCGACGAATTCAGGCTCTCCTAATCTTCGCCAGAAATAATCCTGGAATTTGGCGATGACTTCGTCTCGATCGCCATCCTTATCGATATGATAGGGGTTTCCGAGCCACCCATATTGACCGATTGGCGTTTGTTCGGGCGGTGTTTCGCCCCTGCCCCCGTAGACATCGAAGGGTTCATTATGGGTATGGTTTGCAATCTTGATCATTTTTCTCCTTTATGATAACAGCAATAACTGCATTGTATTTCGAAAGAAAGCCATCTGGCAGATTACACCAACTTCTGATTATATATACCATGCCTTGAAATATCTGTGGGTGGTAGTGGGTAGTTGGTAGTTGGTAGGTGACAGCTGACAGCTGATAGGTGATAGCTGATAGCTGACAGCTGATAGCTTATAGCTTATAGCTTTTAGCCTTTAAACTCAGTTCTCGCCGGTCTTTAAAACCGTGCGAGTAACCTGACCGATAGGTCTCAAAAATCTCGTTGGTCGAAAGCGTGGGAAGCCTCCTGTTATGATAAAAAGATTGGAGACCTACGGCTATGATCACCCGCTGGTCTCCCGACCAGCGGGATTAATTGTGTTCCAGAACACATTCTTTGCTGAAATCACCAGGCCAGCATGGACACCTCCAGTCAGACAGCCACTGCTAACCACAAGAAGAGGTTTCATTCTCAGATAACTTCTACTTTATTGCGTAGAGTGCTTCTGTATGTTAGAATTGAATTTAAATAAGGAATACGTAGTTGATACTAGGTTTTTATTAGGGGCTGGAAACTATTCGAAAGATCAATCATGATTATTATGTCGTCCAATTGAATATCTAGCGACTGAAGGGTTCTTGAATCATCTCACCCGCAAGAATACCCGCTGACCAAACAAACAAAGCCTTCTCTTGATACGGGCGCATCACCAGGATTTTAGAACCAGAAGTAGCTAGATAACCACGTTAATGGGTTTGCATTTAGAAGGGTTATAAGAGGGCTCTGTTTCAAAAAAGAGAGTCCCGCAACACGGTTGTGGGGGGAGGATAAACATGAATAATCAGTTGAATTTGAAGGTGTTGAGTATTCTATTATTGTTAATGCTGACCTTTTCAGCAGGATTGAAAACCAGTACCGAGCCAGAGCCAGTGCAGGCCCAGCCTGCCACACACGTAGACGGAGCGACCGAGCACGCCTTTGAACCGACTGGCACCTTCGCAGGAGGATCGGGTACTGCGGATGACCCGTACCTGGTGGCTACGGCTGCTCAGTTGGAAAATATCAGGCAATTTCCTGAGGCCTATTTTCTCCAAGTGGGAAACATTGACTTGGATGGGATTAATTGGGAACCTATTGGAACGCCCAGTGAACGATTCAAGGGGCAGTATGATGGTGGTGAATATATAATTAAAAACCTGACCATTTATTATTCAAACCATTCACGTGTTGGGCTTTTTGGCGATGTGTATGAGGCTACCCTTCAAAATATCTTTCTTAAGAATATTAATATTGAAGTGTCCACTTGGGTAGGTGGTGTCTCTGCTGGTCAATATGTCGGTGGTTTAGCCGGCTACGCCAGCAAGAGCAATATTGATAATGTTCATGTGATCGGGGAAGATAGTTACATAACCCTCAGTCACGATCCGAATGGCTCATGCCATACTTGCAGAATTGGCGGCCTTATCAGCACTAACGTAACCAACGTATTAGGATTCGATGGGCGTGCATTGATCCATAACGCATCGAGCAATGCACAGGTCATCGGTGTCAATGTAGATTATGTCGGTGGTTTAGTGGGAATAAACTACGGTACGATTCGCCACTCATATTCAAAGGGTGAAGTTAGTGGTGAAAATCGAATTGGTGGACTTGTGGGTCATAATGCAGGGGTCATCACAGACAGTTACAGCCAGGCCGATGTAAATGGGTTGAATCAAGTTGGTGGATTCGCAGGTTATTCACCACAAACGATTCATCGATCATACAGCACCGGGATGGTATCCGGTACAGGAGAGGATGTGGGCGGATTCATGGGTGAAGCCAGCTCAAGAGATCATTATTCAAATTGCTACTGGGATATCCAAACCTCCGACCAAGCCACAAGTGCTGGTGAAAACGGTGTCGTGGGTCTGACCACAGAAGCCATGCAACAGCAAGCAACCTATCGATATTTCAACTTCAACACGTTGTGGCAAATTGACGAAGAAAATGGTTACCCAGCTTTTCAAAACCTGGCAGCCTATGGTTTGCCAACACCAATAGTATTGGACGAGCTGGCAGGAGCAGGCACAGAAGATGATCCTTATATTCTGACGAATGTGGATGAGTTGAATGCCATGCGTCAAGACCTGACCGCCAACTATCGTCTAGGGAATGATATTGATCTTTCTCCCTCTGTGGCCTGGAACTATGGACGGGGATGGATGGAAGTTGGTAAAAGTACCGGCAACCAGTTCACAGGAAGCTTTGACGGTGCAGGCTTTACGATTTATAACCTGACGATGAACCGCCCACGGTTTGCTGTTGTCAATTATTATATGGGATTATTCGGCAACACTGATGAGGTGAGTATTAAAAACCTGCACTTAGAGGACGTGAATATCCAGTGTTATCGTCATTGTGGGTCATTTGCAGGCCGGCTTATTGATGGTGGCCTCGAAAATATTTCTGTTATTGGTGTTGTTTTCTCACATAATGATGCTGTTGGTGGTGTGATTGGTGATTGTTACCATGAAAATAGTTTCCAGAATATTTTTGCCAAGGTTGATGTACGGGGCCGTGATAATACAGGTGGGATCGGCGGTCGAATGATAAGTAGTATGCTCCGTTCAGTCATGGTGGAGGGAAGCGTCCAGGGTAGAGACCGGGTGGGTGGCCTGGTAGGAGCATTGACTTATTCTGTTAGTGAGGTAACCGACAGCTTTAATCGTGCTTTGGTCAGTGGACAAGATGAAGTTGGTGGATTGATAGGCACAATTGGGGGCGGGGCGATCGTACATTCTTATAGCTCTGGTCCTGTATCAGGCACTGGCGACTATGTGGGCGGCCTGGTGGGCAGAAACACCCGTCTGGATGCAACTTCAACAGAGAACCTTGCTGGCACCTCAGTCCTTGATGATGGCAATGTCACTGAAAGTTACTGGGATATAGAAGGTTCTGGCCAGGATACCAGCGCCGGAGGGCTTGGCAGGACCACTGATCAAATGACCTATCCCTACGCGGCGAACACCTATGTGGGTTGGGATTTCGTCTACACCTGGGGTGCGGATTCGGACTACCTGTACAATGCTGGCTACCCCTACCTTCGAGTGGCAGTTCTGGTGGATCCAGTACCGGTAGATTTTGAAATCTACCTTCCTTTGATTATGCGGTGAATAGCTGAAAGAAGGTCTTAGTCATAGCTGATGTTTAACAGCACCTTCAGCCCAGTTGTTATACCTGGCAATCAAAGAGAATTGTGAAAAATGTGTATTTTTGAATGAGCATTATTCAAGAAGTGAGCCCCGCAAACAAAATGCGGGGGAGGATGAACATGAAAAATCAGTTGAATTTAAAAATATTGAGTATCGTACTGTTGTTTGCGCTGGTCATTACAGCAGCGATAACCGTAAATGTCCTGCCAAACTCTGTGCAGGCGCAAACAGGCGAAGCGGCTGAGGGCTCATTTGATCTAG
>PWSY01000086.1 GCA_003563055.1 Anaerolineaceae bacterium | reverse complement strand
CAAACATACCCACCTTCCAGACCGTCCAGGCGTCGGCGCATAAGCAAAATCAACACCACGCTTTCCAAACCTGTTGCCAATGAGTTCGCCAATGCCAGCCCGCCATGGGGCATCCATCCCAGGCGTGCAAACCAGGCTGAAAACACCAAACTCAGGACGATATTCCCGCCCATGGTGATCACACCGACGGTCACCGGTGTGCGTGTGTCGTGCATCGCGTAAAACGCCCGGCTGAGAATTTCTACCAACGCATGCCCGACCAGTCCTGCCGCGTAAAATAATAAAGCCCATACCACCAATTCCGTAGAACGAGGGGTGAACTCACCCCGTTGATAGAGGACCTGCACCAGCGGGTAACGCAGCAAAATTAACCCCACCGACGCCGGGATGGCCAGCAGCAACCCCGCCCGCAGGGTTGAAGCCAGTGAGCGTCGCATCTCATCCATTTTGCCCAGGGCGACCTGGGCTGAAAAAGTGGGCAGTGAGGCAATCGCAGCTGATTGCGCCACGGCCATCTGCGGCATGAGCATCAACGAAAAAGCAAGTGTGATCGCGGAAACACTGCCCTCCTGCAAACCCAACGCAATTACCGTGTTGACGATGAAATTCATCTGCACCACGGCCACACCCAGCAGACGGGGGCCCATCAGCCGAAATACTTCCAGGACAGCGCGGCTCTTGATTCCCAGGTAAAGGTGATAAGCCCGATCGCGGGTTCGCCATAAAACGGGGAGTTTAACCACCAGGTGTAAAAATGCGCCCAACACCACACCCGCCGCCAGGCGCTGAATTCCCCAGGCCTCCGGCAGGAATAGGGTGCCGATGATCATCCCCAGGGAATACATCGCCGGTGCAATGGACGGAATCAGAAAATTCTGATGGGCGTTCAGAATGCCCATCACCAACCCGCTGAGGCCAAACAACGCCACCGAGGGCAGCATGATCCGTAGCAGTCTGACGGTATGCGCTTCCTGCCCCGGGTCAGACCCGGGCACCAGCAGGAACAGCCCATCCCGCACAATCTGGGGCGCAAAAATCCACGCCAAAGTGCTGATCAAGACCAATACCAAAAAAACCAGGTTGATCACCCCGGATGCCAGGCGCCAGGCCCCCTTCCGGTCATCCCGGGCTAAAAAGCTTGTAAACATGGGGATAAAGGCAGAACCCAGTGCGCCCCCAGCCACCAGGTTGAACAATAACTCCACAATCCGGTTGGCTGCGTTAAAGGAATCAAAATCAGCCGAGGTCCCAAAGGCGCGTGTAATCACAATTCCTCTAGCCAGGCCAACCAGGTTGCTGATAATAAAAGCAATCATCACCAAACCTGCCGCCCGTGCGATCTGCTGGTTGTCAGTTTGCGGAGGCTGAACAGGTGTGTTCATGATGGATCCATTCCGGGTCGATCGCCCTCAAAGGTCGACCACAGGCGGCTTTTTTCCTCTTCGTTCAGGTCAATCAGAGACCTGCCTGATGCGATCACCCTGGCTTCCATCGCGCCAAAATGGGCCCTGAAATGGCCGAGTGCCTCCCGGACGATGCTTTCAGCCTGAATCCCCTCAGCATGAGCATAGCGCGTCATCGCCAGAAATAATTGACCAATAAGGGCTGGTTTCTGTGCCTGAGGGGTTTGATCCAGTGCGCGCAGAATGTTGTGAATATGCTCAATGTTGCCCAACCTCTTAAAATAGTCAAACCCAACCCTGGCAGCCCGCTCAATCAATTCTTCTGCCTGCAATAAAGCCGGCAGTGCCAGCGGCACGCCGCCTAATAACCCATTTTTTTCATTCAGATCGTTTTCTTTGCGTTCGTCTGCCTTGATGGCCTCCCAGTTATGAATCACCCCTGCCACGTCATCCACATCCACCTCAGAAAAAACATGGGGATGACGACGAATGAGCTTGTCACTGATGCCCGTAATAACATCATGGATAGTGAAATCACCCTCTTCTGCCGCAATTTGTGCATGCAAAATGATCTGCAGTAAAAGGTCACCCAGTTCTTCCTGCAATTCAGCCATATCCTCCCTGTCCAGTGCGTCCAGGACTTCATAGGCCTCCTCCAGCAGGAAAGGGCGCAAACTGAGGTGGGTCTGTTCCCGGTCCCAGGGACAACCATCAGGCGCTCGCAGCCGGGCGACCACCTCCTGGAAGGCTTCAAAGGAAGCACTTTCAGACAGGGGCGGCACAAACAGGGAGCTGAGCAATCCAAGATGAGGGCTGTGGTCCACTTCATAAAGGGGCAATTCTTCCACCAGTTCCTGGGCTGTTCCAGCCCCATGCACCAGCTTGACCGGATGCGAATCAGGATAGGCGGTCATCAGGGTGAGCTTAACATCGGAGGCCACACTTCGAGAATAGATTTGTGCAATCAACGCCGGTTCAGAAGGGGGTGTGCCCGGTGTCTGTTTCAGTGCCAATTGCATGGCATCTACCAGTACCAGGCCAGAGAAAGGGTCTATTCCGAGAACACGGCAGGTAGGCTCCAGGAAACTCAACCCTTCGATGACCCGCACCTTGATTCCTTCTGCCTTCGCCCGCCGAGTAATTTCTGGACAGGTCGCTTCAGCCACAAAAGGATGCCCGGGGACAGCATAAGTGATTCCTTCTGTCGAACGTCCCCTCTTCATAACACTTTCCACAATGTGGTCATAAACGGCATCAAAGGAGTCATGGCTATCATATACGTCATCAAAACTCACCAACCGCAAGCTGCCTGGAAGGTCAGCCACAGTCGGATGATGTCGCGTCCGCAGGTAGAGGGTGTCGATCCCTGACAGCCATTGATAGGCTTCACGCGTCAACAAACCAAATGCACCAGGACCCAACCCCAGCAACGTGATCCCCCCGTCGGTTTTCTTATTCATGTCATCAACCATAACACCTTCTTGTAAACCCATTAACCAATAGAGACGTTATAATAACGTCTCTAAGAATGCTATCACAATTGTCCATTTTTATGACAATGCCTGCCCTCACATTTCGACAATCCCATCCTTCATGTGCTGACTTATACCTTCTCTGCATCCCATAAAAACGGATGTACCGGTTAACGCTTGGTGTAGGTTGGCGCCTTGCGGGCCCGTTTGAGACCGGGTTTCTTTCGTTCTTTAACACGGGGGTCACGGGTAAGATATCCGCTCTGGCGTAATGCCGGACGCAGATCCTCATCCATTTTCAGCAAGGCCCGGGCAAGCCCCAATTTTACGGCATCACGCTGACCTGACACGCCACCGCCATTGACCAAAACTGTTACATCATAATTGTCTTCAGATTGGCTCGCAATTTGGAAAGCCTTGATGATATCTGGCACGTCCCCTGAGCGTGGAAAATATTCCATAATCTCTTTACCATTAACAGTAAAGGTGCCTGTGCCTGCCATCAATCGTACCCGTGCAGAACTTTCTTTCCGGCGGCCGATGCCTTCATAATATTGATTATCCATAGATTATCTTTACTCCTCTTGCTCAACTAACAGTGGCTGCTGGGCCTGGTGTGGGTGGGCCTGACCCGCATATACATGCAGGTTCTTGTAAATCCGTCTGCCCAGCTTATTTTTGGGAATCATACCCCAAACCGCTTTTTCAATCACCCTTTCCGGGAATTTCTTAAACTGATCCCGCAATGAAATGGCTTTCAGGCCACCAGGATAATTTGAATGCCGGTAATAAATTTTGCTGTCCAAACGGGTGGGGTATACATCCACTTTTTCTGCGTTGATCACGACCACATTAGCGCCTGTCATCACACCCGGCGTATAATTGGGTTTGTGTTTACCCAGTAATAATTGGGCTATTTGTGTTGAAAGGTGACCCAGGTTCTGCCCCTCGGCATCTACCAGAAGCCATTCTCGCTCAACATCACCTTTAGGTACATATGTTTTTTTCACTATCTAACTCTCCATCATTCAAAGATTCCAGTTCCAGGCACGCTGACCTGGTAGATGAAATCATCATCAAATCTTATTTGTAACAAACTTCTTCCAATACAAGGCCTTCAGGGGGTGCCAACCCTGTTAATTCCAGCTCTCCGGTCTCAAGGCCTTCTTCTATGAGCCGAACTGGGGCTTGATCTTGACCTATCGCCACCAGCACAAAGACAATTCGCCGTACCATATGGTAAAGAAAAGCATTGGCGGAAATATTGAACCAATATTCATCGTCTTTGCCTTGCCAACCGGCCCAGAACACTTCTCGAACTGTCACGCCGCCCTTTTTCAGCGCTTTACCAAAAGCACAAAAATCATGGCTGCCAATCAGTGCCTGGGCGGCCTTATTCATCAGTTCAATCTTCACCGATGGCCAAACCCGCCAGTTCAGGTCTTCACGAAGGGGATCCCTGACTGGCTGACAAAAGATACGGTAACAGTACCGACGGCTCCTGGCATCAAAACGTGGATGAAATCCTTCGCTTGCTAATGTCAGGGACTGGACAGCCATATCTTTAGGCAAATAATAATTAAGGGCATCTCGTAAGTTAATGGTGGTGTGCTGCCAACCCTCCAGCGTAAAGGCAACAACCTGGCCCCGGGCATGCACGCCTGCATCCGTCCGCCCAGCACCTAATATGCTCTGCCCCGTCCAGCCAATCTTGCGCAAGCCGGCTTCAAACTCACCTTGCACGGTTCTTTCCGCAGCTTGCCGCTGGAAACCAGCAAAACCTGATCCCTTATAAAGAAGAATACATTTGTAATGTGCAATATCCATCCGGCTTAGCAACCCGGCTGGTTCAATCTTCAACCAATTCGATCAAAGCCATTTCTGCCCCATCACTTCGACGGGGGCCCAGCTTGAGAATCCTGGTATAGCCACCATTCCGGCTGGCATAGCGAGGACCAATATCATCAAATAATTTCTGAACAGTTGGACGGCTTCCATTTCCTAATATGGCGGACGCCTTTCGTCGTGCGTTCACCGCAATTATTTCATCCACATCCTGGTTGTTACGCGCCAAAGTGATCAACCGCTCAGCGTGGGGCTGGATAAATTTTGCCTTAGGCAATGTGGTTTTTATCCGTTCGTGTTCAAAAAGTTGTCGGATCATCGTACGCTGCATGGCGGTACGATGACCGCCGCTGCGATTAAGACGATAGCCTTTCATTTTGTGTCGCATAAATTAATTCTCCGTTACTTCATCCACTTCCTCTTCCAGGAAGCCTTTTTCTATCATCTTTTCTTTCAGCTCAACCAGGCTCTTCTCACCAAAATTACGGATTGCGAGGATTGCTTCTTCCCCTTTGTTCAAAAGCTCCAGCACATCGCCTATCGTGGTGATACCGGTGCGTTTCAAAGAATTGAAGACTCTCACTGTCAGGTCAAGGCTTTCAATGGGCATTTCAGCAGATTCGTTGTTGACAGCGGGCACCGGTTCAGCTTTCTCAACCGGTACAGACAAAATTTCTTCGCTGATGCCAGCAATGTAGCGTAAATGCTCAATCATGATCTTCGAAGAATCTCCTAAAGCCTGCTCAGGTGAGACCGTGCCATCAGTCCAAATCTCCAGGATAAGGCTGTCGAAATCGGTGCTTTGTCCTACACGCGCTGAACCTACTGTCCAGTTAACTTTCCGCACAGGCGTAAAAATCGCATCTAGCGGCAGCTCACCAATCGGTAAATTGTCACCTCGCTCGTTGGCCGGGGAGTATCCACGACCCCGTTCTACTGTCAAATCAATTTCTAAACTTGCCTTTTTACTATCAACCGTAAAAAGATACAAATCTGGGTTGATAATTTCTACTTCCGGGGGACAAATAACATCCGCTGCAGTGACGGTGCCTTCACCACTCACTTCCAGGTGAAGATGAGAAATATCCACATCAAACAAGATCATTCGCAATTGTTTTAATTGCAAAATCACCTGGATAACATCTTCACGGACGCCTTCGATGTCGCTAAACTCATGCAGTACGTCTGTAACTCGGATGGAGGTCACTGCAGAGCCTTCCAATGAAGACAACAGCACACGCCGAAGCGCGTTACCAATGGTGGTACCGAAACCTCGCTCCAACGGGCTTATTATAAATTTACCATAGTTACGAGCTTCAGCCGCTCGTTCGACTTTCGGTTTTACCATATTTATCATTCCAGTCACGTCATTACCCTTACCAGTGCAGCCATTTGCACTACCAGTGAGCAGCCTTTATCGAGAGTAGAACTCAACGATAAGCTGTTCGTTCAAATTACCATCAATTTCAGCACGTTCAGGCAACCGAATAACTCGACCAGTAAGATTGTCCAAATCAGACTCAACCCAAGCGGGCGGTGTACGTCGGTCCTCTGCTTGTTTAAGCATTTTGAAATAGGTGCGCTGTTTCGATTTCTCTCGAACAGCAATAACATCACCGGGAACAAGAAGGGTCGAAGCGATATCGTTCCTTCGTCCATTGACCATAAAATGTCCATGGTTTACCAGCTGGCGGGCCTGGTTGCGATTATCTGCAAATCCTAGTCGAAACACAACATTATCAAGTCGTGATTCGAGAATTTGGAGCAAATTCAAACCTGTTAAACCCGTCCTTTTCTGCGCATTACGAAAGTAGCGTCTGAACTGTCGCTCAAGCACGCCATAAATTCTTTTTGCTTTTTGCTTGCCGCGTAACTGCAATGAAAATTCCGATTGCCGGGTTGGACGCCCGCTGAATCGACCATGCTCTCCGGGAGGATAGGCCCGGCGTTCAAACGCACATTTTGGCGTAAAACAGCGTTCTCCCTTTAAAAATAATTTTTCACCTTCTCGGCGGCATAATTTACATACCGCACCAGTATATCTTGCCATGTAGTTCCTTTCTTTTTTGTCCTAGACGCGGCGTCTTTTTGGTGGTCGACAACCATTATGCGGAACCGGGGTCACATCCTCAATTGAGCGGACTGTGATGCCCATGCCCTGCACTGCACGAATTGTCGCTTCTCGACCTGGACCCGGACCATTGACGATAATATCGACTTCCTGGATACCAAATCCCTGGGCAGTTTTCATCACCTGTTCAGTCGCTAATCGGGCAGCAAAGGGTGTGCTTTTACGGGAGCCTTTGAATCCAGCTGAACCAGCACTACCCCAACACACTGTATTCCCTTGCATGTCTGTCACCGTAATAATGGTATTATTAAACGTTGCCATCACATGCACCTGGGCAGCCGACATTTGACGTTTGACTTTTCGCGAACTGGATGTTCGCCGCGATTTTTGTGGTTTTTTTGCCATGACACCTCACTCATTCCATCTACATAACCACCGAACCAACCATCTTGCCGCGGGGAGAAAGGAAGGAGAACCCAGACAGATGATCCAGTAGGTGATGTCCAAAAATAATTATTTCTTTCCAACACCCCGGCGACGGCCGCGGCCGGCAACTGTCTTTTTCGGACCTTTGCGGGTACGGGCATTGGTCTTTGTACGCTGCCCTCGAACGGGCAGGCCGCGCCGGTGGCGCAGACCTCGATATGAGCCAATCTCAATCAGGCGTTTGATATTCATCTGCACCTGTCGTCGCAAATCACCCTCAACCATTAAATTGTTTGAGATGTGTTCGCGCATTTTTGAAATATCGCTGTCGGTCAAATCCTTAATACGAATATCAGGATCAACACCTGTTGCGTCAATAATTTCCTGGGCCCGGGTGGGTCCAACACCATAAATATATCTTAGACCAATTTCCACGCGCTTATCACGCGGCAGGTCAACACCTTCAATACGTGCCATCGATTATTATCCTTATCCTTGCCGTTGTTTATGTTTTGGGTTTTCACAAATGACATACAAACGGCCACTGCGTTTAACAATTTTACACTTTGCACATCGCTTCTTAATTGATGCCGATACTTTCATTTTCTTACTCCTACTCTATATGTCTTACAACAAAACTAAGATTATACTAGCTAAAAAGCACTTCGTCCAGTTTTGTCCTATCATATTAATGTTAATATCTCTGGGCCATTGGCAGTAACGACCACGGTGTGCTCAAAATGAGCCGTTAACGACCCGTCCGCCGAGGCAACTGTCCATTCGTCAGCTTTCACAGTTGTACTGGAAGTGCCCACCAATACCATTGGCTCAAGCGCTATGGTCATCCCTTCCCGCAACTGCATACCACGACCAGGCTTGCCATAATTTGGCACTTGGGGACCCTCGTGCATTTTTCTGCCTACGCCATGGCCAGTATAGGTTCTGGTGATGTAAAAACCTTCACCCTCAACATATGTCTGTACTGCATGGCCAACATCACCGGTGGTATGGCCAATTTCCATTTTGGAAATCGCGATATCCAGTGCCTTTCTGGTGACGGCGATTAATCGTCCTGTTAGCTGGCTGACATTGCCAACCGGCACCGTAACGGACATATCACCTACAAAACCCTGATACACCGTACCACAATCAATGCTTACAATATCCCCTTCAACAAGCTTGCGGTTGCTGGGGATGCCATGCACCAGTTCTTCGTTTACGCTGGTGCATATGCTTGCCGGATAAGGGTAAGGCCCCGGGTAATCTTTGAAGGGCGAGTAGACTTTGTATTTTTTTTGCACCTTTTCAAACGCGCTATTTAAAGCCTGTGTGGTAACACCCGGCTCAACCAGAGAAACTGCTGCGGAAAGCGCTTCAGCGTTGATACGCCCTGCTTCACGCATGATTTCAATTTCAACAGGCGACTTGATATTTATTGACCGTTCCCAAGAGATCATCTTAATTCTGCCTGACCGCGTTTAAAATATCATCTCTTACAGCGTCAATCGCTTGAGTACCATCAATTTCCACCAGCACGCCTTTGTCATGATAGTAATCAATTAAAGGTGCTGTTTGCTGGTTATAAACCTTAATCCGGTGGCGGACTGTTTCTGGTTTATCATCGTCACGCTGATATAGTTGTGACCCATCCAAATCGTCAATCCATTTTACAGTTGGCGGATTATACTTCTCATGGTAGACACGGCCCGAATGGCTCATCCACCGCCCACTCAACCTTTCCACCAGAACTCTGTCCGGCACCTTTATGTAAGGGACAGCTTTAACCACAGCATCATACTTACCTAACATGCCATCCAGGGCTTTTGCCTGGGCCGCTGTCCTTGGAAAACCATCCAGCACAGCTCCTTTTTCACAATCAGGACGTGAAAGGCGCTCCTCTACCATCTGAACCGTCACTTCATCGGGCACCAGTTCACCCTTATTCATATATCGCTGTGCCAGGACACCTAAATCGGTCTCGTTTTTCAGATTTTCTCGGAACAGATCCCCTGTTGAGACATGCACCAAGCCCAATTCTTGGGCAATCTGTTTTGCCTGGGTGCCTTTGCCTGCACCCGGTGGTCCTAACATAACAATATACAATGGTTTCACCACGAACTCCTGACTAACTTATCAGACGGTCATCATAACCATGCAGTTTTAGATCTGTCTCAATTATTTGGAAAGTGTCACGAACAACACCAACCACAATCAGCAAACCAGAAGATGAGACGATGAAAATATGCTGCTGCGATAAGCCTTCTGGAAGGAAAAGACCAAGGAAGTAGGGCAAAGCGGCTACTAACCCCAGGAATAGAGCGCCTGGCAATGTAACACGCCTTTGAACCTTGGTCAGGTATGTCTGGGTAGGGTTACCCCTCGCGATACCTGGTATTTGCGCACCCTGTTTCTTTAAATTATCACCATAGTTTTGCTGTGCAAACAAAATATCGGTATAAAAGAAGGTGAACACAACAACCATTAAAAAGAACAGGATCGGGTAAAGGACTCCCTCACCGCTCAAGGTAACCTGTATGGTCGCTGCTGCGTTTCGAATCCAATCCACCTGAGAGGTATTAAAGAAACTGGCCAGAATCGTAGGGAAGGTCATGATGGACTGGGCAAATATGATTGGGATCATGCCGGCCATATTAACCATCAATGGCACAGTGCTTTTCACGGGCATGGACATCCGACTGCCAACGCGCCGTCCAGGGAACATCACCGGCACATGCCGGCGCCCTTGTTGAACATACACAACAGCGAAAATTGTCACAATCAATAAGGCCAGAACAATAAAGATCATCCACCAGAACAACGGATCACCCAACAAGAGGAGTAAGTTCTGAGGTATCCTTGACACAATTCCCGCAAAAATGATCAGCGAAAGCCCCTGCTGACGAATACCAAATTCCGAGATCAATTCACCCAACCAGACACCAAACATGGTACCTGCCATCATCGAGATGACAGTGGCCAACGTTGGGATGAGTACTTCTCCTGCAAATCCAAACTGAGCCGCAACAGATTGTCCTAAAATGGCATTAAAAATATTGATTTGACCAACAGCAGAAAGTGCCGCCATCGGGATGGTCAAAATCATGGTCCACTTCTCCATCCAGGCACGACCCTCACGAGGGTCTTCCTGCATTCTTCTTTCAAGCGCAGGGATAATGGGGATGAGCAACTGGAGGATAATCTGGGCGGTTATGTAAGGATATACGCCCATCGCCAAAACGGAAAAATTAGAAACAGCACCACCCGAAAGCATATCCAACAAGTTTATCAAACCACCTGCCGCACCACCGGTCTGGGTGAGTTGTGCCACCAATTGCCGGTCAATGCCGGGCACCGGTATATTTGAGGCAAGGCGGTAGATCCCCAACAAAGCCAGCGAGATCAATATTTTCCGCCTGATATCTTTAGACTTCCAGAGGAAGCGCCATGGGGACTTTTTCATGTGTATGGTCTCCTTAATTGCCTTGGGGCAAAATTCTACGCCTCGATAATTTCAACACTGCCGCCAGCGTCCTCAATTTTTTCTTGTGCGCCTTTGGAAACTTGGTGTGTTTTTATCTTCAATGCAATGCCAATTTCACCACGACCCAGGATCTTAACCGGTGTTGCCAGGTCATCAATGATGCCAGCATCCAATAATAATTTAGGGGTAATCTCCGTATTCGCGTCAAACCCTGCTAATTGCTCCAGGTTTACTTCTGCATATCTGACGCGGTTAATAACGGTGAATCCCTCACCTCTTTTAAATGGGAGCTTACGGTAAAAAGGAAGGTTGCCGCCCTGATGATATAAGGGTACGCCGCCACCTGACCGCGCATTCTGACCTTTCATACCACGGCCACAGGTTTTACCCTGCCCAGCAGCAGTACCTCGACCAACACGCTTACGGCCTTTGTGAGCTCCTTTGTTTGGTTTTAAATCATGTAATTCCATAATGACACCTCAACCCTCATCAACGCAAATCAGGTGAGACACTTTATCAATCATCCCTCTCAGGACTTCATTGTCAATATGTGTCACCGTCTGATTTACCTTTCTAAGACCCAACGCTTTCAACGTTGCTTTTTGTCTTTTCGAATACCCAATGGGACTTCGGACCAATGTTAATATCAATTTTTCTCTTTTTTTTCTAGCCATCCGTCTAGCGCTCCCAA
Organism: Anaerolineaceae bacterium; assembly: GCA_003563055.1. Taxonomy (GTDB): domain Bacteria; phylum Chloroflexota; class Anaerolineae; order Anaerolineales; family Anaerolineaceae; genus Brevifilum. The sequence goes on along the minus strand of PWSY01000086.1, from coordinate 9,066 downwards.
TAAGGTTTCATTTGATCTATAGCTTTGCTACGGTAAGCCGCTTGTTCTTTGGGTGATTTCACCTGGTCAAGTGCATTAAAGGTTGCGCGAACAACATTAAGAATGTTACTGCTGCCCAAAGACTTGGATAAAATATCGCGGATGCCAGCTGCCTCCAACACAGCACGAACACCACCACCAGCAATAACACCCGTACCTTGAGCCGCAGGACGAAGCAATACCCTTGCACCACTCTGCTTACCGACCACCATATGGGGGATTGTCGTGCCACTCAGGTTAACAGGGCGCATATCTTTACGGGCTCGTTCACTGGCCTTGCGAATAGCATCTGGAACAGCGTTCGCCTTGCCAATTCCCAGGCCAACACGACCAGCGTTATCTCCAATCACCATTACCACCCGGAAAGAAAACCGGCGGCCACCTTTAACAACTTTGGCAACTCGAGCAATATCAACCACACGTTCATCAAACTGCTTCTCGTTTTGGTAGTCCGACATAAACGCCTCTTTCCTAGAATTCTAAGCCGCCTTCACGGGCAGCTTCAGCCAGGGCTTTCACCCGACCAATATATTTATATCCACCACGGTCAAAAACAACCTGGTCGATTCCAATTTCCTTGGCGCGTTCAGCGATCGCTTGACCGACCTTCTGCGCTTGTTCTAAATTCGATAACCCTTTCATTTCAGGGCGCAGCTCATTGTCAATGCTCGATGCCGAAGCCAGGGTGTAGCCCTGATAATCATCGATGATTTGTACATAAATCTGAGACGAACTGCGAAACACGTTCATCCGTGGCCGGTCCGGAGAGCCAAAGATCTTCTTCCGAACACGACGATGTCGGTGTAAACGCGCCTCATTTCGTGTTTTCTTTGCCATGTTATTTCACCTTCACATTAAATTACAGTCTTACCGGCTTTACCCGGTTTGCGGCGAACATATTCACCCTGGTAGCGAATACCTTTACCTTTATAGGGTTCAGGCGGCCGCAATTTGCGAATATCAGCCGCAACCTGGCCAACGGCCTGCTTATCAAAACCAGACACTTTGATCTGGCGGACTTTCATGTCCACATCAAAGCTGATCCCATCAGGGGGTTCCACCACCACTGAGTGTGAAAAACCAACGTTAAGAACCAGATTCTTCCCATCAAGCTCTGCCCGGTAACCCACACCTTCAATTTCCAGCACGCGTTCGAAACCTTTGCTGACTCCCACCACCATATTATTGATCACCGTTCTTGTTGTACCGTGTAAAGAACGATGCATTGGCTGATCAGTGGGACGGTCCACAGTAATTGTTCCGTCTTCTTGTTTAATTATCATATCTGGTGAAAAAGTCCAATCCAATTCACCTTTAGGCCCCTTAACACGCACATTGGACCCGTCAACTTTGACATCCACGCCTGCTGGCACTTCAATCGGTAATCGTCCAACTCGAGACACGTCTCGTACCTCCTATAGCGCCAGGCGCTACCATACTTTACACAAAATTTCACCACCCACGCCCATCTTTCGAGCGCGCTGGTCTGTCATGACACCCTTGGGAGTGGAAATAATTGCCACGCCAATGCCCGAGAGCACCCAGGGAATATCCGTTTTCTTCGTATACACACGGCAACCAGGCCGGCTCACACGTTCAAGCCCCGTAATTAAGGGACGTCGGTGCCGTCTTTCACCAATATACTTTAAACGGAGTCGTAATACTTTTTGATGGGGTTTATCGCCATCAACCACAACATAACTATCAACAAAGCCCTCTTCTGCCAGAATCCGGGCGATTTCCGCCTTTATCTTCGAACTGGGCATACTCACCATCGTACCGTTGCTTATTGCAACGTTCCGAATGCGGGTCAGCATATCAGCAATTGGGTCTGAAACTGTCATCTATAATACCTCCGCCGATCTACCACGACGATTTGGTCACACCAGGAATTTTGCCCTGTAGAGCTAGTTCCCTAAAACAAATACGGCACAAACCAAACTTACGAATATAACCTCTGGGTCGTCCACATTTCCGACATCGGTTAACAACTTGAGTTGGATATTTTCGCCGTTTTTCGCGATATATCATACACTTTTTAGCCATACTATCCTTTCCTGAACGGCATTCCAAATTTACTCAGCAACACGCGAGCCTGATCGTCATTTTCTGCTGTTGTCACAATGGTTATTTCCATTCCCCGAACAGTATCAACATCATCGTAGTTTATTTCGGGGAAAATCAATTGTTCCTGTAAACCTAATGTGTAATTTCCGCGCCCATCGAATGAATCAGGTGAGATGCCACGAAAGTCACGCACACGGGGGAGTGCCACATTGACCAGACGATCAAAAAAAGCCCACATACGATCACCGCGCAGGGTTACCTTCACCCCAATCGCACGACCTTCACGTAATTTAAAATTCGCGATGGACTTCTTGGCTTTGGTTACAACAGGACGCTGTCCGGTAATGATTGTGAGATCCTTTACCGCTTCGTCCAACGCCTTGGGATTATCCAATGCCTCACCAACACCAATGTTCAACACAATCTTCTCTATTTTTGGAACCGCCATCACATTTTCAAGCGATAATTCCTCGAAGAGAGCTGGTGCGATGTCTTCTTTATAAATTTCTTTTAATCTATTCATAACATACTCCAAATGGCTGCCTATTTGTCTATGGGCGTACCGGTTCGTGCAGAAACGCGCACAGGCTTACCATTCTCATGTTTAATTCTGACCCGGGTTGGTCTCCCATCTTTCGGATCGATGAGCATCACGTTTGATACATCAATCGGCGCTTCAAATTCGATCTTACCAGAGGGGATCGTCTTGCCACGAGACTGGGTCTGAGCCTGGTGTTTAATTCTCAGGTTTACACCCTGCACAACCAACCTCGATTCATTGGGGATCACACGAATGACCTCTCCAACGGTACCTTTATCTTTTCCGGAGATCACTACCACTCGATCACCTTTTCGAATTTTTATTTTCATTTCGCTTAACTCCTATCAACCTGGCTAAATTACTTCTGGTGCCAGTGAAACGATCTTTGTAAAGCCTTTCTCTCGAAGTTCACGAGCGACAGGTCCAAATATACGTGAGCCACGTGGGTTTACACCTTCCCCATCAAGGATAACAACAGCATTATCATCAAAACGAATGCTGGAGCCATCGGTGCGACGCCATTCTTTCGCGGCACGGACAATTACGGCTTTTACAATCTCGCTCTTCTTGACAGTCGCCTGCGGGGTTGCAGACTTAACCGTGCCAACAACAATATCGCCAACACGTCCATACCTTTGGCGTGAACTGCCAGTGATGTGAATCACCAAAAGTTCCCGGGCGCCTGTATTGTCGGCCACTTTCATTCGGGTCTCTTGTTGAATCATCGCTCAGACTCCCAATTCTTCAACAGTATCTTCTTCAGACCGCTCTTCAACACGCAGGACCTCTTCTATGACCCAATATTTCGAGCGTGAAATCGGCTTGCTTTCAACAATACGCACCCGATCGCCCGGGCTTACGCCAAACTCATCGTGAACCTTAAAGGTTTTCGCCGTGCGGACAACTTTATGATAAAGAGGGTGCCGAAAAACGCGCTCCACCTCAACAACAGCTGTTTTCTGCATTTTGTTACTGACAACAGTCCCAACCAATCGACGTCGATTATTCATGCTTCACTCTCCTCAGACACCTCAGCCAATTTTTTCTCTCGCAGGATGGTCTCCATCCGGGCAATATCCCGACGCGTAGACCGAATGATACTGGTATCTGTCAGCTGCCCGGTGATCGTTTGGAACCTGAGGTTCAACAATTCATGACGAGCTTCCACTACCGTATTTTCAATTTCAGCAACAGTCATTTTTCGAATTTCTGCTGTTTTCATTGCTATGCCTCTCCTGCTACATCACGTGAGACAATCTTTGTCTTCACCGACAACTTGTATTTCGCACGGATGAGCGCCTGCTTGGCAATACTCGGGTCTACCCCGCCTACTTCAAACATGATCCGACCCGGTTTAACAACGGCCACCCAGTACTCAACAGGGCCTTTGCCTTTACCCATGCGGGTCTCTGCTGCGCGCTTGGTATAGGGTTTATCAGGGAAAATGCGGATCCAGACTTTGCCGCGACGCTTCATTTCATGCACAATGGCACGTCGGGCCGATTCTATTTGGCGGGCACTGATCCAACCCGGCTCCAAAGCTTGCAAGCCAAATTCTCCAAAGGATACTGTCGAGCCGCGGTATGCCTTCCCCTTCATGCGCCCTCGCATTTGCTTCCGGTATTTCACTCGTTTTGGCATTAACATAATAACTACCTCACTAACCGCCGGATTGGTTATTGTCCAGCGATATGCTTACTAACTGACATAAACACCTTCAGTGGATTCTGATTCCTCTTCCACTTCAGGCAAAATTTCGCCTTTATAAATCCAGACTTTGACACCAATCTGACCATAAGTCGTTAATGCCTCTGTTCTGGCGTAATCGATATCTGCACGTAGCGTTTGTAAAGGCACACGTCCTTCACGTAACCAGACACTCCGCGACATTTCTGCGCCGCCTAATCTTCCAGAAACCATGACCTTGACACCCTCAGCGCCCTGGCGCATACCCTGCTGAATAGCTCGTTGCATGGCCCTTCGATAACTGATACGTCGGGTCAACTGACTGGCAATATTTTCTGCCACCAAATAAGCATCTAAGTCTGGTGCTTTGATCTCTTTAACTTCAAGATCAATTTTTTCACCGGTCAACGCCTCCAGATCACTCCGAAGACTTTTTACGTTTTCACCGCCCCGCCCAATCAAAATGCCAGGTTTTGCGGTGTGAACATACAGCTTCACCTTGCCAGGGAAACGCTCGATTTCAATTGCAGAAACTCCTGCGCGATCGTTGCTTTTGCGGATCATATCCCGAATTGCGAGGTCCTGGTGTAATTGATCCTGATAATCCTTGCCTTCCGCATACCAACGGGCTAACCAAGGCTTATTTATTTTCAGTCGAAATCCAATTGGATGTACTTTACGACCCATATTTACTCCTGGTTCCTTCTATAGACCTTGTTTTCGACAACACTGTCACTTTTTAACAATTCCTTTAATAAACCCATTATTCTATCTCTCTTAAAACAACCGTGATGTGAGAGCGTCGGCGCAAAATAGGTTTAAAACGCCCGCGAGCACCAAACCGTCGCCATTTTCGAGTGGTCGCTTCATTGGCATATATCTTGTGAATATAAAGATCATCGCGTGCAACGCCATAATTTTCTTCTGCGTTTGCAATTGCCGAACGGATCAATTTATGCACGGGCACTGCAGCTTTATTAGGCGTGAAATTCAAGATATCCAACGCTTCAATAACAGGTTTTCCGCGAACAAGGTCAATCACCAGACGGGCCTTTTGGGCTGACGAATCAAGATTGCTTAGTTTCGCTCGAATATCAGTTGCCATAACTTCTTACCTTCTTCACTCTCATTATCATCTTTTTTCACGCCTCTCCGCTCGGCCAGCAACAACATGACCACGGAAGAAACGCGTGGGAGCAAATTCTCCCAGTCGATGACCAACCATATTTTCTGTGATGTAGATCGGCACATGACGGCGCCCATCATGAACGGCGATAGTGTGTCCTACCATCTGGGGGAAAATCGTGCTGGCACGACTCCAGGTACGGATAACTTTCTTCTCACCTTTCTCGTTCATCTGTTCAATTTTCTTCAATAATTTAGGGGCAATAAACGGCCCCTTCTTCAGCGATCGCGACATGATTGCGTCCTCTTTCTCGCTATAATAATCGACTATTTACGACGCCTTTTCGCTTTAGAGCGATGGCGAAGAATATATTTATCTGTTCGCTTATTGTGCCTTGTCTTCTTGCCCAATGTGGGCTTTCCCCACGGGCTTTTAGGACTCGGCATACCAATGGGTGAGCGCCCCTCGCCGCCACCATGAGGGTGATCAGCTGGTGACATGGCAACACCCCGAACAGCTGGCCTCCAGCCCATATGGCGTCTCCGGCCGGCTTTGCCCAGCTTGATGTTAGCGTGTTCGATATTACCAACCTGGCCGATAGAAGCACGGCATTTTTGCAATACCAAGCGCACTTCTCCTGATGGAAGCCGGACATGGGCGTATTTACCCTCTTTTGCCAGCAACTGTGCTGAGGTGCCAGCAGATCGAACCATTTGGCCGCCTTTACCTGGCTGCAATTCAATATTATGGATGGTTGAACCAACCGGGATATTCGCCAGGGCCATACTATTGCCCGGTCGGATATCGACTTCCTTCCCAGATATGACCTGGTCACCAACTTTTAACCCAACAGGAGCAACAATGTACCGCTTCTCACCATCAGCATAGTTCAAAAGGGCTAGACGGGCAGTCCTGTTTGGGTCATATTCAATAGAAGCCACTCTCGCAGGGATTTCCATTTTATCTCGTTTGAAATCCACCAGTCGAATATGACGCTTATGGCCACCACCTTGATGGCGCACCGTGATCCGGCCGTACATATTCCGACCTGCTTTGTTCTTCTTGGGAACAATCAGTGATCTTTCCGGTTTTGTCCTGGTTATTTCTTCAAAAGTATAGCTGGTCTTATGTCGTGTGCCAGGCGTCTTGGGTTTATAAACTTTTACAGCCATTACTCAACCCCTTCAAATATCGGGATGCGCTCGCCTTCAGCAAGGGTCACAATTGCTTTCTTATACGCGTTGGTGCGTGTTCGCATCTGGCGGTTTTGCATACTGCGTGACTGCTTGGCGGGCACAATCATAACATTGACACGTTCCACATTGACATCGAAAATCTTCTCTATTGCTTCTTTAATAACTTTCTTGGATGAATCATAATCAACCTCAAAGACATATTGGTTCAGATAAGAAGACATATAGTTCGTTTTTTCGGTAATGATCGGTCGGCGAATGATGTCAAACACTGATTTTTTCATGATTTCATTCCTACCTATCCGAGATAACTTTCTATAACATCCAAAGCTGCAACCGGGATGACAAGATTTTTATAACCCAGCAAGTCACGGATGTTTAAATAATTCGCTACCAGCGTTTTCACACTGCTAATATTGGCACAGGCCCGCTTTACATCATCGTATTCGGGACCGTTTTCCGGGATTAACAATAAAACCGTTGTATCACCGACCATGGCCTTTAACACCTCGGCCATGTAGCGAGTCTTGACTTCATCAAGCTTGAGGTCATCAACAAGAACGATCTCGCCTTCTGAAGCTTTAACGGTTAATGCAGAGCGCAACGCAGCTCTGCGCATCTTCTTCGGCATTAATTTTTCATACGAGCGTGGTTTGGGGGTAAAAATCTTCCCACCACCAACCCATTGCGCAGCGCGAATTGAGCCCTGCCGCGCTCGCCCGGTACCTTTCTGCCGCCAGGGTTTGCGACCACCACCCGAAACCTCACTGCGACCTTTGGTCGAGTGGGTTCCCAAACGGCTATTGGCCATCTGCCTGACATATGCCTGATGCATTAGATCAACTTTTACGGGGGCGTCGAATATTTCAGCAAGCAATTCTGCCGTGCTGACTTTCTCACCCTTTATGTTGATAACATCGACTTCCATGATTACTCAACTCCCATTACTGGTTATCGCCCAAGTGGGCTTCCTATTTTGATTTTTGTTTCTGTTTTCGGGCAGGCTTAATCACAACCACCCCGCCCTTGGGGCCTGGCACAGAGCCATCTACTGCAATGAGGTTACGATCTGGGTCGACCAAGACCACACTTACGTTTTCCGAGGTCACCCGCTCGTTCCCCATTCGACCAGGGCCGCGCTTCCCCTTCCAGACACGACCAGGGGTCGTACCTGCGCCTAGGGAACCTGGCGCACGCCACCGATCAGATTGGCCGTGTGTTTTCGGGCCACCACCAAAGTGATAGCGCTTTACAACTCCGGCAAAACCACGTCCTTTGCTGGTGCCAACAATATCAACCCGTTCACCCGTCTCGAAAACATCCACGTTGACCGTTTCGCCCTCAGAGACATCCGGAGTTGATGTTCTAAATTCTCGTAATACTTTTAATGGTGGCAAATCATTGCGACTGAGGTGCCCGAGCTGACCTTGGGTCAAACGTTTGGGTTTCACCTCACTGAACCCAATCTGGACCGAGGAATAGCCGTCGCTACCATTCGTCTTAACTTGGGTTACATAACAAGGCCCAGCTTCAATAACGGTCACGGGGCGTGCAACCCCGTCGTCATCGAAAACCTGGGTCATTCCAACTTTTCGTCCAATCAGCCCTTTAAACATAGTCCATATTCTCCTGTTACAAGATTATTTGACGAGACTGCCAGCCTGGGCACGGCTTCATCATCTCCGACCGCAGCACAGTCAACCATTCCCTCGCGTCCATCCCGTATTTGTTTGGACTACGATAAGAAGGATTCTTATGCTACCTTAAAAGCTTGACTCTTTTAGAGCCAAACCTGATTATTTTACCACCACCTGGCTGGTTTGCCAAGGGTCAATTTTTATTGATTCCCAACAGAATTTGTGAAAATATCAGGATCATGTCCACTAAAGCAAGCTGCATAATCTTGGTATCACTCACCTGCTGACAACCTTTCAATAATCGCTAAATTTTGATTTCAATATCAACGCCTGCAGGCAGGTTCAAGCGCATCAACATATCAATTGTTTTTGAGTCGGGCTCCAACACATCAATCAGTCGATTATGTGTGCGGATCTCAAAATGTTCCTGCGAGTCCTTATCAATGAAAGGAGAGCGCATCACCGTGAACCTTTCGAGCTTTGTCGGCAGTGGCACCGGGCCAACGACCTGAGCACCGCTGCGTTCAGCGGTTTCAACTATCCGCTTGGCAGACTGGTCAATCACTCGATGGTCATATGCCTTCAGACGTATACGAATCTTTTGTTTAGCCATAATTTTTCCTAAAATCTACTCAATAATCTTGGAGATCACGCCGGCGCCAACCGTCAGGCCACCTTCTCGGATGGCGAACTTCGAACCGTTCTCCAAGGCCACAGGCACGATCAGTTCTACTTCCATGGTCACACGGTCGCCAGGGAGCACCATCTCTACGCCCT
>PWSY01000241.1 GCA_003563055.1 Anaerolineaceae bacterium | reverse complement strand
GGTACCCCACCACGCGTGAGGACATCCTCGATATCCTGGCTGCCCAGGTCTATTCACCGGTGCAATTCATCCAATCGATTGAGACTCTGTATGATGCAGGCGGGCGAGTGTTTGTGGAGGTTGGCCCAAAGCGGGTGTTGAACGTGTTAGCCTCTGAAATCTTGCAAGAGAAAGAAGATGTTTACATTACAGCGACAAACCATCCCCGGAAGGGTGGGCGTGTATCCTTTAATGAGGCGATTGTGTGTCTGCTTGCGGCTGGAATCCCGCCAAATTTTGCCCAACCAACTGAACCACCAGCCCTGTCTGAAGTGACTACTGATCTCCTGGGGATTGTTTCCCCATCCAGTGATCGGCTGAAGGGGTCGGTTGTGGTAAGCGGTACAGGGCTGGGTTTGCCAGGGAGGCATAAAAAAGTCTTTGCAGAGGATAATGTCGACCGTTTGTTGCGGGGAGAGATCCTGATCGACCCGATACCCGAGGCAACACGTCAGGAAATGCTCGAAAAAAGTGTGATTCGCCTGGTGAAAGCGGAGTCTGGCGCCCAGTTAATCGAGCTGGATCAGTTGGAACAGACGATTAAACTGGCCGGACAGCCTGGTGAGTTTGACTTGACGGAAGAGTTTGGGCTGCCTGAAGCAAGGGTGTCTGCTCTTGATATTTCCACCCAGCTTGCCATTGCTGCCGGGATTGATGCATTGCGTGAAGCCGGCATCCCATTGGTGATGGCTTATAAAAAAACGACGGTGGGTTCCTTAATGCCGGATCGCTGGAAACTACCCCCAGCGATGGGGGATGAAACCGGGGTTATTTTTGCATCTGCTTTCCCGGCTTTATCCGCAATGTCTGAAGAACTGGATACCTATTATGCATTTCAATCCAGGCAGAAAGAGCTTGCCCAGCTAAAAGCTATCTTTGAGCGGCTGGACGAGGATTCGCCATCGGCCAGGGACTTTATCCGTTCACGGATGGCTGTTTTAGAAGAAGAAATAAGTGACAATTGCTATCACCTCGACCGTAATTTTGTCTTCCGGGTGCTGACGATGGGACATTCGCAGTTTGCGGAATATATCGGCGCGCGCGGCCCAAACACCCATGTCAACGGTGCCTGTGCCTCCACAACCCAGGCCATTGGCGTGGCTGAAGACTGGATTCGAACCGGTCGCTGCCGCAGGGTGGTTGTGATTGCTGGTGATGATATCGCCAGCGGAAGCTTGATGCAATGGATCGGGTCGTCCTTAATGGCCAGTGGTGCTGCCACCGTGGAAGGTGATCTGCGCTTGGCAGCCATGCCCTTTGACAAGCGTCGCAACGGGATGGTCATCGGGATGGGGGCTGCGGCGCTCGTTGTAGAGGCACAGGATGCGGTTGCAGAACGCGGGATGACGGGGATCTGTGAGGTCTTATCCTCCGAATTTGCCAACAGCGCTTTCCATGGCACACGCCTGGAAGTCGAGCATGTCAGTGATATTATGGGGCGTTTGCTCAGCACAGCTGAGAAGCGCTTCAATATCAAGCGTGACGATATGGCAGGCAAGATGGTTTTTGTGTCTCATGAAACCTATACCCCGGCACGGGGAGGGAGCGCATCTGCTGAGATTTATGCCCTGCGGAACACATTTGGCGATCTGGCCGACCAGGTCATTATTGCCAATACCAAGGGGTTCACTGGACACTCCATGGGGGTCGGTATTGAAGATGTGCTGGCAGTGAAGGCTTTAGAGTTGGGCAAGGTGCCCCCCATTGCGAATTATGATGGTGATTTCGAACCCGATCCTGATCTGGGAGAGCTTAACCTGTCATCGGGTGGTGATTACAATCCTGATTTTGCGCTGCGGTTGGGCGCTGGTTTTGGATCGCAGCTGGCCATGACCCTCTATCGCAGGATCCCATGTGAGGTCTCTCGGACCGATACAAGCGCTTACCAGGACTGGTTGTCCCGGGTCACCGGGCACGTAGCGCCTGAACTGGAAGTTGAAAAAAGGACATTAAGGGTAATCGACATCGGGCCGCCGGATACAGCACCAATCGTATCGACCTGGCAGTACGGACAAGGACCCGTCGAATGGGCTGCCAAACCCGGAGATACCGTTCGACCTGAGTATAGGGAGGATTATGAAACCATGTCCCATATCGATGTAACCGTGCCTGCTGATCCCGCGCCTGACCTGGCGGTCCGGGTTGAACCGGTTATGCAAACCTTAGAGGTGGATCCGGTTAAGGCCTTCTGCCTGGATTTGATCAGTGAGAAAACCGGCTATCCGGTGGAAATGTTAGATCTCAACCTGGATTTGGAAGCTGATCTGGGAATTGATACCGTCAAGCAGGCAGAGATTTTTTCTGAGCTGCGTCAGCATTACCATCTGCCCCTGGCGGAAGATTTACGCCTTTCCGACTATAATACCCTGGCAAAAGTGATCGGGTTTATTGAGGAAATGATCGACAAACAAAACTCGCCACGGAAGGAGGGGCAAGACGCGACACGCCCTGTTCAGGAAAAAACGCAGCCAAAAAGCGAGGATTCCACAGGGAACAGGTTTGATCCGGATGTCGTTCAGGCCACTATTCTGGAATTGGTCAGTGAGAAAACCGGTTACCCTCAGGATGTACTGGACCTTACGCTGGACCTTGAAGCAGACCTGGGTATTGATACGGTTAAACAAGCAGAGCTGTTTGCCACCCTACGAGAGCTGTATGATCTCCCTGTGCGGGAAGACCTGGCGCTGTCCTCGTACAACACATTGGAAAAAGTCATCGGGTTCGTTCTGGAGTCCCGATCGGCCGTCAAAGTAACGCAACCCGTTGAACCGATTCAAACCCAAGAGGACGGCGATGAGGACCAAGAGGAAGGGACGATTGTCCGACGGGTCCCCATTCCGGTCCTTCGACCAAGATTATCCCTGTGTCAACCTACGGGCATCTCCCTTGAGCCGGGTGATTCTGTCCTGGTGGTCTCTGAAAAAAGCGGGATTGGTTTGGCACTGGCAGAGCAATTGACGAGCTGGCAAGTCAGGGTCGACCATTTCGTATCCCCTGAGGATATTGGCCAGTTCAATCATAAGGGTTACAAAGGCATCTTCTTTTTGAACGCCCTGAAACCACTGGATGATATAGAGCCCCTGGATGCAGCGAAATTACTCACAGAATTGGAGACCAGTATCTATCTGCTTCACCAAATCATCCTGAAGCAGGGCAATCACCCGCTGTCTTTCCTGGTTGCTGGGACACAATCCGGTGGCGCCCATGGTTACGACCAGACCACCACCCAAATTTCCCTGGTTGGTGCTGTTGCGGGTTATCTGAAAACACTGTCCAGGGAATGGGATGGGACCCTGGCAAAGGTGGTGGATTTAGAAACGGGTGTTGACCCCGCCTGGGCGGCGGCAAAATTGCTGGCAGAAATCACCCATGATCCGGCTGTTGTCGAAGTGGGGTGGAAAGGGGAGGAGCGATATACCATCCAGGCATTACCACAAAAGCACCCGGAAAAAGAGGGTCTGAAGATGGGGGCAGAAACCACTTTCCTGATAAGCGGCGGGGCGGGTGGGATTCTTGGCCCCATCCTCAAGAACCTTGCATCGCGGACAGGGGGTAATTTCATCTTATTAGGACGTACGGAACCACCAGGAGAAGCTGAAAATGATGACCTATCACGGGTTCTCACAGATCGGGTTGGATTGAAGAATGACCTGATTGAAAAAGCAAGGCAATCGCAAGATAAATTCAGCCCTGCACAGGTAGAAAAAACACTTGCTGATCTGGAAAAAAAGGCCAATATCCATCAGGTGGTAAACGCTATCACCAAATCGGGTGGGTCAGCCGCTTATTACGGCTGTGATGTGACCAATGTTGACCAGGTTATGGATGTCCTCGATGGTGTTTTTAGAGAACATGGTCCTGTGGATGTGTTGATCCATGCAGCGGGCATTGAGAAGAGTCGTTCAATAAAACATAAGGATCTGGATGAATTTCGCCGGGTGTTTGAAGTCAAAGTGATCGGTTTTTATAACCTTTATAAGGCTTTATTGAAGCAAGACAGGTCATTACAAGCCGTTCAGGTCTTTTCATCGATTGCGGGCCGTTTTGGAAATCCGGGCCAGGCTGATTATGCCGCAGCAAATGACACGTTGTGCCGATGGATGCTGGCAATGGGTAATCGTTCAACCGGAACCCTTTATCAGGCACTCGATTGGAGCGCCTGGGCCGAGGTGGGGATGGCTGCACGCGGTTTCATTCCCGAAGTTATGTCCCGGGCAGGAATCGAACTGCTGCCGCCTCATATCGCAGCGCCTCTGGCAGGGGAAGAACTTGCCTCCGGATCGTCTGGCGAAGTGCTGCTTTCCGGCGCTCTGGGGATCCTCGAAGAGCAGTTAAAGTGTGATGATGGCCTTAATCTTGAACTCGTAAATCATTATTTGCAGGAGTCACATCAAAGCAGTCCTTTATTCAATGAGGTGAGCGGCAGTTGTTTGGCGGAAGGCATCTCCCTGGAGGGGTGGCTTGACCCGATGAAGGAAAATTTTCTTATAGATCATGCCCTCAGGGGTATCCCTGTTTTGCCAGGTGTGATGGGTATTGCGGGTTTTGTAGAGGCCGCCGAATTGATTACATCTGCACTGCTTACGGAAGGCGAAGGGTTTAAGGCGCAATATTTAAGCGACATCCGGTTCGAGCAGCCCCTCAAGTTTTATCGCGATGAGCCGCGTCAGCTCCGTTGGAAAGTACAGGTCGTTTTACAGGATGGCAGGTTGGTGGCCAGATTAGGACTGGGTTCCTTATTGAAGACCAAACTGGGTGAGACCAGGATGCTGGAACATTTTTCAGCCAATGTTCACCTTGGGCCCTCTCACACCTCCCCAAGCATCGGATCCTATCAGATCCCGCAATTGTCGGATGAGCCGGTTGTTACGGCACAGGACATTTATGGACTTTATTTTCATGGTCCATCCTTCCAGGTGCTCGATCTTGTTCAACGGCAGGAGCACCTGCTGGTAGGGGCATGTCACTTGAACCCGATGAAAATGGCAGAAACCCTGGTTGGTTCACCCAGCCATCCATTGCTGGTCGAATCTTGTTTCCAGACAGCGGGTGTGTGGGAGATCAGCGATACAGGCCGGTTCTGTCTTCCCCGATCGATTGGCTCGCTGACACTTCATCATGCCAAACTTAATGGGTCACCAGTCTATGCCTGCGTCCTACCCAAAAACACACATAACGGTGCCGTATCCTTTGATGCCTGGGTGATTGATGCACAGGGTCAGGTATATCTTGAGATGAAAGATTACCGCACAACGGTTCTGAGCGCTGATCTTGACCAGGGTAAAGCCCAACCCTTTAAAGTGATGATAGGCGAAAACCTTGGCTGAACCCCTGTATTGGTGCTTACATCCTCCGGTAATGATAGACCAAAAACAGCCTGGGTTGTCCGCTGACGAGGAAGCGGTTTACAAAGGATTTCGTTTTGCCGCCCGGCAGGGATCCTGGTTGTCCGGGCGGTTTGCGGCCAAGCGTTTGCTGGCAAGTATTCTCGATGACGGGCTGCCGTACGACCAGATTGAAATTGTCAATGATGCCCTGGGAGCGCCACAAGCGATGGTCTCGGGTCAGAACCTGGGGGGTTGTTTGTCCATCAGCCACTCAGATGGCTGGGCAGCCGCTGCTTATGCGCCGGCCGGGCTGCGGATTGGGATTGACCTGGAAGTTGCCGAACAACGGTCAGAAAGGTTTATCCAGGATTATTTTACATTAGCGGAACAGGGATTGCTCGCCACAAGGGATGAACTGGCTGACAGAATGGCAACGCTGATCTGGTCTGCTAAGGAGTCGATGCTCAAAGCGATGGGTCTGGGGTTGCGGGTGGATACCCGCCAGATACAGGTTGATGCGATCGGTGATGAGGCTTTGTTGAGCCAGCCGGGTTGGTTTTCCCTGTCACTGTCCTCACTGTGCAGGAACGGTAACTGGACAGGTTTTTGGCGGGATGCTGGCGCGTTTGTAATTACCCTGGCGATAATCCTGGAATCAGGTAGAGAACTTGATTTGATCCAAGTTAAATAGGATGGTTATCTGCAGGCTAGCCAGCGGGTTTTTATATGCCAGGCACAATAGGCGTCTCAGGGCGATAGGCCTTGAGTTCCCTGGGGACACAAATACCCTGGGCTTCAAGAAACCGTAGGCGGTAGAGGTAGGCTGCCCC
>PWSY01000064.1 GCA_003563055.1 Anaerolineaceae bacterium | reverse complement strand
TGTGGCGACATAAAGTCAGGATGCCATGCAGGACGCCGTTTAATGCATGAAAGAAGGGCTTTCGGGTCCTAACGGCTGGCAAGAGGGTCGCCTGGTTGGTTGGCTAACCTCACGCGAGATCGAATAAACCAACTACACTCGTAGATATTCGAGGGTCGAATCTTTCGGACGCGGGTTCGATTCCCGCCATCTCCACCAAACCCAAAAATGCCCGCAAGGGCATTTTTGGGTTTGGTGGATGGTGAAAAGAGAATGGTGAATAGGGAATAGCTGATAGCTGATAGCTGATAGGTGATCCCACTCCGGCTACGCTTCAGCCCCTTAGCTCCGTCTCGCTAGCGCTGCGGGAGTTTTCAGGGGTTCCGCTTTGCGACAGGGACTTCGTAGCTGATAGGTGATAGGGAATAGTGAGTAGTGAGTGGCTAGTAGTGAGTGGGGGATAGGCGATTGCTAAGCGCTGTTAGGAGGGAATTGGAAGTATTTAGATCAACGAATTTTTTTAGTAAGTGTAAATTTGGACGAGTCAGAAAGACCTGTTTCCTAACATTATCTGCAAACGTAATTTAAGTTGGGTTACCCAACCCCCAATACCCAATACCCATTCACCATTCACTATTCACTATTCACAATTCCCTACTCACCATTCACCATTCACAATTCACTACCCTTCAATCCCAATTACAAACCCCTTGAGGTAGGCCCCTTCTGGGAAGGCCAGGTGGGTGGGGTGATCAGGTGCCTGGCCCAGCCGATAGAGGATTTTCGCCTCGACTTCAGCGTCTAATGCCGCATCGGCGACGATCTTTTGGAAGAAGCCGGCATCAATCCCGCCAGAACAGGAGAAGGTCATCAGCACCCCGCCTGGATTGAGAAGTTTGAACCCATACAGATTGATATCCTTATAGCCTCGGGCGGCTTTTTGGGCTTGATTTGCAGTAGGTGCAAATTTTGGCGGGTCGAGAATGATCAGGTCAAATGACTTTCCCTGGTCTCGAAGCAGGCGAAGCTCATTAAACACATCGCCTGTGATCCAGTCATAGCTGTCTGATGCCATTTGGTTTAGACCCAGGTTGGCTTTGGCAATGTGATGGGCTGCCTCTGAAGAGTCGATTGCCAGGAGCGACGAAGCCCCCCCCGCCAGTGCATGGAGCGTAAAGCCGCCGGTGTATGAAAAGCAGTCTAAAACGGATTTGCCAGCGCTCATTTGCTGGCAGAAGCGCCGATTGTCACGCTGATCCAGGTAGTGCCCCGTCTTTTGTCCGCCGACCAGGTCGACTTGTAGGCGATGCCCGTTTTCGGTGATCGTGATCGGTTGGCCGGGAAGGCTTCCATACAGGATGCCAGTCCGCGCTTGAAACCCTTCCAGTTGGCGGACGGCAACATCAGACCGTTCGTAGATGCAATCCGGACTGAGGGTCTCTACCAGAATATTAACGATTTCATCACGCCAGCGTTCAACCCCGGCAGACAGCACCTGCATCACAAGGCTATGATGGTACTTGTCGACAATCAGGCCGGGCACGCCGTCCGATTCTGCATGGATCAGCCGGCAGGCTGTTGTGAGGGAAGGGTCGATCCAGGTTCTTCTCAGCGTGATGGCCTGCTGGATTCTGTCTGACAAGAAATCCTGATTGATTTCACCTTCCGGGTCCCAAGACCAGATTCGGGCCCGGATTTGGGAGGTGGGGCTGTAAGCGGCCCAGGCCAGGAATAAACCATCCGACTGGTGGACGGCCACGGTCTCACCTGGTGTAGGTTGGCCCTGCACGGATTGGATTGCCCCGGAAAAAATCCAGGGATGGCGCCGAAGGATCGCTTTTTCACGTCCTTTTTTGAGGATGAGTTTTTTCATGCCGATTTTTCGTTGATCAATTGGCGTAAGGCATCTTCAGAAAGGGTGGGGATATCTCGCTTTTGCGCTTGTGCAAACTTGCTGCCTGGATTTTCTCCCAGGAGCAGGTAGTCCGTATTGCCGCTTACGCTGCCAGTCACTTTGCCGCCCTTTGATTCGATCAATTCTTTGGCTTCCGTCCGTGACAATGTGGGAAGCGTGCCCGTGATCACAAAGGTTAACCCTGCCAGGGGCAGGTTGCCAGCATCTCCAACATCTTCCTGTGGTTTTTCCACCGGCCAAACGTCACTATCCTTGAGCTTATCCAGGATTAACTGATTATCTTTATTATTGAACCACGCAATAATCGATTCAGCCATGTTTGGCCCAAAACCCTCCATCGCCTCAATCTCTTCTTTGCTGGCCATGCTCAGCGTGTGCAGGTCTGGGTAATGGGTAGAAAGTGCCTGGGCGGCCACCTGCCCAACCAGGCGTATGCCTAAACCCGTCACCAGGCGATGGAGGGGTTGCGCCCTGGACTGTTCAATGGCTGTGATCAGGTTATCTGCTTTTTTCTCTCCGAAGCCTTCCAGTTTGAGGAGGTCTGGTTTTTCTAAACGGTATAAGTCGGCAATATCCTTTACCAGGCCGGCTTCCACAAGTTGATGGACGGTATTGACGCCTAACCCGACGATATCCATGGCCTCCCGGGACACAAAATGTTCCAGATTGCGGATCAATTGGGCCGGGCAAGCGCTGTTGGTGCAAAAATAAGCCACCTCGTCTTTGGGGTTGACGAGTGGGTCGCCGCAAGAAGGGCAGTTGGCTGGTGGTGAATAACGCACTTCATCACCGCTGCGAATATCTTTGATAGGGTCAATCACATAGGGGATGACCTCACCGGCACGTTTGATCAGGACACGATCGCCAATACGGATATCTTTATCATTGATAAAATCGAAATTATGCAGCGTTGCATGTCTGACAACGACCCCACCAATTTCAACCGGTTGCAGGACAGCATAAGGTGTAATCACGCCTGTGCGGCCTACTTTAACGCCAATATCCATCAACTTTGTGGTGACACTCATCGCCGGGAATTTATAGGCGATCGCCCCACGTGGGTCTTTTCCGACCACGCCCAGGTCTTGTGACAGGTTGAGCTTGTCCACCTTGATCACCATACCATCTACTTCAAAGGGAAAGGTGTCTGGGTCGCTATTATTACACATTGCTATCGCATCATCCAGCGTTTTACAATGCTGTGAGGATTCTGCTACCGGGAAACCGAGTGCTTTCAAGTAGGACAGTGTTTCCCATTGCGTATCAGGGACCTCACCATCCTGATGGTTGACAATCGCGTAGACCAGGAGGGTGAGGGGTCGTTGAGCGGTGATTTTGGAGTCAAGCTGACGTAAGGAGCCGGCTGCGGTGTTGCGGGGATTCAGGTAGGTTTTCTTTCCTTCTTTCTCAAGACGCTCGTTCAATTGGATAAAATCAGCTTTGGTGATAATTACTTCTCCACGGACAACCAGCGACTCAGGAACTTTCGGCCCTTTTGTCTTGATGGGAATGTGAAGCGGCAATGATTTGATTGTGCGGAGGTTCTCAGTGATATCTTCACCGACCTCACCGTTACCACGTGTGGCACCTTGAACAAAGGTCCCATCCTGGTAATGGAGTACGACTGTCAGCCCGTCTAGCTTGGGTTCCACAGTGAATTCGGCCTCTCGTACTCGCTCATCCAGGCGCATAATCCGAGCATGCCAATCACGTATGTCCTGCTCGTCAAAGGCATTGCCCAGGCTGAGGATCGGTACAGGATGGGTGACCTTATTGAACTGGCTGAGGGGTTCAGCACCCGCGCGCTGGCTGGGTGAATCCGGCATAGTCCAGTCTGGGTGCGCCTCTTCGATTGCTTTTAGACGATTGAGTTTTTGGTCAAATTCATAATCGCTGATGACCGGGTCATTCAGCACGTGATATCGATAATTATGGTAATGCAGGTGCTCAATTAAGAAATGGTACTCTGTTTTTGAGTCTTTGGATGACATGGTAGGTAACTCCCTGGGGTATGCTGATCTGGTAGACTAATTTTACACGAATTAGCCTTTAAATGAAAATATTCCCGGTGAGATTCGAACTCACATTTACGGCTCCGGAGGCCGCCGCCTTATCCATTAGGCCACGGGAACGAGGTGGTGGGGCGTTGTTGCTCCCACATCCATCAATTATACCTAATTTTGTGATGGCTGAAAGGTGAAATGATAGCTGATAGCAAATAGCTCGTAGACCGTAGCTCGTAGCTGGTAGCTCGTAGCTGGTGGTTGGTAGTACGCTTAGCCGGATAGTTTCTATAAATGGAAGTTCAAAGTTCAAAGCTGAAAGCTCAAAGCGAAAAAAGCTGGTTCACTGGACAAAAAACACACCTTGCAGATTATGGCACCATTCACCATTCACATTTCACCATTCACTATTCACCAAAGTACCAATTTACCGATGAAACATAAACATGCTTCAACCAAGCATGAGCTGCGTTCGTCTGACAAGGTAGTCTGTAACCCTAAAACCGAGGGCATCCAGCACTTCATCCGGGCGGCCGGTGGCACCGGGTTCGGCGGCCAGGTGCATTCTCAAACCGGGCTTGCTATCTTCTATGGTGATGACCGCCAGGTCCAGGATCAGGGGCCGCAGGTCATAGGTTTTCTTGCGGCGTGTTCGAGTGATTTGGGCTTTGCTCAGCAGGGAGACCACTATTTTCACCAATTCCCTGCGGTCCTGGGAGTCAAAAAAGGAGACCTCAAATTCACTGCTCTGCATCCGGGTTTGGAGGGAATCTTCGCTCAGGTCAACCGATGCTACGGTGTCAATTTCCAGCCCGGGCGGTGCTGCCGCGTTGAGCCTGGCCTCGATTTCTTCGATGGGGAGGGCTGCGTTGATCCAAAAATCAAGCAGTTCTGCATCGCTGATGCAGCCCAAGGGCAGGGCCGAGGCGAGGTTCAGACGGGCGCGGGGATGGTAGCCTTGCGAGTACCGAATGGGCAGCCCGCTGCGGCGCAGGAGCCGTTCCCATAGGCGCTGCAGGTCCAGATGCCCGATGAAGCGCAAGCTGTGACCTTTGGCGTACTGCACACGGATGCGGGAGATTGTCTCTTGAGCGCTCATCTCAGGGACACTTCCATCCGCCATCGGGCGCGGCCAGTCTCAGCTCGCTAAATGAAGACAGGATACCGCAGGCATAACACTGTTCCCGACAATCCGGCCGGACCAACCCCTGCAAGCTCCATTGGTAATCTTGTTTTAAGAATTCTTTGCGCACGCCGGCGTTGATATGATCCCAGGGGAGCGTTTCTTCCAGCTGGCGGGTTCGATTGCTATAATAATCCGGGTCCAGGCCAGTCATTTCAAACGCTGCTCGCCAGCAGTCCATATTGAAATGCTCAGACCAGGCGTCAAAGCGAGCGCCATTCTTCCAGGCTTGGTAGATCACCTCACCTAACCGTCGGTCTCCTCGAGAGAGCCATGCTTCCAGCAGAGATGCCTTGGGGTCATTCCAGGTCATCTTGATTTTTGAGCCCCTGAGGGAATCCTGCAGGGTGGAAATTTTTTCCTGGATGCGCGCCGGGTCTTCAAATGACGCCCATTGGAAGGGGGTGTGGGGTTTGGGGATGAAGGTGCTCAGCCCCAGGTGAAGCCGGGCGCGGCCGCCGACAGCACGCCGCCCTTCCTGAAGGGCTGCTTTGGACAGATCAGCGATGGCCGCCACATCCACAAGTGTCTCCTGGGGGTGCCCGATCATGAAATACAGTTTAATCGTGTTCCAACCGTGCTGGTAGATGGCGCGGATGGTGCCCATCAGTTCTTCATCGGTAAGGGGTTTATTGATGATCTCCCGCAGGCGTTCCGTCCCGGCTTCGGGGGCTAATGTGAACCCGCCGCCAGGTGAAAGGGTTTGTAACACATCCATCAGTTCATCTGAAAAGGACTCTATCCGTAGAGATGGCAGGCTGATATTGACCTGACGTTCCTGGAGCAGTTCTCGTAATCCCTCAATTAATGGGATGATGTGGGTATAGTCAGAGGAGGATAACGACAACAGGCTGACCTCCTCGTAACCGGTTTGGTCCAGCCCAGCACGCAGTGCAGACAGCACCTCCGAAACCGGTCGCTCACGAATAGGCCGGTTGACCATGCCAGCGTGACAAAAGCGGCAGCCGCGTGTGCAGCCGCGCATGATCTCGACGCTGACCCGCTCCTGCACGACTTCTACATTCGGCACCAGGAATTTTGATAGTGGCGGTGGCAGTTCGGCCATGAGCTGTTTATCCACTGGCAATCGGGCATTGGGATGCTTTGGTGTGATATTGGCGATGGTGCCATC
>PWSY01000137.1 GCA_003563055.1 Anaerolineaceae bacterium | reverse complement strand
CTCGGTCAGATCGTCTTCTAAGAGGATCAAATCAAGGTCCTGGTTGACGCCGTCGCCGACCGCCATCACTGTGTAATTAACATCAACTTCTAATTGGACTGTCGCTTCGATAGCCGGGTCAACTAGTTCAGCAATTGAGGCATCCACTGCTGGGGTTGGGAATACAGCCACTGTATATTCGCCAGCGGGCAGCTCGATATATGCGGTCGAATCGCCATAGCCGAATTCTGTCAGGGCTGGCTCACCGTTGAGCGTGATGGTAACGCTGGCGTCCTCGGCAAAGGGTGCTAGATGGGCAACCTGGAGGTTTGCGAATCCTAAGGGGATAAAGCTTCCTTCCTGACCGGAAGGCAGCGCGAACACACCCAGGGGTTGGTTGTTATCCTCGCCGGTGGCAAAGGCCGAAACGATCGCACCTTCTGCAAAATCAACGGGGATGGGGTCGATTAAGGTGGTACCGCCGCCAGGGGTGGTGATGATCAGGTCATAGGTGCCTGCATCAAGGGGGATAAAGGCGGTTACGTCACCAAAGTTGACGCCTTCTTGGACTGGATCGCCGTTTGCAAGGCGGACATCAGCGGTGGCATTACCTGCAGCAAAGGGTGCCAGGTGGCCTAATCGCAGATGGAACTTGCCTGGTGCAGGCTCAGTCAGGTCGTCTACTTCCAGGATCAAAGCAAGGTCCTGGTTGACGCCGTCGCCGACCGCAATCACGGTGTAGAAGGTATCAACCGCTAAGGTGACCGTGACTTCGATGGCCGGGTCTTCAGCGCCAGTTGGGATAACAGCGACATCGTAATCACCGGGTTCCAGCCCAATATATTCGGTGGAATCGCCGTAACCGAACCCAGTCAGGGCAGGCACACCGTTGAGTGTGATGGTGACGCTGGCGTCTTCGGCAAAGGGAGCCAGGTGGGCCACCTGTAGGAAGGTCTTATCAGCTTCTTCAGATTGCACACCGATTGCTTGCGCTATGGCCGGTGAGGCAATGAAACCGAATAAAAGCATG
Source organism: Anaerolineaceae bacterium (assembly GCA_003563055.1). GTDB lineage: Bacteria > Chloroflexota > Anaerolineae > Anaerolineales > Anaerolineaceae > Brevifilum. The sequence continues at coordinate 5,347 of PWSY01000137.1, read as the reverse complement.
ACAGTCAATATTTTTAAACCAAATTCTTTCATTGTAAATTTCCTTTTCACTAGTTTAGATTGATTTTGTGGTTGTGATTGGTTGAAACGTTTATGCCATAATCACCTCCTGTTTCTGAGCAGAACGTTCTTTTCGGATCAGTTAGGTCGTCCGGTAATTGTTTAGTAACCATCATGCTTTATTTCCAATAAGGCTCGATAGTGAGCATTGTGATCCTTGAGGTGATCTCACTAATAATGACTATTTAGATCATCTTGATCTTATAATAACAGGCTATGCTGTTCAGTTCAAGCTTTCCTGGCTTTTTGTACAAGGTTGATGATTACGAAGCTTATGTAAATAATCTAAATCGGGCAGCATAACCCGCCCAATTATGATCATGCGCTTAAGGCAGATATGTGGAATCAAAAAAGGCTTCCCATGCGGACAGCCTTTTTGTTAAGTCTTTTGTCTAATCTAAAAGATCTGCAAGTGGAATAAATGTTCCTATTTCACCAGCAGGTAATAGGTATAAGCCGTGTTGTGTGATTACCTTTTCTCCTGTGGTAAATATCGAAACGATTGTTCCTTCGTCAAACATGATTTCCTCAGCACTGTTTCTACCAAAAAAACCAAAAATTCCATCATGTTCGTAGCGTACAATGTAGCTGCCACCATCAACTTCGATGAAGTCTGTTACATCACCATAAACAACGTTTCCGTGGACAGTACTTGAGTCAAATTTTAGAAATGCTTCAGTATCTTCATCTGTGAAAGGCGCTAGGTTGCCAAACCGGAGGTGGAATTTGCCCTCCTCAGGTTCGGTCAGGTCATCCTCTAGCAGGATCAACGCGAGGGCCTGGTTTTCGCCGTCACCGATTGCGATCAACGTGTAGTATTCATCAGCTTCTAAGATTACCGTCTCTTCAATGACTGGCTCTCCCAGCGCAAGCATCCCCGATTCACCTGGTGGGGTCGGGTAGACAGCCACCTCAAATTCACCAGCGGACAAAGTCAGGTATTCAGTCGACTCGCCGTAGTCGAAGTCTGTCAAGGCTGGCTCACCGTTCAGGGTGATGGTGACACTGGCGTCTTCCGCAAAGGGTGCCAAATGGGCTACCTGGAGATTGGCATAAAGCCCGGAAACCTCCAGCGGCCAGTAATAAGCTTGGCCAGAGCCCGGTTTGCCGAAGTAATCAGCCAGCATGATCCCCTCTACGCCGCTGAAAATGAAGCCGTCCGGGTCAGCGACCGAGAAAATAAGGGAAGCGGTTTCGTTGTGGGGCGTTAAGAGCCAATCATCCCAGTTTTCATCCAGGATAGCCCAGTTTATGGGTGGTCTGGAAATATCGAAGCTGGCACCCCCAGCGAATTTGAAATTGCCAAACCAATCGAAGGTAAGGACTTCATAGTCGAATACATCCTCAACATATTGCCAGTCTGCCGGCAGCCACCATTCCTGGTAGCCGGAGTTAAAATCGGCAAAAATGAGCCATGGGCTGCCCAGGTAAACCATACCATCGGTGAAATCCACCTGGACCACGATCCATTGATTGTTCTGACCTGCACCTACGAACCAACCCAGGTTGTAGTTGAAATTCGCTACACTACCTGTGGGCGTATCAATAAAAAGGTCCACTTCGTTGAAGAAGGGCTGATTGGTGTGCGACGGACCCCACATGGCGAAGGAGGCTTCGATAATTGGCCCGTAATCTGGGTGATCCCATCCGTCATAATTCATACCCACATAACGCAAGTCGGCTGCGTCATCTATATCCGGGTCTTGTTCTGAGACCAGGCTGACGGGGAAAGCCCATAAGCTTGAGGGGATGGGGCCGCTTTGCGCAACATCGACATAACCCAAGCCGGCGTCGGCATCAAAGGCAGTGTTCGCGTCCACTTCGGTTAACTGTGTGTAGGGGCGGGGCAAGAAATAGAATGGTACCCGTAAGGTCTCTTCAGATCCTGTAAATGTGACAAAACCATAATATTCGTCTAAATCGCCAAAGGCACTGCGTACTTCTGTGGCGTCCAGAGACAGAGTCACCTCCACACTGGCTGCTAGGTTTGGCGGGACAGTGACTTCATTGACCGAGGATGTGAGAGCCGCCCCGGTGGCATCGGACGTAAATAAGGTGTCCACCGCTAAAGTGACGGCTTGATCGCTGAAATTACGCAGCGTGATCGTTTGGACATCGGTGTAATCATCCTGCCCTAGTTCGATCACACCCCAGCTCAGGCTGACCAAGTGTGGGTCGCCGTAAGCAACCAGGCTGGTTGTGACGGATTGGAATGCATCGACGCGGCCTGCGCCCTGGCGTGGAATTTGTGCGCTGAAAGCATCGGCCAAATCGACAGCAGTGTTCATCATGGCTGCCTTGATGTGAACCGGGTTCCATCTGGGGTTCGCTTCCTTCATCAAAGCTGCAATCCCTGCGATATGGGGGGCCGACATGGAGGTGCCGCTCATGCTTGTACCCAGATCTCCGGTACCCATGTCAGCTGCAAAAATGGCCACGCCTGGAGCAGTGATTTCAGGTTTCAGTTTTGAATCAAAGCCACGTGGGCCTCGGGAGGAGAAGGCAGCAATTGTGTCGGCTGGTTCCTCGGCGGGGAAAGTCGCCACATTCGAATCAGGCCCCACGGATACATGGGCTGGTGCCAATGCTGCCAGAATTTCACCATCAGCCTGCGTGATCGAGCCAGCAGGCAGGGTTGTCTCACCAGTCGCCATGGAAATGATGCCAGGCGCATTATTATAGATAATGGCAGCCGCGGCACCCAGGGCTTCGGCGTTATTGATTTTTTCTTCAAAAGAACACTCACCTCGTGAGATCAAAGCAATGGCATCCTCAAGCGGTTCTCCTTCAATTCCTGCAATGTCTTCATTACATAGGAATCCACCATCGATTGTCTCAACATCGATAAGGTCACCCGAGAGGGTCTCTGTAAAGGGGTTGGCTGGTGTATACGGAACCCGATCAGTCCAAAGACTTGGCTGAGACTGAGTAAATACTTCAGTCGTTTCGGATTCACCAACGAAAAAGAAAGGAAAAGCATACTGATAGGGTGCATCAGCGGCAAATTCGATAAAGGGTGCTGTGACAAAGCCCGTGGTTGAGGCGGCAACGGAAATCGCTGAATCTGTTGTGGAGGGTGATCCGACGATATATTCAGCATTTCCAGCATTGCCGGCGGAAGCAACCACAACCACACCTAATGCCGAAGCATTCTCGATGGCCACAAACTCTGGGTCGCTTTCATCGGCAGGACCCCAGTTAGACCCGAGAGACATGTTGATCACATCGACCGGTTCTCCGAGATGCCCCAGCCCGAGGGGATCCATCGCCCATTCAATGGCATGCAAGACGAGGTTGGTTGATCCAGAACGGCCGAATACTTTCAGGGCATATAATTTGGCGTCAGGGGCAACGCCCGATCCAAAGCCGATATCAACGCCAGCAGCAGTGGCTGCCACGTGGGTGCCATGACCGTGTTCATCGATCGGGTTACCATCCGGAACGGGGATATTGTGGTCGGGGTCGCCTGCGTCATAATCTGAACCAGCAAAGTCGTATCCCCCGATAACCTTGGTGGTTGGGAAGACATCCGGGTCAAGCACATCCGGGTCAATCGCCTGATAGGCTTCTGGTGTGCCAGGGCCGCCAAACATCGCATGGGTATAGTCGATCCCCGTATCGATGATGGCGATGGTGATGCCATCGCCGGTGTAACCTGGATCTTCCCAGACAGCGTCGGCGTTGATCAAAGGTACACTGTTGGATAGGTTAATGATGTGTTGTGGCGCTCTGCTAACGGATTTCACGCCGTCAATCGCGCGGATGTCGCTCAAAGCGCTGGCCGGGATCCGCAGCATAAAACCATTCAGCACTTTCGTGAAGCTTTCCCCAATCATGCGCACATCACTGCGTGTCTGCGTGATTTGGTTGAGTACAACGGCTTGCTGGCTCTTGAGCTGATCGACATAAGACACTTGTGCCACGAGATCTCGGGAAAGATCTTGTTGGAGGACATATTCGGCCAGAGGGGGATCTTCCAACTGCACGACCACGACCAAAGGTGTATCTGCAAAATCCAGCAACGCATTGGGGACCGGACCCTGATTGCGGATCAGGAACTCTTCGATCGTCATCCCACCTTCAAAAGCATTTAGGATCTCATATGGGACAAGTTCGGGTTCTGGCCGTGAAGGTCTTGAAAATGCGGTTGGATTAAATTCGCCACCTTCTCGGTCCAGCGCTTGGGCTATGGCAGGCGAGACCATCAGACTGAAAAGGATCACTACGGTAAACAGCTTAAAACTAATCTTATTCATCAAATTACATCTCCATTAATAGTAATCTTGAACAAAAAGGCGTAACTCCTCAGACAAAAAGGGTGTCGGGCGTTGTGATCTGGAGGCAAAGCCTTCATATCATTCCCCTCCATTAGAACAGGATCGTTTGAGCAGTTACAAACAACTTAAGGATGACAACTGGGTTTATGTGTATAGACACCTCCTTGATGGATCAAATGGATTTGAATTGTTCGTAGCAACACAGCGCGCAAAAATATTTGCGTGTTGTTGTCCGTTATCTATTTCTCAGTAAAGATTTGGTGCTGTTTTTCCGAGTAGAGAGCAACCATTACAGTCTGCTCGCTGAAAATGTTTTTGTTTCATAGAGGCGATTATAACATAAGCCTTCAGCAGATTTCAATATCGCTTACTTAAGAACTTTTTAATAAAGCAAAAGCGGTAATGCTCAATTAAATAGGGAATCGAGGGTGTAAAGATCAGACCCCCTCGCCAAAACACTCCAACCTCTCCTTTGTTAGGAAATGGCATTAAAAAAGGGGAAAAGTGATAAAGATACGTGATTAGCGGTTTCCTATTCTTCCAATATCAGGATCACAAATGCCTTGTCTGAGTCCCAATCTTTACCTTCAAAGACAAACACGAAGCTGGTCTCGTCCTCTGGCACTTCATACCCGATTTGGCCATTGATCGTTTCACCGGGGGCATGTTCACCATCGGGTGAAACGCCTTTGGCGAAGGTCACCGAGTGATCCAGTGTGAATAATTGCCCGGTAGAGTCTTTGACATACATTTGGAAGCTGGCAGTGATTTCAAGGACCTCGCTGGTATTATTGACCAGGGTGATATCGACCAAAAGGAACTTGTTGCCCTCACGCGGTTTCGATAAACTGTCCTCTTCCGGCGAGGATACCTGGTTCACCGTCAATAGGACACTATCAAGATCGATGGAGTCACCAATGTCATTCAATATTAGAGGGACTTCTCCTGGCAATTCGATTGGTATGGCAGTTGTCACAGGTTCATTTCCCAGGTCAATGGTGACTTTCTCTG
>PWSY01000077.1 GCA_003563055.1 Anaerolineaceae bacterium | reverse complement strand
TGGCGGCTTCGCCGCCACACCACACCCCCCTATTCCCTCGCATGCTGAGTAGTAACTAATAATCTTATTGGGTCTGCCGTAAAAAATCAAATGATTGGAACTAATCAAGCCGTACCATCGTCTATTTATCAACTGTTAATTGTGCTAGAATAATGCCATGAATGAGAAGAACAAACCTGAAGAACATGATGTTGACCCACACGCAGAAGTTTCTGCACAGAATGGAGTCCATCACCAGCAGTCCTTAGACGATGAAGAAACCCAGGAAGTAAACCTCAATCCGGGAAGTTCATCGGATCAAAAATCCATTTCCCCTGACCAAAAAAGGCCGGATTCGGATAAGGAAGCCCCTTCCTCTGGCTGGGTCAATGAAATTGATTCTTCTGAGAAATCAGAAAGCCCGGATCAACAGCAGATTACCTCCCGCCATCCCACCGGCCATCCCGAATCAACAGGCGGTTGGTGGTCTGGTGCCCCATTTAATCCAATGGATGAATTAGATGATGAAACAACCCAACCGATAAAGTTGATCGACGGCAAAGAAGCCGAGACAAGAGCCACACAGGTTAATCAAAGCCGTGATCCAAACGCAGAAACGCGCCTCTCACCTGCTGCCAATAAATCGGAAAAAGACTCACACACAAAACCAGCCCATCGCCAGGCAGATCCTGATGCATCCACCCAGGCCATACCTGCAAATACCCAAAGGTACCAGCGCCCAGCGGATAATATTCCGACAATTCCACCTCAAAATGTCCCCAAAGATTGGTCAGCTGAAAAACCCAACTTGCCAAAATACGTCAGCGAAGTCGACCGCGATGCCACTCGAGTGACGCCATCTGCTTATCATGTGCCCCGGCAAACTGCGAAAAATCATCAGGAAAACGATCATCACCCCCAAAATGGTGAAAAACAACCAACCCATAATAAGGGACGCCGACCTTCAGAAATGAAGCGGCCACAAAAGCCAAATAACAAGCACAAACGTCGTAATAACCTGCTAAAGGCTTTCCTGATCTTGGTTTTCATATTTATCTTAATCCTTCTAGTGATTGGGTCAATAGGAATCTACCAATATTTTCGGATATCTTCATCACTACCAGATGTTAACGAGCTTAGAACAAGAGCCGCTCAATTTGAAACGACGCGGATTTTAGACCGTAATGGAAATGTACTCTATGAGATTCTAGACCCAAATGCTGGCCGCCGAACTTATGTACCCCTTGAAGAAATATCACCTCATTTAATTGCAGCAACAATTGCCACTGAAGATAAAGATTTCTACACCCACCCGGGGTTTGATATGTGGGCAATGACACGCGCATTATGGCAAAATTACACGGCTGGAGAAATCCAATCTGGTGCGTCTACAATCACACAACAATTAGCCCGCAACCTATTACTGGACCCGACCGAGCGGCATGATCAATCTTATGAAAGAAAAGCCAGGGAAATTGTTTTAGCTTTTGAGATCACCCGGCAATATTCTAAAGAAGAAATATTAGAACTCTATTTAAATGAAAATTTTTATGGCAATATGGCCTACGGCGTTCAGGCAGCAGCAGAGACTTATTTTAACAGCTCAGCAGAGTCTTTAAATTTATGGCAGGCTTCATTCCTGGCTGGCCTGCCCCAGGGCCCATCAATCTACGATATTTATAATAACAGGGATGCCACCCTGTATCGACAGCGTTCGGTATTGGTGCTGATGTATGAGCTAAGCCGTGAGCGTAATTGCATCGAGATCGGAACTGGAAGACCGGCGGTGTGCGTTTCCTATGAAGATGCCACTCAGGCTGGGATTGACCTGGCAGATTATGATTTTCCTGAACTGCGTTTCAGCATGCGCTACCCTCATTGGGTGGTTTATGTCCGTTCGCTTTTAGAACAACAGTTTGATCCCCAAACGATTTATCGTAGTGGGTTTACCGTTCACACAACCCTGGACCCCAATCTCCAGGCCCAGGCCGAAAGGATTGTGGCAGACCAGGTCGCAGCCCTGGCAGACAACAACGCCTCTAATGGCGCGCTGATAGCGATTGACCCCAACACAGGAGAAATATTAACCATGGTGGGGTCTGCAGATTTTCACAATAAAGCAATTGATGGACAGGTCAATATGGTTTTATCCCAAACCCGTCAACCTGGTTCAGCGATTAAACCCCTCACCTATGTGGCTGCATTTGAAAAAGGCTGGACACCTGCCACCATGATTTGGGATGTACCAACAAAGTTTCCACCATCAACAGACCCACATGACACAAATCCACCTTACGAGCCAGTTAATTATGATCGCAAATTTCGTGGCCCAGTGACCCTGCGGTCTGCACTGGCAAATTCCTATAATATCCCTGCCGTTAAAGCCCTCGAGTTTGTGGGTATCTACAATGACCCTGAGTCACCCATTGATGATGGGCTGATAAATTTTGCTCAACGCTTAGGAATAACCAGCTTTACCCGGCCCGACTACGGACTTTCGTTAACACTCGGAGGGGGTGAAGTGAGCTTGATGGAGTTAACATCTGTTTATGCAATCTTTGCTAACCAGGGAAGAAGATTACCATCTGTCGCCATAACCAAGATAGTTGATAATTCCGGGAATATTGTTTTTGAACATGAACCGCCATCAGGCGACCAGGTTGTCAGGGTTGAACATGCCTACCTGATATCTAATATTATGTCAGATACCAATGCGCGCATTCCTATGTTTGGCACCAATCCGGTAATCAACCTGGCATTCCCAGCAGCAGTCAAAACGGGCACCACCAACGATTTCCGAGATAACTGGACCATCGGTTATACGCCAGATTTAGTGGTTGGTGCCTGGGTGGGCAATAATGACTACACACCAATGATCAATACCACCGGTTTAACCGGTGCTGGCCCTATCTGGGCACAATTCATGACATATGGCATCAATGAATTGCAAGGGGGCAACGCGTCGCCATTCGTTCGTCCACCTGGCATTGTTGACCGGGTGATTTGCGCCATTTCAGGGACCGAACCTTCAGAAAAATGCCCGCAACAACGCAGTGAGCTCTTTGCCGCAAATCAACTGCCCAAGCCGAAAACAGAAGACCTTTGGAAAACCGTGACAGTCGATACCTGGACGGGTTTGGCTGTGTCGGATGCTTGCAGTGATTACACAGCTCAAAAATCGGCTATCAATGTCAGCGATCCATGGGCGCAACGCTGGTTGAAAGAGGATGCTGAGGGAAGAGCATGGGCTGATAACCTGGGCTTTTCCTCACCTATGTTTTTCGTGCCGAGCCGGGTCTGCCGGGCAGATGATCCCCGCCCGATCATCACGCTGACAGGTATAGCTGATGGACAAACTATAACCGACAATCCCTTTGAAATCAGGGGCATGATAACTGCCACCCAAAATTTTGATTTCTACCGCATCGAATGGGGCCAGGGAGCCGAACCTCTGAGCTGGAAAGTCTTGATAGAGAATAATCAAACACCCCAGGAAACACCAGGCTTATTGCACGAATGGGATTTAGAAGATGTCGAACCAGGCATCGTGACCCTAAAATTCTTTGTCCACAGCACAGAGAACACATATGCCGAAAAGACAGTTACCTTCAATATTCAACATCCGACGGAAACGCCCACTGAGACGCCCGATCCAACAGAGACACCCACACCAACCCCAACGCCCACTGAGACGCCCACACCAACCCTCAACCCAACCAACACCCCCACCCCGATCATTGAACCGACACTGACACCAACTGAATTGCCCGACCCTACCCCGACATCCACCCCAACAATGACCCAGGTATCAGTGAGCACACTACCCACAAATGTGCCAACGGCGACAGCAATTCCCTCACCCATACCAACCCTTTCACTTACACCTACGCCAACAGAGACCCCTTTACCGACTGAAACGCCTCTCCCAACCGAGACACCTTTACCAACAGAGACACCTTTACCAACTGAAACGCCTCTCCCAACCGAGACAACTCCACCGACTGAGACGCCTTCACCAACTGAGACACCTACTCCAACACCTACCAGCACCTTATTGCCTACAGAAAATGAGTCTTCAGAAGCAACCCATACACCTACAATGACACATACACCGGAGACAGGGGATTAGTTATAGGTGCAAAGTAACTACTCAGGCAGCCCTGCTGCTGAAGAAGGACCCTGCAAACTGAGGAGATACAATACAATTTACAAATCAGAATAATGCCAGTTGAGAGGATCGATATTCTGGTGGGTCCGTGCGGATTTGTTCTTTAAATAATTCAACTGAAAGTAAGGGGTTCGCATAAAGGTCACGGATCAAGCGGAATTTAACCACAAGGAAGTCCTGATCCAATTTTTCTTTTAATAATGGATTGCGTTGTTTCTTAAAGGCGAGCAAATTAGCCCGGCTTCCTGGTAAAATAATTAATTTTATTTGTGCAGAGTGGGGATTTTGATAAATTTGTTTAGAGATCACAGCCGATGAAACAACATACAGGCTGTAGCTGGCGAGGGGGCTATTTTTCTTGAACCACAGCATAGGAGCATCCCCTGTCACCTGATAGTCTAACCGTTGCGCAATTTGGGCCAGCGTATTCCTGATGGCATGAATATCTTCACGTCGGTTGGCAGGCTTTTCTGAATCACATAATTTCCAACGGTGCGCGTCTGCCTCAACCAGATCAGCATAGGAATCAAGACAGTTGTATAAGAGGGCCACATCCGGTGTGAAAATACCGGGAAAAGTACGGTACACAATCTCCTTAACAACCTGTGAGGAGGTTATTTCTACATGGACAAGATGATGCCGAATTGTTTCTTCTACACGATCAGCCAGGGGTTGGGCAACATCTTGTGGCCTTGTCAACCACCACTGTCCAGTCTCAAGTGAGACAGCTGAGCTGTCAAATCGGGTTAAGAGTGGTTTCTCTTGGAAAATTTTTACAATCCAATTTTGCGTTGAAGAAGCTGGTTGGTGAGGATTGTCAAGCCCATGCTGCGCTGCCAAATTTCTATCACTCGCCAGGCCTGTGATGATGGCGGCATGAATTTGCTGATATTGGGCTGGTTCGCCATTTTGACGCAGGTAATCAATAATTTTTTCCCGGGCGAGGTCTTTTACCTGCTCTGAATTTGAAGCTGCAGGAGGTTGACCCTCACCGACCCAATAACACTGCGCCAGTTGGTCGTCCATTGATTGTGCATATTTATCTAATCTGAAACCTTTCGAATCGGCAGCCAGCAGTGTGGCCAGTAAAAGCATTGGCTCATTTTCCGCGATCAATCCCCAACATTTTAGCAGGGGTTGCCCTAATACTTGGATCGATTCAAATACACCTTTTAGCGCATTCGTATGCCAGTTCCAATCATATCGCTGTCTGGAAAGGACCTGGCGGATGGGCGCTACTGAATCCGGCCCCCACACCCAACCTGTCCATAAGGCGGACAAAGTCCAAAAGGCCTGATTCGGCCTGGGGAAGGCCGTCAGGACTGCTGAAAAAAAATGACCTTTAGGTTTTGGTGAAAGCTCTTTTATCCGACCTTGAAATCGGAAAATCCCAGCTGCTTGGCCAAAATCTCCCGTCCAATCTGAGAGAGAGACCGGAGTCTCGATCACCTGCCATGTTTTAATTGCATCCTCTAAAACCTTCCACAAGTTTCGTTCTTTATAAACCGACGGGATCACAATCTGCCTTGGACGGTTTCTCGGGCTAGGATAAGCCCACAGGGTATTACCCTGGTCGGCAGCAGAAAGGATCAAGGCAATTAATAATTCACGGCGTCTGGGCGTCTGCTCCAATGTTTCGAGCTTATTGATCATCGTCTGCAGGACAATTAATGGGCGCGCAGGGTAAGCATTAAGGGCGTTTTCGACCTGCCCTCGAAATGGATCGTTACGGTCGACGACCCGATTCAGGGCACGCGCATGGTGGAGGTGTTTGGGTGGTATTGGAGTCAGGTTTTTCAGCACTTGCTCACTGAGCTGCTGCTCTCCCTCTGCGCCACAGTGTGTACATTTAATCAGAGAGGCATAAGGATAAGCTGCTCCTTTTTGCCACAAAAAACCATCTGCCTCAATTTCACTGCGGCAGTCCACGCATTGAACAAGATACAAGCTGCGAATATAGGGCTCCATCCGATCTTTGCCTTTCGATGCAACTGCCAGATCATGCAGTGCAGCGATTAATTCCTGTTCCTGGGGCGCGCTGGCAAAGATGTACAACAAGAAAGCATGGATTGGATTATTGACGGTAACCAGGACAGGGTGTCCCGCCTTGACAATTTCTATCGGTACCATGGGATTGAATCCGAAGGGGTCCAATACCCAATCACCCGAATCCAGGTTTTCCTGACACCACTTACTGACCATTCCCATTGGCAGGGGCGGCAGAAAACGGCCGAGGGGCAATTCGGGTGGCGGCGCACTTCCTGGGATATAAGGCACATTCATCGAACCAATCCTTGGCAGTAGTGCTTCAATGGTATTTGGTTTTGCTACTCGATCATTTGATCAGATCATGTTTGAAGTTTAAGTAACGCAACACCATAAGGGTTCATTTTAATGGAATCGCTGATCTGTTTATCTTGATCAAGTAACGAGATCCATTTACCATCAGGCAAATCAAATTCAAGATTTCGACTGCTAAAATTCAAAATAACAGCCACCTGGTCCTCTTCTTGGCGTCTGAGGTAAGCCAGGATGTGACGGGGATTCTCCACAAGGGGATAAAAGTCACCTCTCTGGAGCGCTGGTTCTTTCTTTCGGATTTCGATGATGCTTTTGAAAAAATTTAAAAGTGAATCCGGATATGAGGCCTGCCGAATGACATTCCGATCCGGGAAATTTTCATGTACCGGCAGCCATGGTTTTGCCTGTGAAAAACCAGCATTAAGTTCACTATTCCACTGCATTGGGGACCTGCAGCCATCTCTTCCTTTATAGAACGGCCAAAAGGTGATTCCTACAGGGTCCTTAATATCCTCTTTCTTTCGAATCGGGATATCACGTAACCCAATTTCCTCTCCATAATAAACAAAAGGTGTACCCTTTAATGTCAACAACATCGCCGCAGCCACTTTGGCCCGGCGATCATCCTCGCCAAAACAGTACCGTGTGGCGGTCCTTTGCACATCATGGTTGCTGAGGTGGTTATTAGGCCAGGCTTTTTCTCCAAGTGCTTCATACCATTTCAGCGATGCCGTTAAAAAGCGTTTGGGATGCCATCGGTTATGGGCAAACCCGATATTAAAGGCTGCGTGCAGTTTGTCATCACCACAGTAAGCGGCAGACTGTGCTGCGTCAGCCAGGAAGGTCTCTCCGACCACATAGGTCTCTTTAAATTGATCGCATATCTCCCGTATTTCATTTAATAAGGGGATCATTTCGGGCTGAGAGACATCGTATATATGCTCTTGGCGGTCAAACGCCCGGAGGCCAATCTTGGTCGGGTTATCTCGAAAGGCAGAATCTTTGAAGTAAGCGTTAAAGACATCCAGCCGAAAACCAGCCACACCTTTTTTAAGCCAGAAGCGAAAAACATCCAGCATAGCTGCCCGCACCTTTGGATGGCGCCAGTTGACATCAGGTTGTTCTTTATAGAACATGTGATAATAATACTGCCCCAATTCGGGAACAAATTCCCATGCTGACCCACCAAAGACGGATTGCCAGTTATTGGGTGGATCACCATTGGGTTTGGGATCACGCCACAAGTACCAATCATGGTAAGGGTTATCTTTGGACCGCTTGGACTCAATGAACCAAGAATGCTGATCCGATGTGTGGTTTAATACAAGGTCCAAAATAATGCGTATGCCACGCTTTTTGGCTTCTTTGACCAGTTGATCAAAGTCTTTCATGGTGCCAAATTTAGGATCAATATCTGTGTATTCTGCGACATCATAACCGAAGTCAACATCAGGAGAGGGATAAATTGGTGAAAGCCAGATCGCATCAACCCCCAGGTCTTGGATGTAACCCAGTTTATTGATTATTCCTTGCAAATCTCCGATTCCGTCATTTTGGGTATCTGCATAAGAACGAGGGTAAATTTGATAGATAATGCCATCTCGCCACCACAGAAAATCTTTTTTCATTATGCCATCCTTTACATTTTGTTTTGGATATTTTTGTATTTAATTATAGTTGATTTAATGGCTAACATCAAAAAATCCCTGGTAAAAATCCAGGGATTTTATATTTTCACACCTTAGATGTTTTACCCTTTGAGCCCTGCTGCTATCGTGTCGACCTGCGGCTTGTCTTGAGACGAGTTCTTGACAGTTAGCAACGAGACCACAACCAGAACGATGAAACTGAGTGGTATTGAGATAATCCCTGGCTGGTTGATCGGCATGGGGGCGCTGGCCGGATTTAGTCCGTAACGGGCCCACATATCCGGGCTGAGCAAAATCAAAGTGACCGACGTAAAAATGCCCACCAGAATGGATGCAATGATGCCCTGGGAAGTGGTTTTTTTCCAAAAGAGCATCATCACCAGCGCGGGCAAATTGGCTGATGCAGCCACTGCAAAAGCCCAACCGACCAGGAAAGATACGTTCATCTCTCTAAAGAAGACCCCAAGGATGATGCCGATGACGCCGACGACGATCGACACGACTCGACCAACCAGCACTTTTGTATTATCTGAGACATTACCTTTGCGAATGCTTCCCATCAGGTCGTGGGAGACAGCGCCAGAAGCCGCCATGATTAATCCTGAAACAGTGGCCAATACTGTTGTGAAGGCAATCCCGGAAATCATAGCGAACAGTACCTCACCAAAACTGCGAGCAAGAAATGGTGCGCTCATATTGCTTGTTTCCGCATTTAATGCGCCACTGTTGATAGCGCCCACACCCAAATACATCGTGAAGATATAAAACAACCCGATACTGATAATGGCGATAATGGTTGACTTCCGAGCATCATCCGCATTAGGGACAGTGTAGTACCGAATCAAAATGTGTGGTAATGCAGCTGTGCCTAAGAACAAGGCCAGCATCAGTGAAATAAAATTCAGGCGGTTGAGAAGGGTTGTGGTGGCCGGCTCACCTTCTTTCGCTTCCAGGGGGAACATCAGCCCAGGACGCATAAAAACCGATCCCGCTGTAGGTTCATGATAATAAACAGTAACCCGTTCTTCTGACTCAGTTGTAAAAACCAGGTGCCTGGGCTGTAAAACCTCTGTCCCCGGATCACTCATCACACTCAATAACCGCAAGGGACCTACGGAGCCAGTACCTTCGCCATATGAGCCGGGTAATTTAGAGATGCCCCCCACCTGTCGAAGTCGATTTGTGGGGCTCTCTGGTGCACCATTGATGATCACACTGCCATCAGGCGCGACAGATCGAAACTGTGTTTCGACCATCAGCAGTGAACCATCCTCACCGCTTGTCAGACGCCACCAATCTTCAAACCTCAAGAAGGGCGCACCATCAACATACTCAATATGAAGGGTAGGGATATTCCCTGGATTGGTTGGAATGGTGACATCACGGCCCTTAATAGAGGCGGTGTATAGGTTTTCGCTTGTCTCCACAGCCGGGAGACGATGAGAAATACGATAAAACACAACCGTCTCCATACCAGTGTGGCTGTCGACCATCGCAAAACGCTCTGTGACAACAGCGCCGGGTAAATCAACACTGAGTGAGTCACCTTCAAATTGTGCTGAAACTTGTTGGAATTGGTGGCTTTGAAGACCAATCACCCCTTCTTCATTAGTGTTTTGAGTGGAAGTATTGAGACCCCGCAGGAGTACCGCCCCGGTGAGAATGCCAGCAAAAATTAACAGCAGCCCCCCATTGAAGAATTGGACATAGGTAGTAGAGGTCATACCACCAACTGCCACAATTAAGATAACTGCAGAACCAACGATGATCACACCCCAATAATGAGGGATGCCCAACAATGGTTCAATGAGCACCCCAGCACCAACCATCTGGGGGACAAGGTAGAACAGTGAAACCACCAGCACACTCAGCCCAGCTGCCAGGTGAATCCCACGGTGCTTAAAGCGGTGGTCTAAAGCATCAGAAAAAGTAAAGGTACCCATGCGTTTCATTGGCTCAGCAATCACAAACAAAGCAATAATCCAACCCGCAAGGAACCCAATGGAATAAAGAAATCCATCAAACCCAAAAAAAGCGATCAGACCACAGATCCCTAAAAAGCTGGCAACTGACAGGTAACTGCCTGCAAAGGCAACACCATTAACGCCCCAATTAATGGCATTATTGGCAACAAAATAACCGCCGATTCCTTTGGCCTTTCGACTTGTATACGTTGAGATCGCCATGACGGCCCCTACAAAAACAATAAAAACAATGACAGTCATTTAAACCGCCTCTCGATCTGGACCATGCTGCTGATGACCCTTTGATGACTTAACGCTATTCGGTATCCGCACGAGCTGATTGTAAATAATGGCAAAAATAATCGCAATAACAATCAAACCCAAACCGTAAGCAATGGCCAGGTTCAGACCAAAGATGGTGGTTACACCCATCTGTGATGGAAAAAACACGCTCAAAACCACAAACCCACCATAAACAATGGAATATAAAATGGTCATCCGGACACCTATATTGGATTTTCGACGCTCACTATCTATCCCAGTATATTGTCTTTCTTCGGTCATAAAACCTCATCTTTCCTTGACTGTTTGCCGATAAACACCTCACTATTTTACTATATTTTTTCTCTTGTCTAGTTAATCTGAGGATTAAACCGGACAAAGGCATAATTTATTCGCCACCAACCACCCGGTCATGGCGCTGAAGGGTGCAACCACCTGAAAAAATCATCCTATTATGTGAATCACAGGATAGAGCTCAAACACAAATTTCGATGGCATTGATGACATCAACCGGAAAATTTCCCTTGCACCTGACTTTAATTTGTGCTAAAATGAGGATTGAGTAGATAAGCTTTGGCTTATTTTTTTCATACCCTTGCGCTGAAAAGTGGGTGCCCCCCACTTTTCTTTGTATCATGCAGGATTAAGTTTTTGGAGTAAGTGGAACCATGAAAAGTGAATTCACGCTGGCATTCAATGAGGTCGTCGAAGATCGACAGCTTTCCAAGGAGGTCATCCTTGAAGCGCTCGAATCTGCCATGGCATCTGCCTATCGAAGGACAGTCAATGCTTCCAGCGCTCAACTTGTGGAAGCATCGATTAATTTGGATAATGGCGAAGTCGAAATATTTGCAGAAAAAGAAGTTGTTGAAGATGTTCAGGATCAGCGGACCGAGGTCTTGCTCGATGAAGCAAAAAAAATCGACCCCGAAGCAGAACTGGGAGATATGGTTGTTGTTCCCAGCACACCTGACGATTTTGGACGTGTTGCCGCGCAAACAGCCAGACAGGTCATCCAGCAGCGTATTCGAGAAGCTGAACGTGAAATCCAATTGGATTATTTTGAAAAACAAATTGGAGAAATCGTCAGTGGTGTTGTCCAATCAGTATCTGGGCGAGGCGCCACCATTGGGTTGTATAAAAAAGCTGAAGGAGAAATGCTGCGTAAGGACATGATTCCGCGGGAGCGTCTAAGGGTTCATGACCGAATCAGGTGTTTGATTTATGATGTAAAGGATAGCAACCGGGGTCCACAGATTTACCTCTCAAGAGCACACCGAAAATTTTTACGACGCTTGCTTGAAAATGAGGTGCCGGAAATTTACCACGGTGTGGTTGAGATCCGATCAATCGCCAGGGAGCCTGGCCAACGTGCAAAGGTTGCTGTTGCAGCCACACAACAGGGGATAGACCCAGTGGGTGCCTGTGTGGGTGTACGCGGTGTTCGGATCCAGGCCATCGTCCGGGAGCTCAGTGACGAGAAAATCGATGTGATTGAGTGGAGCAATGATGCAGCCGCATTTATTGCCAAAGCTATCAGCCCTGCCCGTGTCAGTGGCGTATACCTTTCAGAAACTGAAGAGGATGGCAGAACTGCCACAGTAGTCGTGTCGGAAGACCAACTTTCATTAGCAATTGGGCGAGATGGTCAAAATGCGCGCCTGGCTGCCAAACTAACCGGTTGGCGAATTGACATCAAGAGCCAGGTAGAATCTGCTGGAGAAGCACTTGAAAAGCTGCGTGTCAACCCGGATTATGCCGAAATGGCAGAACGTGAATCGGAAGCGATGATTAAAATCGCAGACCTGCTCGAGAAAAAAGCCGAGGGTCGGCCTCTTCCGCCTGAAGATTATGATTTCATGGTGAAGTTTATCGATCGGGTTGAAAAACGCGTGGAAAAGAAACGCCGAGAGGAAGATTTAGAAGAGCAAAGGCGTTATGAGGAAGCACTGAGCACTGTACCAGAGCTGACCTTTGAGATCAATATCCTTGATGTGGATCTTAAGGAACACATTCTATTCATTTTACAGGAAGGTGGCATAGACACCTTGGGCGACCTGGTGCTGCAAATGCGCCTGGATTCCGATAAGATTCTGGCTTTAAATGGGATTGGCCCAAAATCTTTCGAAGAGATTGCCGAACTTACGGATGCCTTACGTGTCCTACCCGAAGAGCAGCCTATCACAACCGAAGAACCTGCAGAAGAAACTGTCTCTACAGATGTTAAAACAACAGACGAAGGTGAAATAACTGAATCAGTGCAGGTAGAAGATTCTCCCATCACAGAGGCACCAGATGCCCCTGCTGATGAAGAGGTTGAAGCTGAACCTGAGGAAATCAAGCCCCAAGAACAAGAACCCCAGCTGGCAGAACCTGAGGCAGCAGAAGAAGATAAGGTAGATGAATTTGACAAACTCTTCTCCTACGATGCCCGCAAGTATGGGTATTATGAGCCCGAAAAGCCAAAAGATGAGGATAAGGATGATGACACAGATAAATCTCGCAAGAAGAAGAAGCGTAAAAAACCCCGTCCTTTGGCAAAGGATACAGACGAATGGGAAGAGTGGTAATAACAATTGAGTAGCGGTTAGATGGTCAAGAAATCAAGGCGGCGCAGAAAGCATATACCGCATCGTACTTGTGTGGGTTGTCGGGAAGTATTTCCAAAACGTGCATTGATCCGGATCGTAAATGGGCCTGACGGCGTTCAGGTAGACCTGACCGGCAAGGCCCATGGAAGGGGAGCGTACTTGCACGACCAGCAAACTTGCTGGTTACGCGGGATCAAAGGCGCCCTTGACCATGCACTGAGAACCAACCTGTCTGATCAGGAAAAGGCAGCTTTGATGACATTTGTGGAAAATCACCTTCCAGATGAAAGCATTGCCGTTGAGGGGGCAGAGGGATGTTCAGGATGAACTAAGGTCATCTGATCGCTCCTCAGCAAATTATAATATTCAATGAAATGTTTTTTGGCGCTACTGGCCAAAAAACAGGGGATTAACCACGGAGGTGTTGTGTGAGCGATAACGACAATAAAAAAATTATTTTGCCATACAGTATTAGCGTACGGGAATTGGCAGAAAAGATGGACGCCAGCCCCATTGACGTCATCAAAGTTCTGATGGCTAATGGTGTTATGGCCAGTATTAACCAAACTGTTGACTTTGATACAGCAGCCGTTGTTGTCAGTGAACTTGGGTTTGAACCCGAATTGCTGGAAATCAAAGAAGAGGAACCAGAAGAAGTCGGCGAGGTGCCCCTATGGCGTCGCGTGATTGAAGATGAGGAAGAGGAAAACCTGGTTCCCAGACCCCCTGTTGTGACGATGTTGGGACATGTCGACCACGGGAAAACGTCTCTCTTAGATGCGATCAGACACGCGAATGTTGCCGGGGGTGAAGAAGGTGGCATAACGCAACACATTGGCGCTTACCAGGTAGAGCATAATAATCGGAAAATAACCTTTCTGGATACACCAGGGCATGCGGCCTTCACATCAATGCGTGCACGCGGTGCCCAGGGGGCGGATATTGTGATCCTGGTTGTAGCTGCAGATGATGGTGTCATGCCACAGACCCGTGAAGCAGCCAACCATGCGAAAGCAGCCCGGGTGCCTATTATCGTCGCACTGAATAAAATGGACTTGCCTTCAGCAAATCCTGAACTTGCCAAACAACAACTCTCAGAGATTGATTTAGTTTCCGATGAGTGGGATGGGGACACCATCGTC
This sequence comes from Anaerolineaceae bacterium, assembly GCA_003563055.1. Classification (GTDB taxonomy): domain Bacteria; phylum Chloroflexota; class Anaerolineae; order Anaerolineales; family Anaerolineaceae; genus Brevifilum. The sequence continues at coordinate 7,518 of PWSY01000077.1, read as the reverse complement.
GTCGAAGTTTCTGCAACAAAAATGGATGGTCTCGATGACTTGATGGAAGCCATCCTCCTGGTCGCCGATAATCAAAATATCAAAGCTAACCCCAAAGGAGAAGTGCTGGGAACAGTTGTGGAAGGGGAATTGGATAAATTCCGGGGCGCTATGGCCACATTACTGCTCCAAAATGGCACCTTAAAAGTTGGTGACACCATTCTGGCCGGCCAATCCTATGGCCGCATAAAAGCAATGTTCGACTACCGTGGCAACCGGATTAAAAAAGCAGGGCCATCCTCACCTATTGTAGTCATGGGTTTGAATGATGTCCCCCGTGCAGGTGACATATTCAAGGTGGTTGAATCAGAGAAACAAGCGCGTGCCATCCTTTCAGACGCGGAAGGAGAGCAGGAGGCTCAGGAAACGGTACAACGCGCCACACTGGAAGATCTCTTTGAGCGACTCCAGGCGGGAGAAGAGCAAGAACTCCGATTAATCGTCAAAGCTGATGTACAGGGGTCCTTGGAGCCAATCGTCAATTCCTTGAAAGAACTGGGTGAAAAACAGTCTGAAGTCTCAATATCCATCCTTCACCAGGAAACAGGGAACATCACAGAAAGTGATGTGATGCTGGCAACCGCTTCCGACGCGATCGTAATTGGTTTTGCCGTGGACGCAGACAACGCTGCCGAACGACTGGCTGAGGTTGAAGGTATTTCTTTGCGAAAATACACCATTATTTACCGACTTATTGAAGACATTGAAAAAGCCATTATGGGGATGTTAGAACCAGAGATGGTGGAGCAGACGATTGGACGCGCAAAGGTATTGGCAACCTTCAAAGTATCGCGCTTCAAGATGGCCGCTGGATGTCGTGTGATTGAAGGCGAGCTGCGCCGAAACGCAAGAATTCGCGTCATACGCAATGATAAAGTCCTCTATGATGGGAATATTGGCTCTCTTAAACGTGAAAAAGATGATGTTCGCGAAGTGCGTGAAGGTTTCGAGTGTGGTGTGGCTTTGAGACAATTTCATGAATTCAGAGAAGGCGATCTGCTCGAGTGCTATACCGTCGAAGAAGAAAAAATCTTATAATGTGAGAAAGAAAGGGAAAAATGCCATCTGACATCAGGATAAAAAGAATTGAAGATCAAATTCGTCGTGTCATCAGTGAGATTATCGAATCCAAAGTAAACGATCCTAGGGTCGAAAGTGTTTATGTGACCGATGTCACCGTGGATCGCGAGCTGGATTTTGCCAATATATACGTTTCTTCACTGGCAGGCGCTACGTCAGCCGAGGATATACTGGCTGGACTTCAAAACGCCAGTAGTTTTATCCGCTATACCCTCAGCCAGGAAATTAAACTGCGTGTGATGCCCAAATTGAGATTCTATTGGGATGAAACGCCAGACCGGGCAGAACGAATCGAGACTTTGCTGTCGGAGATTCGTGGAGAACGGGATCAACAGGGTGAGATTACTAATACAAGAGAGGAGGAAACAAAAGAGGAGCTGAATGAAGACGAAGGATAATCTCAAAATCACCACGAAGATAAAAGCCAGCGAGCGTTTCCTGATCCTGTCACATGTCCGACCTGATGCTGATGCAGCAGGGTCGGTATTGGGCCTGGGTTTGGCCTTGAAAAACCTTGGTAAACAAGTGCAGATGGTTCTTTCTGATGGTGCGGCGAATTTCAGTTACTTGCCTGGCAGCGAAGGAATCACTCGCAGCCCTGAAGGCGACGTAGACATGATCGTTGTGGTTGATTGTTCTGACCCACACCGGGTCGGAGAGGGTCTTTCTGGATATGGCCAGCCTGACCTGGTCGTTGACCACCATAAAACCAACGTGCAGTTTGGCAAATTCAACGTGGTAGAACCTGATCAGGTTGCAACAACCGCTATTTTATTTGACCACATGCCGACCTGGGGGTTGGGTTTTGACCTGGGGATAGCCACATGCTTGCTATCTGGCATTGTGGGAGACACAATTGGTTTTCGAACGCCCAATGTCAATTCAGAAGTCATGCGTAAAACAGCAGCCCTGATGGATTTGGGCGCTAACTTGACTGATATTTACCAGGAAGAGTTGGTCTTGAAAACCTTTGAATCCCTCCGCTATTGGGGGGCTGGACTGGGCCGCCTGGAGCGAAAAAATGGCCTGGTTTGGACAAGTTTAACGCTTGCCGATAGGCAAGAAATAGGGTATGCTGGAAATGACGATGCGGACTTGGTAAACGTGTTATCATCGGTTAAAGGTACCGCGATTGCACTGATATTTGTCGAACAACCACAGGACAAAGTTAAAGTCAGTTGGAGAGCAAAGCCCGGTTTAGATGTCTCTGAAATTGCATTTAAATTTGGAGGAGGGGGGCATGCCGCTGCTGCAGGTGCAGACTTTGAGGGATCATTAGAATCAATAAAACAAATTGTCATCCAGGCAACACAAAAACTATTAGAATAAAGATATAATTTAACCAATTAATTTTAAGGAGAAGACCTACAATACCCATTGGGGAGTTTGGATAAAAATGAGCGAACAAGACTATGATGTAAAAAATGCAATTTCTGGGGTGCTGGTGGTAGATAAACCAGTTGGTTTGACATCACATGATGTTGTACAGATTGTGCGTCGTGGAACAGGAATACGGCGCGCAGGTCATACGGGCACATTGGACCCTCGCGCTTCAGGCGTGCTGGTTGTGCTGGTAGGACCCGCAGTGCGGCTGAGTGAATATGTCTCAGCATCAGACAAACGCTATCAGGCAATCATCCGGTTGGGCGAAAGTACTGACACATTTGATGGCGATGGTGAGGTCACCCGCCGATCCGCTGTGGAGATCACAGAAGAAGAGATCCATGAATTGCTGACACAATTTGAGGGAACAGTAGAACAGGTACCGCCCGCCTATTCTGCTAAGAAGATCAATGGAAAAAAAGCCTATGAGCTGGCTCGCGAAGGTGAAGAAGTTGAGCTGGAAGCCAAAGAAATTGATGTTTACCACCTGGAGTTGCTTGAGTGGGATCCACCCGAGGCAATCATTGATGTTTTTTGCTCTTCTGGTACCTATGTCCGTGCGCTGGCTAACGACCTGGGGGATGCTTTAGGATGCGGTGGTCATTTGGTTGGCCTCCGCCGAACAAAGAGCGGCGAATTTGCCCTCAGGGATGCCATACAAATGCGTAAACTCCAGGACGCTTTTGAAAATGGGGATTGGTACAAATACCTGATCCCGGCAGCAGAAGCGCTTGGTGACTGGCCATCTCGAGAACTAACGTATGAAGAGGTAGATCTGGTCCGTCATGGGCATAGAATTCCCGTTGAAGACCCGCCTGCGAACCCCGACCACTGGGTCAGAGCAGTCAGTCAGCAAGGCGAATTGGTAGCATTAATGGAATATGTGGCTGAGGAAAAGGAATGGCAGCCACGAAAGGTCTTTTTTACCTAGGAACTCAACCCATTGGGAATCAGGATTAAACTGCCGCCCTTTCTTCCTTTATCGAGGAAGGGGCGCTTTTTCTGCGATTGACAGTACATTCCAGCTATGAAAATGGTTATTGATAACGACCTGAACATAATAAATTTTTTTGACCTGGAACGATTGCCTTATACAAATACCACTATCACCCTCGGTAATTTTGATGGCGTTCATCGTGGTCACCAGGCCATCATTAGCCGGATGCTTGAAAGTGCCAGTAATTCTGGCCATCCTGTTCTCGTGGTAACTTTCTTTCCAAATCCATTTCTCTTTTTTAACCATCAGGATAAAGCCTTTTATCTTTTAACGCCTTCTGAAAAAAAGACGCGCTTAGTAGAATTAGGGGTCGATTCGGTCATTACTTTTCAATTTGACAGCCACTTTGCCAACCTTTCACCCAGGACATTTTTAACGGGCTTGAAGCATAAACTCGGCTTACACCATCTGGTTGTCGGCCGAGATTTTGCACTGGGGAAAAACCGTCAAGGGTCCATACCGGTGATCAAGTCTATTGGGAAGGACTTATCCTTTTCAGTTGAAACTATCTCACCGATAAAAACCTCAGATGAAGAAATTTCATCCTCAAAAATCCGACAATTTCTCGACCAGGGTCTCGTGGCAAGGGCAGCAGAATTATTGGGTCGTCCATATGCTGTTTCTGGGCTGGTAACCCATGGATCTGATCGCGGTTCAAAGATAGGCCTGCCAACTGCAAACATGACAACCTGGCCTTTAAAGAAATTGCCCGCTGTTGGAGTCTACGCAATAATTGCCCATTTACAAAATAAAACCTATCATGGAATTACCAATATTGGTTATCGTCCAACTTTCGAAGATCAACAATCACTGAGTGTTGAAACGCATATCTTAGATTTTGATGGTAATATCTATGGGGAGACCTTAAAGCTTGATTTCATTGAAAAAATAAGAAATGAACAGAAGTTTTCCGGTGTAACAGAATTTCTTGAGCAAATTCAACGTGATAAAGCAACAGCTCGAAGGATCTTCAGCCATGAAAAAAGCTAGACGAATTTACACGCTCAACCCAAAAGAACTCAGCCCCGAGACCATCGCAGTTGCATTTGCCAAGACCTCACGCTCTCCGAAACCCTTTGACGAGATCGCGGCAGAGTTAACCGATGCACGGTCAGCGGATTTCCATGAAAAATGGGTGGTTGGCTACGGCCATGCTTCCGTCGCTGAGCACGCTGTTTTACATTTAGCCCTAGAAAATGTCTCACGATTGGCAATTGAGACCATCGAAGCCAATCGGCTGGCTTCCTACACTGAGAAATCCACCCGCTACCAGCAGTGGGATCCGGATGCCTTTTACGTGCCACAAGAGCTGCGCGGTCATGTTGTAGAAGAGGATTATGTCAATACCTGCCAGCACCTGTTTCAGGTCTATCAAGACTGTATTCCTGAAGTAAAAAATTGGCTAAGAAAATCAATACCACAGCAGGAAGATGAAACAGATTCGGCTCACGAAAGCAAAGTGCGAACTGCAGCAGTAGATGTGTGCCGCTTCCTGCTGCCAGCAGCATCCCTGGCAAATGTGGGTGTGACAATCAATGCTCGGGCACTGGAATATGCCATCTGCAAAATGCTCAGTTCACCACTCCACGAGGTTCAGGCAATTGGTGAAAACCTCAAACAAGTTGCCCAGATGGAAACCCCCACACTGATCAAATATGCCCACCGAAATGACTATTTGGTGTCGACCCGACAGAAAATGCGCCAGGTGGCTGACTCAATAAAACAAGTTGAAGAATGGGGTCCATTTAGCCTAATAACTTATGATGCAGACGGTGAAAACAAGATCCTGGCTGCGGTCCTTTTCCGCTTTGGTCATGCAGCCAACTACCAGAGCTGTTTAGATTTTGTGAAGGGCCTCTCAACAGGTGACAAAAAGGACCTGGTAGAAGATTTGATGGGCTCACGGGGACCATTTGACCAGCCACTACGTGAGTTTGAGTATGCTCAGATGACCTTTGAGACCGTTATGGATCAGGGGGCCTATTTTGAGTTCAAACGGCACCGCATGATGACTCAGACTGTGTCTCCCCTATCACCGGTGCTAGGCTTTGCCATACCAAAAGGTATCACAGCTTCTGGTTGTGAAATTATTTACCGGACTGCCATGCAAAGGGCTGCGGATTTATATTGGAAGCTATACGAATTGAACCCAGATCTGGCCAGCTACGTGATCCCCAATGGTTTCAACCGGCGGGTGCTTTTTACGATGAATTTGAGAGAATGTTTCAACCTCTGTAAGTTGCGTGCTGCCAGCAATGCCCATTTTTCTTTTCAGCGAATCGCTCAGCAGATCGCTGAGGTGATCATCCAAATTTACCCGGTATTAGGAGCATACTTAGATCTGCCATCCAGAGTCTCCTGGCATACAATCGAAGATCGCTTTTTTTCATCGCTGAAGACAAAATAGTCGCCTGGTGATTCCCTGCTAAGTTTTCATGATCCTTCGCAAACCAATCAACCGTCAACAACAATCAAACCGGAGCCGCTGTGACTTTTTTAATGATCCTTGCATTTATCAGCATTTGGATCCTTATGGGGAACAACGAAAACGAACCAAACTGGCGCCTGGCGCTGATCCAGGCGAGTATTGTTTGGGGCGGGTACTTGATACTGGGAACTGAAATTCTCAGCTTGTTTGGTATCATCAATCGCTTAAGCCTTTCAATAATGTGGGGATTTCCTTTCCTGGTCGGGGTCATCTGGGTTTGGCTGTGGCTCAAATCAGGTAAAATACTCCGGTTACCTGTTGTTTATCACAGTGACAGCTGGATGGGTGTAATTCTCGATTCCCTTGTCATTTTGATCCTGGTGATCACAGCCATTATTGCCATTATCACACCCCCCAACTCCAGCGAAGCAATGGTCAGCCGCATGAGCCGAGTGGCCCATTGGGAACAAAATCAGACCCTGGCCCACTATCCCACTGGTATTGAAACTCAGAACAGCAATTCTCCTGGCGCAGAGATGATATTTCTCAATTTTTATATTCTGGACAAGCATGATGGATTGATAAATTTTGTAGCCTGGTTAAGTTTTGCTGGCTGTATTGCGGCCACTGCCAGCCTGGCAGAAGTTCTTGGGACCAAAATCAATAGTCAACGCATGGCCGCCATATTTACAGCAACACTACCCATTGCGGTGACCCAGGCCACCAGCGCCTTGAATAGCCTGATGGTCAGTTTTTGGGTCGTCAGCGCGGTGTTGATGTTGCTCACCTATATAAAGAAATCTCAAAAAACAATTTTTTTAATTTTGGCAGCTGCAGCCGCTGCTTTAGCGGTTGTGACCAAACCCATGGCCTTCATTTTTTTGTGGCCGTTTGGACTCTATGCAGTCGTAGTCTTCCAGAAACGGCTAGGGTTGCACAAGATGCTCATGTGGACAATGGTGGCTTTCACCCTTCTGGCTGTGTTTAATGGCGGACATTTTTTGCGAAATCAACAAACCTATGGCCAGTTTTATCACCCGGTTGAACTGGCTGAACAGATGAATGATGTTCGAAACTGGCGGGTAATGGTATCAAATGTCTCACGCAACGGGGCCTTGCATGCTGGTCTCCCTTTTCCCTGGTTGGATGATTGGCTAATGGCTAACCTGGAAACGCTGCATATCTGGCTTGATGTGGAAATCTCAGCCCCATACACAACTATTGGGGATGCATTCACCATCCCATCTGTCAGTACATCTGAGATGACAAGCGGCAACCCAGTCCATATGTTGATCATTATTCTCAGCTTTTTGGCGGTGGTCACCCTGGTGCTTGCCGGCAAGAAAGAACCCTATGTTCTGGTCTTTATGGGGGCGATCATTTTTTCATTTACATTATTCTGTTATTTCTTTAAATGGCAGCCCTCAGGAGGTAGACACCATTTGCCATTCTTTATTTTGTTCTCACCTATACTGGCTGTATTGGTGGATCGGATGGAAAAATATGAACTGGAAGTATTTGTAGCTGCTCTACTGCTCATTTATGCCATGTTGTGGCTGTTCCAAACCGAGGAACGGCCAGTCATCCCGGA
>PWSY01000243.1 GCA_003563055.1 Anaerolineaceae bacterium | reverse complement strand
TCATCCAGACCTCTTCAACTTCGTGGGGCTCATAACCTTCTGCTATCAGCTCAGGAAAGAAAAACCGGTTGCCGGCTGCCGGGAAAACAGCATCAATCACAACCTGGCCAGCATAACGATGATCTGGATGGTTGATGTATTGATGATTTGGGAAAAGATTACTAGGGTCGCACGTAACTAAAATGTGCGGTTTATACTTACGAATAACCCTGACGACTTTCTTTCGCATCTCAAGATCAGGAATGAGATATCCATCTTCATAATCAAAAAAATCAACTGACTGAACCTTCAAAAATGCCGCTGCTGCATTCTGTTCTCTGACTCTGATTTGTGCCACCTCATCTGCGGACAACGTTTCATCCTTTGAACCTTTGTCTCCTTTAGTCAGCAGTACATATCGCAAGCGATGTCCAGCCCTGATCCATCGGACAATTGTCGCACCGAGGAAAAATTCTGGGTCGTCTGGATGCGCTAGGACAACTAAAATGTCTTTTTTGTTTTTCCAACCTTCAATATATTCCATAGTATGACGATTCCTCATTGTTGGAATTTCGTTTTAACGATTTCGTCTATTTGATCTGCGTGATTTGCGACCACGACCTTTACTTTGAGACGGTTTTTGCCGGTCTTTATTGTTATTGTCATGATGACGCTTAACAGATTGATCTTCTGGCCGGCTGACAACCGCATCAGATCTTGGTTCGATGGGGGGTAAAGGGTCCGTTTCAAGGCCCCTGGCCACCCTCTCTGCATGGTCCAGTTCCTCTTTAGAGAATTCCCTTGGGCCAATATTGAGAACATCCACAATTACCGACTGCCTTAAAGGTAATATCTGTACAACACGGCCTTCACCCATTGGGGTGATCACTTTACGTTTTCGTTTGGGTAGTGTTTTTATTGCGTCAACATACTGTTCGTACTCATACATCAAGCAGCACCGCAGACGGCCACACATGCCCGTAATCTCGGATGGAGTCAGAGAAATATCCTGGGTTTTGGCCATGCGAATTGATATCGATGAAAATTCAGTCAAAAACATTGAACAACACCGATTTTCCAATCCACACGCACCCATCCCACGGATTAACTTGGCTGCGTCCCTCGGGCCGACTTGACGGATTTCCAGGTGAACATCCTTGATCATCTTTTGGATATCCTGATGCAGTCTTTTAAGGTTGTAGTTAACTGAATTATCACTGCTCAATAAAATAAATAAACGATTGCCATCTAAGGAGTATTCAGTTGAGACGATTTTGACAGCACTCAATCCTGAGGCGTTGAAATGCTCACGAATACGCTTGGTGGCCTCTTCCTCTTTATCCTTCAACAATTTTCGCTTGAGTAAATCTTGGGGAGTAGCTGGACGTTCAACCGATTTAAACGAGTTGAGTTCCAATGCTTCTTCAATCAGGTTAATCTGAGAGACATATGCAAGTTGAAGGCCGCGGCTGGTCCGAACGATCACCGGATCACCCGGTTCTAAATATGGATATCTAGAAGCATCAAAATAGTAATTCTTTCCAACATCTTCAAATTGAACACTAATAATATTGCTTTGACTCATAAGATAATTATATCACGCCAGGATTTTTGATAACTTCTTTGAATTAATCAACCTCGAACGATCATACTCATCCGAGCAGCAACTGACTGAGCAAGCGCCTCCAACGCCTGGGCACTAGAAGAGTCAGGATCAGCGAGCACAACAGGGATCCCTTGATCACCGCCTACCCGGATTTTTTCATCAATCGGGATGTTGCCTAACAATGGTGCCTCAGCCACACCGGACAATTGTTCACCACCACCTTCACCAAATATCCGTCGGAGTGTGCCATCTTCCATTCTCAGGAAACTCATATTTTCAACAACCCCCAATATCGGTACCGACATCTTCTTAAACATGGCAACTGATCGAGCCGCATCATCGAAAGAGATTTGCTGGGGCGTGGTAACGATCACACCACCACTCAGTGGTACCGTCTGCACAAGGGAAAGCTGAACATCACCGGTGCCAGGAGGCAGATCCACGATCAGGTAATCAAGCTCACCCCAATCAACATCCATTAAAAATTGTTTAATCACAGAATGGAGCATAGGTCCGCGCCAGATGAGTGGTTGACCAGGACTGACCATAAATCCAATTGACATGATTTTGACATCATGCGCAAGTGCAGGCTGGATTTTTTTCTGATTCACAGAGGGCGCTAACGACTCCACACCCATCATAAGGGGGATATTGGGACCATAAATATCCGCATCTAATAAGCCAACATTTGCACCGCATTTTGCTAAAGAAACAGCCAGGTTCACAGCCACAGTGGATTTTCCAACACCGCCTTTACCTGAACCGACTGCGATAATATTTTTAATGGATAAGTCTTTAATTTTCTTATCTTCAAGTACACGGGCCCCTATAACGACCTCTACCCGGTCAACCCCATTAATGGACAATAATGCCTGTTCCACATCATGTTTAATTCGGTCACGCAGCGGGCAAGCAGGTGTGGTTAACTCGACGGTTAACGAAACGGTGGAATCCTCAATCTCAACATCCTTAATCATATTCAAGCTTACCAGGTCTTTGTGTAACTCAGGATCCTGTACTTTACTGAGGGCATATATAACTTGCGCCTTTTTCACTTCAGGCATGATGGGTCCTTTCAGATGTATGTGTCGTGAATTTAAAAAAATCGATTAAACCATTGTAAACATCTCATTTTTTCAGCACACAATATTCAATAAAACAGCTTGATTATTCTACCCATATCAGATGAAAAATGCCATTTTTCCGAATACAACGATCTGGCTGATTTCATCAGACGCAGTCATAATAAAGAGTATCCAAGCATGACACAAGTGTCAAAGCTTATACAGAAGTGTTCTATAAGAGGCTATGACAGTATCATTATGTTGGATCACATCAACGAGGCATTCGATCAGAAAATCAATAGATAATGAAAAACCATCAATGATCATGGAGGGAATGGGACTCATGAATACCAAACATCAAAATTCAATGCAAGGAAATAATTGTCTGATCACCGGCAGCAGTCGTGGCATTGGTTATTTCACCGCGCTTGGATTAGCCCAAAAAGGCGCACATGTCATTATTGTCGCTCAGAATCAAAACCGTTGTCAAAAAGCCGTATCAGAAATCAATCGTACCGTGGGTCGTGAAGATGCTGCCATAGCTTACCCAGCGGATTTATCTTCACAAAAACAAATCCATCAACTCGCAGATTTTGTGAATGGATCCTATTCGCACCTGGATGTTTTAATCAATAACGTCGGCGGTTGGTTTAAGAATTATCAGGAAACTGAAGACCACATTGAAAAAACCTTCGCATTAAACCATCTCAGTTATTTCCTTGTAACCGGACTTCTACTTAAGCTTATTCTAAACAGCCCGCCTGCTAGGATCATCAATGTATCTTCGGATGCCCACAGACAAATGAAAACGATGCAATTTGAAGACATTCAATTCAAACAAAAATACCGCGTTTTCTCATCCTATGCGCAATCAAAATTAGCCAATTTACTCTTTACTAATTTTCTAGCAAACCAGTTGAAAGATACAGGCGTTAGCGTCAACGCACTTCATCCAGGGCTGGTAGTGACCGATCTATATCGGGAATTTGGCGTGATGACTCCCCTGATCAAACTCATCGCAAAAATTTTTGGTAAATCACCTCAAAAAGGTGCAGAGACACCCATTTATTTGGCCAGGTCCATTGAGGTGGCAAATTTCACCGGTTCATATTTTATAGATAAGACTTCAAAGATATCTTCTCAAGCAAGCTATGATCTAAACGCGGCAGAACGTCTATGGAAATTGAGTGAAGTAATGACTCAATTCACATACCCTTTGCTCTGAAATTTTCAGCAAGTTTCATTCTACCGTGACAGATTTAGCCAGGTTGCGTGGTTGATCCACATCCAGCCCCAACAAAGAGGCGATGTGATAGGCAAATAATTGCAATGGGATGCTGGTAACAACCGGACTGAGCAACCAGGGAGTCTTGGGTATCCACATGATATGATCGGTTAAATCCCGAATGAGCTTATCACCATCGGTTGCAACAGCAATCACTTCCCCCCCTCGAGCCATTGCCTGCTCAATCTGGCTGATCATTTTGTCATACCATGGATCATTGGGGGTCAGTGCGACAACGGGCATTGATTTATCAATCAATGCGATGGGGCCATGTTTCATTTCACCTGCAGGATAGGCTTCTGCATGGATATACGAAATCTCTTTGAGCTTCAACGCCCCTTCATAAGCAATGGGCATGTTAATCCCCCGACCCAGATAGAGCATATGCCGCATATGTCTAAATTTCTTAGCCAGGTCAAGCACCGCTGCTTCTCTATCCAGGCATTCTCCCACTAATGAAGGTACCAGCATCAGGTCATTGACAAGCGAATATCGCTGTTTTGAATCAATTACACCCCGCAAATCAGCTAAATATACCGCCAATAAATATAGGTCCAGCAATGGGGCTGTGAAGGCTTTGGTTGATGCCACACCAATCTCTGGCCCTACTTGCATGGCAATACATCCCTCCGCAATCCGCATTGCCTGGGACCCAATCGCGTTGACAATGGACCATAATATTGCGCCTTTGGAACGACCTTCTTCCATCGCCGCCAGCGTATCCGCCGTTTCACCCGACTGACTGATGGCCAGCACAACGGTATTCTTGTCGACAAGAGGGTCAGCATAACGAAATTCAGAAGCGATTGCCACTTCTACAGGTATCCGTGCAATGTGCTCAATCAGCAGTTTCCCTACCATACCTGCATGAGCGGCGGTACCACAAGCGGTAATGATGATCTTTTGAATGCGTTTTGCTTTGTCCGAATCCAGGTTTAGCTCATGCAACAAGACACTGCCTTCATCAAAATCAACCCGCCCAGCCAAAGTGTCAGTCAGTGAACGAACTTGTTCATGAATTTCTTTTTGCATAAAATGACGGTATTCACCCTTTTCTGCAGCCACCGGGTCCCAGGCGATGTTTTGAACCTGTGGATGAATGTCTTTCCCGTTGATATCGTAAACTGCTACCTCACCACGGGTGACCACAGCCATCTGGCGAGATTCGAGGAAAATGGCCCTACGGGTATGTTCCAGGATGGCGGGTAGATCTGATGCTACAAAATTTTCATCCTCGCTCAAGCCAATCACAACCCCACCCGCATTTCCGACCCGAGCTGCCACAATTTTATCTGGCTCCTTTGAGGACATCACCACAATTCCATGCGAACCTTTCAATTGTGCCAGTGTTTTCTTAACTGATTCAACCAGAGAACCAGAGCTGGCATAGTACTTCTCGATCAGATGGACAATTGTCTCGGTATCTGTCTCTGAATTAAACTTGGTTCCTTCTGCTATCAGTTCCTCTCGTAAAGTGAGATAATTCTCAACAATTCCGTTGTGAACTACAACAAAATCGCCTGTGCTGCCAATATGGGGGTGTGCGTTACGCGCATTCGGTTCTCCGTGCGTGGCCCATCGCGTGTGCCCTATGCCTATTTTGCCTTTAATGGGCATATCATTTACCAAAGCTTCCAGTTGGCTGAGCTTACCAGCATCTCGCCGAATCTCAATATGTCCATTTTCCAATACAGCTAAACCAGCAGAATCATAGCCTCGGTATTCTAACCTTTTCAAACCATTCAAGATGATGGGGGTTGCATCACGTCCGCCAATATAACCAACAATGCCACACATAATTTTGAGTCTCCAATTTCTCTCATTTTACGCATCAAAACACAAGACCAACACTAGGTCTCGCAGGATACATGTTTAATTAATGTCCATTTTGGGAATTCAACTACAGGCAGTAGTGGGAGGCATCCGCCGATCTCTCGATTTTCCTGAAATCTATTCAGTTAGCCCTGACTTGCATCAGGGAACCTCCATCCTCGTCACCGACCTATTAACAGGTCAGCCAGGCGCTTTTTTCCCTAATAACGATCCAAATGACATCTCCTTGATAAACTATCAGTATAATAATATGTGGCTATTATACCTTAATAAATAACAAACGGATGAAAGTCAACCAATGCCAGTTCAAACATTCAACCAACGCTTGAAAAATTGGGCCTTTATCATCCTGCTGGTCGTGATCGTATGCTTATCGATGGCTGTAGGGTACTTTGCCCATCAATTTATCTTCGCATACCAGCATGAATTTGGCCTATTACGAGAAGCCCGGGATATTGTGGTACAGAATGCTATTTTCGAGTTACCAAATGCGCGAACACTGGAATATGGCATGATCCGGGGGATGCTGCAATCACTGGATGACCCATACGCCCAGTTTCTAGAACCTGCCCAACACGATATTCAAACCGATCAATTGACCGGTAGATATGGCGGTGTCGGAATCCGTCTTGAACAGGACCAGGCGTTGAATTGGCGGGTTTATCCACTGCCAGAGTC
>PWSY01000110.1 GCA_003563055.1 Anaerolineaceae bacterium | reverse complement strand
ACGCGGTCTATGTGGACCAGCATTTTCCAGACTATTTTAATACTTTTGTGCTAGCGCTTTCTGGGCAGGGTTTGGATGAGGTTTTTGCCACACCTGCCCGAGATATTGTGATTTATGAAGTCAGTGAACATGAGTTATGATGGATCAGGATAATCAGGGCAGTACCATCTCAGCAATCCTAGATAGGGTCTGGCAGGGTTTGTTTAACCTGTTGAAAGAACCGGCGTTTTATGTTTATGTCATCTCGGCAGTGATCTATTTACCCTGGTTTATGCCTAACCTGAGCGATATCGCACCCTGGGATGAAACCTACCATGTCATCAGCGGGAGAGACCTCCTTTCAGGTCACTGGCCTAACTTGGCCTATGGTCCTTTATTGTCCTTTTTCTCAATGCTGTGTTATTTGCCTTTCAGAGGGTCTCCTTTCTGGTTGATCCACTCGAACTCTCTGGGGCGATTTCTTTTGTTCAGCCTGAATTTTCTCGGTGCATGGCATGTTGCCAAAGCCATGAAAGATCAGTTTAAGCCCATCATTATGTTCGGGTTTTTATTTCTGACTCCCTTATTGATCTTTAACTTTGAATACCCGGCAGACCTGCTCTTCGGCGCGTTGTCTGCCCTGGCCTTTGCTCAGGTAGTGCATTTTCTAAAAACCAAGGAGATCAAACACCTGTGGTGGGCCTCTTTCTGGTTGGGTTTGGGCATGCTGACACGCGGGGACGCGATGATCATCATGGGGGCATTGACCCTTCTGGTCGTTATCCTCGGTTGTCGGGAGCATAAATGGTGGCGCTTGATCCTGGCTTCGCTGGTCCCATTTCTGGCGCTTACTGTAGGATTTGTTTTATTGCGAGGCGTGGTCACGGGGAATTTTGATACGGGTATGGATTATCGTTCGTATGTCGCCTTTGAACAGGGGCAGGAAGTGGATTTGCCATCGGCCGACGGCCGGTTTGACGCCCCAACCGAAAGCTTTTATGTGGCGCGAGAATTGTTTGGCACGGCTGAAGAAAATCAGTATTCTGTTTTTCGCGCCATTGGCCGCAACCCGAGTGCTTACCTGAGCCGGCTCGTCAATGTGATCAAGCTCTTGCCTGGTCTTTTCCTGACTGCTTATTACAGGCGCTACACCATCTTTTTAAGTTTGCTGGCGTTGCGGGGGTTAATATCATTGTTTGAAAGAAAGCTAATCCCTTTAGCCCTGTTGCATCTGATTTGGGCCCTGCCGCTCAGCGCGGGAATCGCACGCACGTTGGTGCGGGTGGGTTATTTTCGGTTGTTTTATTTTGTCCTGTTTTCACTCGCCATTATCGGCTTGCAAACCCTCTTGGAAAGATTACAACATACTCGAGAGGGCTTGATCTGGGGTGGTTTGATGCTTTTGGTGCTGGCACTCGCCCTGCGCCAGGGAGACCAGGCCATCCAGTTTGGGATGACCATTTTCCTGTGCTGGTTATTATTGGCACACCTGCTCAGCAGACGCTCAGCAGAGAATCCCCAGTGGCAGTACCTGGCGATGTTATTATTATTCTCTGGCGGAATTTTGCTCAAGGGCGCTTTCCTGATATACACCCCGCGGGTATTGGGGCAGGAGCCGCGTGAACAGGCTTCATTGGCTTTGAGGGAGGTCACCCGTCCGGATGATTATGTGTTAACCTGCACGCCATCGGTTGTTTTTCTGGCAGACCGTCAGGTAGCGAATTTCTGCAGCGCCAATATCCCGGTGTTTGAATCCTCAACACAGTTTATTGACTGGATGGCTGTTCAGGATTTCAAGGCAATTTATTTGGAGCGCATTGGGCCGGCCTTGTTGTGGGACTTAACTTTTGACCAGATTGGCGTGTCATTGACTCAGGTGTTTGTCTCTGATGGGGAAGAAGCGTATATCTTCTTGTTAGATACGGGTGATTGATAAAGGGCAATGATTATGTCGAATGAACCGCTAATTTCCATCATCACGCCTTCCTTTAACCAGGCAAAGTTTTTAAGGCGGACAATTGAGTCTGTTTTGTCACAGGATTATCCATGTTTTGAATACATTATTATCGATGGGGGTTCTGATGATGGAAGTCAGCACATCATCCGTGATTATGAAGATCGTTTGGCTTATTGGGAGTCTGTGCCGGACAAAGGACAGACGGATGCCATCAACAAGGGGTTTGCTAAGGCTAAAGGAAAGTATTTAGCCTGGTTGAACTCAGATGATACTTATCAGCCGGGGGGCATTTCTGAAGCAGTGGCCTACCTTGAAGAACATCCCGAAACAGGGATGGTTTATGGTGATTGTTTATTTATTGACGCACAGGATCGGGAGATCGGACGTTTTCCGGCCGCACAAACGGATTATAAGCGATTAAGACAAGGGTATGTTCATATCCCGCAACAAGCTTCCTTCTTCAGAGCAGATCTCTGGCATGAGGTGGGCCCCTTGGACCCAACCTTCTTTTTTGCAATGGATTATGACCTGTGGGTACGTATAGCAAAACTGGCGCAACTGGTTTACCTGCCCGGGCATACCTGGGCCTGTTTTCGTCTGCATGGCGATGCGAAAACAATCGCCGCGGATGCTCGTTGTTGGCCAGAAATGCTCAGGGTACATTATCGTGAAGGTGGGCATTGGTTGTCCCCGATTGTTTTTAAGTATGGGTTGCGGTGGTTGGCAGCCCCGTTAATCAATTGGCGTCGGCAGCGTCGGTATCTGCAATACGAGCAGGAAGCGGACCGTGAGAAAATCTAATTTTCATTGTTATTGATTTGCTGTTATTGAAGAAACCATTCATGCAAAGAGATGATAATTGTCTGAATATTTTTATAGAAAATAGTGCCTGAGGTGTACACCTACACTAAAATTGTCTTTCTATATGTTATAATCCTCTTGGTTGAATAAACAAATTCCCTTTATTGTTGATTCGGAGGTAAACCTGTGGCATATCGAAATTGGGAAGTATTAAAAATATCTTATTGTGATCGTGCTGGAGAAGAGGTTTCACTGGAAGCGGAGATTGTTTACCCGGCAACATTTTTGCCGGAACAGGCGCCCAGGATCATCGCCCACCGGTGTTCTCGGGGTCTGGCATGCAATAGCTTCAATCAACCTGGCTGTTGCTGGTCGGGCACAAACCCGGATTATGATCCTTTCAAAGAGCCCGTTGTATCGAAGCCAGCTTCATAAAGAGCCATCCCTCACAAGCACAAAACGCCCATCAGGGCGTTTTGTGCTTTAAATGCAAAGGTGGGGACATTACCTCATAAAAATGGACAGGTGAAAATTATTTGATCACATTCAGTTCTTTACCGACCTTTGTAAAAGCGTTCAGAGCCTTTTCAAGGTCATCTTCAGTGTGTGCAGCGGAGATCATCACCCTGATGCGGGCCATTCCTTTGGGTACTGTTGGAAAGCCTAGAGCCATGGCAAAGACATCTTCCTCATACAGGCGATGGCTGAATTCTTTGGCCAGTTTGGCATCACCCAGCATGACTGGGGTGATGGGGGTCATGCTTTTGCCAGTATCAAAGCCGAGCAAGCGCATTTCCTGTTTAAAAATCTCAGCGTTCTGCCATAACCTGTCGACCAGTTCGGTTGATTCTTCCAGCACATCAATGGCGGCGATGGTTGCAGCTACATCCGGCACTGTCACGGCAGAAGAGAAAAGGAAGGGCCGCCCACGCTGGCGAACCCACTCAATAATCCTTGGGTTACCTGCCACCACACCGCCCATGACGCCAAAGGCTTTTGAGAAGGTGCCCACTTCCACATCCACCCGGTGGTGGAGCTTGAAATGATCGACAATGCCGCGCCCGCCCTCTCCCAGCACCCCTTCGCCGTGGGCATCATCAACCATCAGTATCAAGTCGTGGGTTTCAGTAATTTCGGCGAGTTTATCCAGGGGCGGGTAATCGCCATCCATGGAGAAAACACCATCTGTGACCACCAGCCCACGTCGATAGGCGCTTTTATTTTCGTTGATCACCGTCTCCAGTGATTTGGGATTGGCGTGGTCATATCGCACAATCCGTGCCCCAGAAAGACGACATCCGTCTATGATGGAAGCATGGTTCAGTTCATCGGAGAAGATGATGTCCTCTTTGCCTACCAGGGCCGGGATTACACCGAGATTGGCGGTGAAACCCGATTGAAAGGTGATCGCTTCTTTGACGCGTTTAAAATCAGCTATGCGCTTTTCAAGCTCGAGGTGAAGGCCCATTGTGCCGGCGATGGTGCGGACAGCCCCAGGCCCCACGCCGTAGGTTTGCATGGCATCCTGCGCAGCCTTAACCAGGTGGGGGTGGTTTGCCAGCCCCAGATAATTATTAGAGCAAAAATTGAGCACCCGCTTGCCGTCCACCACCAGCCAGGCGCCCTGGGGAGAACTTAATGTGCGTATCTTGTTATACAAGCCGGAATCTTTAAGGCTGACGAGTTCTTCATCGATCCAGTTGAGTTTATTGCCCATGTTTGCCTCTTTAGGTAATGATTGAGTGGTCTGTCGTGCTCTTATTATACCTTTTGTCAGGTTGGCTACCGGTGGCTGATTAGGCTAGAGGTCTGCGGTAGAAATTATCAAAAGGGCCAGCCAGGATGTAATTGTCAATCTCTAATGCAAAACTATGCCCTAAAGTTTTCCCCAGGGTGACGCCAACCTGGTAGGGTGTTCCGCTTAATTTCAAGTAGCGTGATTTCGGTATTTGATTCATCATCAATTCATCTCTCAGGGAGGCTGTTTCCTCGGATTGATTCCGGTTAGGTCTGATTGTATAGGAATGATTTTATCATTTTTGCGGGTCGATTTAAATGAGCAGGGGTTTTTCAGGCAGGATTAAGGTATCATATAGCATTAGCTTTATGCATGTTGGACGTTGATTGATGATAAGTGGAATGGAAATTAGATGACCGAAGAAATATCACCTGAATTGTTTTCGCGCCTGGTTGATTTGGCTGCTTTTGCTTTTGACCCAGAAGAGGCTAAATACCTACGTCGTGAATTGAACAACCAGATGAAGTCAATTCAGCAGCTCGCATTGGCACCTCTGGACGAAAAGGTCCCCCTTGCCTCCAGAGGGGTGACCTACACACAGGAGAACAGACCAAAATTAAGGGAAGATATTTGGGAGCCCTGTCAGAATCCGGATGAGATTTTGGGGCAGGCACCTGAGGTTGAAGACCGATATTTCATTGTCCCTGATATCCCCCACACAGAATTGGATTAATCATCATGTCAGCATTGGCATTATCTGCTTTTGATATCGCAAAAAAGATCCAAAATGGCGACCTGTCTGCGGAGTCAGTTTTGGAAGAGACGCTTAATCATATCCAGGATGTAGATGGACGCCCTGGAACTTTGGATGATGAAACCTTGACGGATGAGGATAAGACCAAGGTGCACGCCTTTATCACCCTGACGGCTGATCGCGCCATGTCACAGGCACGGGCGATTGATGCGCGTGTCAGTTCTGGAATGAAGGTTGGCGCGTTGGCCGGGGTGCCTTTTTCAGTCAAAGATATTTTCTGTGTCAAAGACACCCTCTCCACAGCAGCGTCCCGTATCCTGGCGAATTTTACAGCCCCATACACAGCGACAGCTGTGGCGCGCATGGAGAAGGCTGGCGGGCTGATGTTGGGCAAAGTCAACCTGGATGAGTTCACGCATGGGTCTTCTACGGAATCATCAGCTTTTCAGCCGTCAACTCGCAACCCCTGGGACACAGACCATGTGCCGGGAGGTTCATCAGGCGGTTCGACCGCCTCTGTGGCTGCGCGGGAAGTCCATCTTTCGTTAGGCACAGATACAGCCGGGTCGGTACGATTGCCGGCGGCTTATTGCGGGGTTATTGGCCTTAAACCGACATACGGACGAGTTTCTCGTTATGGGCTGATCGCTTTTGGCTCATCATTGGACTGCCCTGGGCCGGTTGCGCGTGATGTGCGTGATGCTGCTTTGATGTTGTCTGTGATTGCCGGGGCAGATCGTCGTGACAGCACGGCCGTCATCAATCCAGTACCGGATTACGTGGCAAGCCTGGATAGAGGGGTGCGGGGCATGCGGATTGGAGTGTCACCAGATACCATGCAGATCGCCTTCCTTGACCCAGAAACGGGAGAACTGCAGACACAGTCACTGCCAAAAGAGATTCAGGAGGCAACCTTGCGAGCAGCGGAAGTCTTCGCCAGCCAGGGGGCTGAAATTGTGGAAAATATTTCACTCCCCAGCACCGCTTATGGAATCCCGGCTTATTTTGTGATCAGTCGGGTGGAAGCGGCCTCAAACCTGCATCGCTTTGACGGCGTTAAGTATGGTTATCGAACAAAGCGTGATTTTCGTGATTTGCATGAGATGTATCGCAAAACCCGGGCGGAGGGTTTTGGTTTGCAACCCAAGTTGCGGATTTTAATGGGGATGTATGTGAGTGCAGCCCAGTACGCTGAGCAATACTATAATCGGGCATTAAGGGT
>PWSY01000079.1 GCA_003563055.1 Anaerolineaceae bacterium | reverse complement strand
GATGGCAGGTGATATCGCTGCAATGTCACCGGCAACAAACGTAGGGGCAGCCACTCCGGTCGCATTGAATGGTGATATGGGTGAGGTGATGGGAGAAAAAGTGCTCAGTGATGCTGCTGCCCTGGTTCGTGGACTGGCAGAAAGACATGGCCGAAATGTGGAATGGGTAGAGTCAGCGGTTCGAGAGAGTCTTTCATTATCTGCCCTGGAGGCGCTGGATGAAGGTGTGATTGAGATTGTTGCGGATGATATGGGCGACTTGGTGCGGCAGTTAAATGGGTATACAGTCCAGGGGGTCACACTGGATCTATCAAATCCGGTTATTGAGGTTGAGTCAATGACCTGGGTTGAGCAGTTTTATCATACAATTACTGAACCCAATATCGCTTACCTCTTGTTATCATTGGGTACTTTATTTTTATTAGCAGAGTTATCTGATCCTGCCCTGAGCTTTGCCGGCATTGGAGCGGTTTTATGTTTCATTATTGGTTTTATGGCTTTGGGAAGCCTGCCTGTAAACTGGGCAGCAATTGGGCTGCTGGTCTTTTCACTGGTCTTATTTGTGGTTGCACTGATGACTGATACTGAGGTGGTTGTTACTGCTGCTGGGCTGGTGCCCTTTATATTAGGATCTTTGCTCCTGTTTACGCCTTTCCGACCTGATTCACCGGCCTTGCCCGAACTAAGGGTCAGTTTATGGTTGATCATTTTGATGGCTGTTATCATTGTTGGGTTTAGCCTGATTGTATTACGGGCGATATTAACAGCCTCGAAAAAAACTGTCCAAACGGGCGCTGAACGTTTTATTGGCCAGCAGGCAGTTGCACTTACTGACTTGTCACTGGAAGGTGAGGTGTTCATTGATGGTCAGACCTGGAGTGCTAAGAGCATCACAGGAGATGTAAAAAAAGGTCAGGCTGTTAGGGTTGATTCCGTTCTGGGGGTTCGGTTGATGGTAACCCCTATAGATAATGATGAGTGATGGTTTTGTTTGAAAAAAGTGTTCCCTATAATTTAAGGAGGTTGTAAATGCAAGGCATATTGGATTTTTCTCTGATATTGTTGTTGGCGCTGTTTGGTATCGTATTGATTACCATGGCTGTCCGCATCGTACCGGAGTATAAGCGTATGGTGATTTTTCGATTAGGTCGATCAATTGGCGCTCAGGGACCTGGGCTTATATTATTGATTCCATTTGTCGACAGGCCAGTTACAGTCGATTTACGGGAGGTGTTTTTTGATGTACCACCCCAGACCTGTATTACCGCTGACAACGCGCAAGTAAGCATCGATTTTCTGGTTTATGATAAGGTTATTGATCCAGTTCGAAGTGTCCTCGAAGTTGAGGACTTCACGGGAGCAGCACGTGGCCTGGCCATTACCACTTTGCGGGCTGTTGTTGGTGCTATGGATCTGGATGATGTGCTCTCTAAGCGTGATGATATCAACAGGATCTTACACGAGAAGCTGGATGAAGTCACCGATCGGTGGGGGATTCGCGTTATGGCAGTTGAAATTAGAGAGGTTGTCCCACCACGGGCGATTGAAGAAGCGATGACCCGTCAGATGTCTGCAGAACGAAATCGCCGGGCGATGGTGGCTGAAGCTGAAGGTAAGCGTGAGGCGGCGATAACTGTGGCAACTGGTGACAAACAAGCCGCGATTTTGAAGGCAGAAGGTTCACGAGAATCCCAAATCCTGGAGGCCGAAGGTCAACGACAAGCAGCTATTCTCGGGGCAGAAGGTTTTTCCTTAGCCCTTGGAAAAATATTTGAAGTTGCTAAGGGTGTGGATAGTAAAACCCTTACACTTCAATATTTAGAAGCCTTGAAGCAATTGGGTGAAGGTGCATCCACCAAGTTTATTATTCCCACCGAGTTGCTTAACCTGGCCAAGCCTATCAGTGAATACGCAAAAGGCGCGCACCAGGAATAGCCAACCCTATCAACATTGGTTTTACCGTGAGGGCTGTCTCCGCAGCCCTCTTCTTGTCTTAATTTATACATAGTTGGTTTTACACTTGGCGGTATCATCTAGGAACAGATGAAAACGCTTATGTTTCAAGAGAGGGATAGATTTTCGAGTAAAATTCATACTGGAAACGAAATTTGTACTGGATGGCAATGATGTCATAAGTTTGGCCTATGCCACAGTTCTGGTGATTTGATTTGGTGCAGCAAAACGAATTGTTTTCTTTCTGCGCTTGTCAAGATCTAACCATTACAGGATTGCCCGAAATTAGTTGAGAGTGTGAAGAAAAAACATGAGTCATAAAATACAGATAAAAGAAAACCAACGTGATTCTGTTGAAGTTGTCATGGCCGATGGCACTGTGATGAGCGGTCCTCGTCATGCGGCTTTGAGAGAATTTATTGATGTTTATCAGGATCCGGAGAAACCACAAATCGTTGGTGCCATTGTTAATGATAACTTAAGGGAATTGACCTTTCCGATATCTACGGACGCCAATGTTACCCCTTTAGATATGTCAGATTCCGATGGCGCTCGTATTTATCGCCGTTCTCTGACTTTTTTATTGGAGGTTGCTTTCCTGGATCTGTTTCCTGATTGGACGCTGAATATCGATCACTCGATTTATTCAGGCGCTTATTATTGTCACGTGCCGGAGAAAGAGCCCTTTGACGAGAAAAACCTGGCAGATTTAGAAGCACGTATGCGGGCACTGGTGGATGCTGATGAGCCAATGGTACGAGAAAAGGTGCAGCTGGATGAAGCGATGGCGTTTTTCAAGAAACACCGTCAAGATGATAAATTACGTTTGTTAAATTATCGCCAGAGTGATGATCTCGTGCTCTATACATTGGTTGGAAAACGAGATTATCACCACGGTTACATGGTCCCATCAACCAGGTATTTAAAGTGGTTTGACCTGCGCCCGGTTGGGTCTGGGTTTGTGCTGCGTTTTCCACGCCGGCACGCGCCCGATCAACTTTCAGAGATGGTCAGTTATCCACAGTTACTGGCAGCATTTCGTCAATATGGTGAGTGGTTGGAAACATTGGGCATTCAAAGTGTAGGTGCTTTAAATGACTCCATCAAGGAAGGCAGGATAAATGAAGTCATAATGGTTTCGGAGGCCTTGCATGCGCAGCAAATTTCTCGGATTGCCAATAATATTCGTAAGCAGAAGGATAATATCCGAGTGATTCTAATTGCAGGACCAAGCTCTTCAGGAAAGACAATTTTTTCCAAGCGCTTGACCATTCAATTAATTACAGAGGGTGTATTACCTTTCGCTTTGGAGATGGATAATTATTTTGTTGATCGGGACGATACACCCCGTGATGAGGAGGGAAATCTTGATTTTGAGCATCTTGATGCGGTTAATCGTCCTCTTTTAAATGACCATATCAGACGTCTTACAGCGGGCGAACGGGTGCAGCTTAGGCGATTCAACTTTCGTGCTGGTAAAAATGAACCTGGAGAAGAGGTTCAACTGGAACCCGGTCAAACGATTATTCTGGAGGGCATTCATGGGCTCAATCCGAAGCTCTTAGAAGGTTTTCCAACAGAGCAAACCATCAGGATCTATGTGTCTTGTTTGACACAACTTAACTTAGACCGTCACAATCGGATATCTACAACCGACACACGTGAACTCCGAAGAATCTTGCGCGATTCACGTGACCGGGGTTACAGCGCCCAGCAAACCATTGGTCAATGGGAGTTGGTTCGGCGAGGAGAGAAACGTCATATCTTTCCCTACCAGGAGAACGCAGATATTCTATTCAATTCTGCATTAGCGTATGAATTAACTGTGTTGCAACCCTTAGTAGAACCTTTACTGCGTCAAGTGCCCTATGGCACCAAGGAACATATCGAAGCCAAAAGATTGTTGAAAATTTTACAATGGTTTTTACCAATTGATCAAGCGTTAATCCCCGACAATTCTGTTCTGCGCGAATTTATTGGAAACTCCATTTTGCAGGACTTTAAAATTTGGACGCACAGCAGCACGATTCACTATTGAAAATTATTTAAAAAAAGCGTACAAGTGAAAACCTGTACGCTTAAATCTTATTTCCTTGAACTAATGTATTAAATATTCTTTTCGATAACTTTTGCCAGTCGCTTGATGCCCTCCATGATCAAGTCAGGGTTGGCATTGGAAAAATTGAGCCGCATGGTGTTGTCGCCGCCACCCTGAGGGTGGAATGAACCACCAGGAACAAAGGCGACTTTTTCTTCAATTGCTGATTTAAAGAATGTCCTGGTGTCGATGTCCTTTGGAAGGGTCACCCAAAGGAAAAGGCCGCCCGCTGGGTGTGTCCATTGAACACCATCCGGCATATGTTCCTCAAGAGCACTGATCATGATGTCTCGCCGTTCTTTATAGGTTTTCCGGATGGCAAGAATATGCGACTTCATCCACTCACTGTTTGCAACCTGGTAGGCTACGTATTGGTTGAATGTTGAGGTATGTAAATCGCAGCCTTGTTTAGCCTGGACAAGTTTTTTGATTACCTCTTCTGGTGCGACGACCCAGGCGAGACGTAAACCAGGCGCTAGTATCTTTGAGAAAGTGCTTGTATAGATGACATTGCCGCTGTAGATTGGTACTTCCTTTGCCCTAATTTCGTCATCCATAACCACGACAGGGGGTAAATGATCCCCTTCATATCGCAGTTGGCCATATGGATCATCTTCAACAATTGGCACACCATAGGCATTCGCTATTTCAACCAGTTGTTTTCGCCGTTCGCGCGAAAGGGTAACACCTGTGGGGTTCTGAAAGTTTGGAAGAACGTAGATAAACTTCAACCCTGTACGTAACCGTTCTTCCAATAAGTCGGTTTGCATGCCATCTTCATCAAAAGGTATGGTGACATACTTGACTCCATAGGCATTCCACGCTTGTATAGCGCCGAGGTAAGTGGGGGATTCGACCAGGACCCGATCTCCCCGATTGATGAAGATCCGCCCAAGGAGGTCAAGCGCTTGTTGTGATCCGGATGTAATCATCACATTGTCGGCTGATATCTGAATGCCGTATTTGCTTGCATTGTGGGCGATCATTTCCCGTAGGGGTTGGTATCCCTCGGTCGTACCATATTGTAAGGCGCGTTCTCCCATTTCTGAAAGCACCACATCCGAAGCTTCTTTGAATTTTTCGAGAGGGAAGAGCTCTGGAGCCGGAAGGCCGCCCGCAAAGGAAATCACATTCGGTAAAGAGGTGAGCTTAAGCAGCTCCCGAATTGCAGAGCTTCCGATGTGATCTGTCCTCAGGGCGTATCGTTCATCCCATAATGTGTGCATAAATTTATCTCTCCTTATTTCATGAATCTGCTGATGATGGTTGCCTGTGATGGCAGTTGCACCCGGTCTCCTGTGGTCAGGTCTGCTGGCGCTTTCCCAGCTTTTTGTGGTGCGCCTTGGTAGATGTATACTTTAGTGTCTTCCTTCGCATATTTCTTTGCGACACTGGCTTGACCAGTGATGTACCCTTTTGAATCGATGGCACAACTGGTAACAGTGCCAATGACTTTGCCATGATCATCGATGACGGGGTCGCCTAAGTGCGCCATGCGGGTGCGTTGGTCATCAAAGCGGAACCGAATGACGGTATATTCCAGTTCCTTTTCTTGTTCTAAGAATGATTTTCGACCAATAAACCATGGTTTATAGCGTTTGATAAACTTGCTGAAACCTGCTTCGTTAACACCAAGATTGAGTGAGCCACCCATTTCATGGCCATAAAGTGGCAGGCCTGCTTCTGTGCGCAGCGAGTCGCGAGCACCCAGGCCACATGGCTTGATGCCCTGGTTTCGACCTGCTTCCATCAGTGTATGCCAAAGATCATCCGCTTGATCTGGGTGGACGAATAGCTCAAACCCCATTTTCTCCCCGGTGTAGCCTGTGCGAGAAACCACAAGTTTGATCCCATCCAGTACCACTTCGCAGAGTTCGGCCCACTTCAGCCCCATTAATGCCTGACGGTTACTCAAAGAGCATTGTAAATTCAGGAGGATATCCTGAGACTTAGGTCCTTGTAGGGCAATGTCGACCAACATGTCGTCTTCAGATCGGGGGTCGCGCAAGTTTCTTAACGTTACATTTTTGCCAAAAGCAGTGGCCCATTGGTATTCGTTGTCAATGAGAACCTTTCCCTGACGGACCGCATTTAACCATGCCCAATCTTTTTCATCGTTGGATGCATTTACAACCACCAGGTATTTATCATCACTCCGGCGATAAACAAGCAGGTCATCGATGACGTTTGCATCCTGATCAAGAAAGTGCGTATAACAGGATTTGCCAATTTCTAATCCACTGATGTCATTGCCACACACGCTGTCCAGGAATATGCCTGCGTCTGGACCTTCGGTTTGGTAAATGCCCATGTGGGCCACGTCAAATAAACCAGCTGCTTCACGGACAGCCATGTGTTCCTCCCGTACCGAAGAATACCAGATCGGCATTTCCCAACCTGCAAAGGGGACCATCTT
>PWSY01000014.1 GCA_003563055.1 Anaerolineaceae bacterium | reverse complement strand
TTAAAACCTTTCCCGCCGAAATCTACGCGCCAATCTAAGGCGCGTAGAACTCTGTCGTATTCGATCGCCGCTACGGATAATTCGCGATCAACAGCTGGATTTAACGTTACTGTAATTATTTCCCTCATGTTACAAGAACTTTTCAAATAGAGCTGCTTCAGACTCAACGGTCCAAACATTCAGCGGACCTAATTTATCACCAACTTCAGGATACTTTTCTGAAAGTTCATCTAAACCCGTCAAAGGGAGATCATGAATCTGGGGGAAGATGACAATTTTCCCTGGATACTTACCTTCGATGACACCCTCTATGGCATCAAGCGCAGCTTTGATCCCGCCAACAGCAGCTACCATTCGCTCAGGGGATAATTTGCCTTCGCTGGCGTTTTTCAGAACGGCAGATTGGTCGTCAATGGTTAGCCCGGATGTACCTGTGAATTGTGCATTATATAAATACACATTGGATAGATTGAGTGGTGCCATTGTGCCGTTGGGCACGCCAGCAAAAAGGACCAACATACCATCGGGATTTAACATTCTGGCAGCCTCAGCCATCAACCCAGCAGAAGGAACACTAACAACGACATCATCCGCTCCTTCATTATTCGTTAGATCCATAACATATTCATAAAAAGAGGGTTTAGTTTCTAGGGGGTTAATGATATGCAATTCGCGCTTCTTATGCTGGGCTAGAGGAAGGAAACCGTCTTCTAATGCCTTCAACCGTACCTGGTTTACTTCTGTCGCGATGATCCTTTGGGGGCCATTGGGCATTTCTAACGCACGCTGCACATGCATTTGTCCCATAGGTCCACCGGCGCCGATGAAAATAGCTGTTCCGTTTGGTCTTAGTTCGCAGCGATTGCGCGTTTCACCATAAGAGGCTGCGATATCAGGCCCGCGATTACCTAAGAATGCGATGTAATCATAATGCAATCGACCTACATCAGCATCCACGAGATTGTCCAAAGGCGTCTGACCAATGAGGTTCAGCGTGCCGCGCCTGGCAATGAACTTGCTTATTTCGCTGACATCTTCTGCTGCCTGGGGATTCAACACAACGATGTCATCAAAGCCCAAGCCTTGTGATAATTCTTGTGCTAGGGTTGCGTAATCACCAATACTTAATCCGTTTTTCTCGATGATTTTTGCATGCGTTGTTTTAGCCAGGTTATCGATTTCAGCAGGCACATCCGATAAAATGATCGTTCCAGGGGAGTCTAAACCTTGTGAAAATTCATAATTGTGGGTATCGCCAGGCCAGCCCACGATCCACATTATGCCTCCGACTTTGGGGGTGAGCCTTCTTCGTTGTGTGTAGGCGGCTAAAACACATCCCCAGGGTTCAAGGAGTGAGGCTGCAGCGTAACTCATATCCCCTTCTACTGGTAGGAGACAAACACCTTCATCTGTCTCTAGTACTTCCGGGCCAATTAAGTGAAATTGGATCAGTCCCCCGGGGATTGTGTAGCCATAGGCTGTACTTGTCCCATTCCGATAAATATCGGGCTGAACAGCAAAACGTTGTCCTTGGTGAAAATCATCTTTCAGATCCTCGCCAACCTTAATGATGGTCAGTGAAACTTCGTGACCTAAACGTCCTGGCTCTTTTGATAAGTCTCGATTGTATAGTTTAGGATGTTTTCGACCTTGTCGAAGGACCTTTATGTCCGAAAAGCACATTCCCACGCTATCAATACGTACCATAAGTTGGTTATTTGCTGGTTCGGGGATCGTAAATGGTTCGGGGTGATTATTTTTCCCCATATTTTCTATACCTGCCCCATATAAGTTCCAAGCCCAATTCTTTTCTGGTAAAGGGCTGCTTGCCTGTGCGTATTTCTGATATTTGTACATCAATACTCCCTTCATATTTCTTTACTAAACCAGCAGTAAATCAAATTATCTAAGCCTTTTTAAGGTGGTCTATGGTTGTGTTAATTGACGAACTTCCTTGGCAGAGGCACACTTTAATGCCGCTTGTGCTAATTGCTGTGTTTTTGTTAAGGACAATTCACGTACCTGGGCTTTCACCATAGGGATGGCGGGAACCGTAACACTCAATTCATCGACGCCTAAACCGACCAAAATGGGAATCGCTTGGGGGTCAGAACCTAATTCGCCACATACGCCAACCCATTTTCCTGACTTGTGGGCAGCTTTAATGGTAAAATCAATCAGCTTGAGTACCGCAGGGTGCAGGCCATCGGATTTACCCGCCAAGAGGGGGTGCATGCGATCCATGGCGAGGGTGTATTGGGTTAGGTCGTTGGTACCCACCGAAAAGAAATCAACATGTTCTGCGAAAATGTCTGCCATGAGCGCTGCTGAGGGAACCTCAATCATGATGCCCATCTCAACCCCGGAAACACCCATCTCGTTTTCAATTTCTGTGACAATTTCTTTTGTTGCGAGCCATTCTGAAATGTCAGAAACCATCGGCAGCATAATTCGCAAAGGGCCGTGTTCTTTTGCCCGTAATATTGCTCGGAGTTGTTCACGAAGTAGTTTGGGTCGGTTTAAACACAGACGGATTCCTCGTTCACCTAAAAATGGATTTGTTTCTTGTTCCATCTGAATGTAAGGCAATGGTTTATCCCCACCGACATCCAAAGTTCGCACAATCACTGGTTTGTTCTGCATGGCCTGGGCAATATCACGATAAACTTCAAATTGCTCATCTTCAGAGGGTGGGTTGATCCGTTCCAAGAAAAGGAATTCCGTACGAAGAAGTCCAACTGCCTCTGCACCAGACGCAAGTGCTTGGTGAGCATCCTCGATACCGCCAATGTTGGCGGCGATTTCAACGCGATGACCATCAATCGTGATGGCTGGTTTCCCGGATTCAGCCCGCACCTGGAGACGAAAATCCTTGTCTTCCTCTTGCATCCGAACCGCTTCTTTGATCTCAGGTTGATTTGGTTTGATGCTGAGTATTCCCGTATACCCGTTTAGGATGACCTGGGTTGAATCCTCTAATGAAATGATTTTTTCTCCTGCGCTGACAATGGCTGGTAAACCCAGAGCACGAGCGATAATGGCTGTGTGGGCTGTTGGGCCACCCTTTGCTGTGCAGAATCCTAAAACTTTATCACGATCTAAGGTGACCGTATCCGAAGGGGATAGGTCTTCAGCAAGGATGATGACGGGGTGATCGGGGAACTCTGGTGCTTGGTTATCCGCACCAACAAGTATTCGAAGTACACGGTAGCCAACATCATGCAGGTCAGCAGCACGTGCCGCTAATAATGGGTCATCTAAGCTTGCAACTAATTTCGCGCGTTCTTCGATGGTTGATTGCCATGCAAAGGCAGCGCTTTGCTCTTGGTTGATCTTCTCTAAAACACTGTCAAGCAATTCAAAATCATCTAGTAATTCGATGTGTACATCAAAAATGGCTGCTTCGCCACTCGCCTTCTGGTCTAACATCTTTTTGTGCAATTGCTTAAGCTGCCCCTTAGCTGTTTCAATGGCTGATTGCAATTGATTTTTTTCTTTGGATTCGCCTGCGAAAGTCTCTTCGACTTTGATTTCTGTCCGTTGGAGATGATAAACTGGGCCAATCGCGATGCCAGGGGCACCAGCTATGCCTCGAATTTGATTTTTCAGGATTATTTCGACTTCAGTGTGGTCCGGCTTAACCTGATCGGAGGTTGTTGCGCGTTCGATTGTTGGCGATTTTTGGGAGATCTGCTTAATAATTTCTTCCTCTCCCAAACCACTCAAAACAGCTGATTCCAGGGCTTGTAATGCTTGATCTTCATCCTCACCTTCGACTTCGATTTTTATTTGGTTGCCACTTCGAACCCCCAATGTGAGTAATGAGATCAAGCTTTTTGCATTAGCCATTTTCTCACCATGGTAAACCCGGATATTCGACTTAAAACCTTTAGCAATGTTGACGAATTCTTTGGCAGGACGCGCGTGTAAACCGGTTGGGTTTTTTATGATTATGTCTAATTGCTGCATAGAATTGCTGTCCTTTCTTATTGATTGTAAGTGCCTCACTGAAGCAGAGCACCATTTTTTAATCAGGATGTTTTCATTCTCCTAAAGCAGAAAGGATAAGATTTGGATCTATTGTTTGAATTAACTTCTGGGTCATTTCCTCATCTTCAATGACATCTGCCAATTTTGAGAGGACCCCAACATGTTCATCCGAGGATGCTGCGATCCCAATGATGAGGTATGCCAATTCCTCATCTTCCCAGGGGACGCCGTCAGGAACCTGTAGCACAGAAATACCCGTTGTGATAATATCATCCCGATTTTCAAACTCTCCATGAGGAATAGCGACCCCATTCCCAAGATAGGTCGACATGGTTTCTTCGCGAGCGAGCATGCCATCAATATAAGCAGGTTTCACACAGCCGCTTTTAACCAACAGCTCTCCCGCCTGCCTGATGGCATCTGATTTATCTTTTGCAGTGGCCTGCACTTGAATGCGTTCTGTGGATAAAATAGCCATCGCATTAAGCCTCAGTGGAGACGAGCTCACTTCCGTCAACAAAAGCCTGGACGACAGCATCAAAGGCTGGATCGTTTAGGAATTGGCTGAAGGAGATCACAACTGCATCAGGTACTTTGGACTGCACAAATTTTGCTAATCCTTTGTGAACGAGAACCAACTGCGCATTATTTGGAATTTCACGGGCAGCTTTATGGACGACCTTGACACCCTCAATATCTGCTTTTTTCAGTTTTTTCTTGAGGGCATTCACACTCATCAGGCTGGAGCCCATCCCGGCTTCACAAGCCAGAATTATTGTCTTTACATTTGGGGCGAGGACTGAATTCATAATATTTCTCCTTTTAGGTAATAATTTTCGTGACAGGTCCCAAAAATAGAACCTGTCACGAAGTAATAAGAATTTTGTCTCAGCTTAATCCCGGCACCGATTCATCATCATCGGTATCATCTTCATCATCTTCTTGATCAGATTTTACAGGGCTCACTTTTAAGATAAATGAACCTACCAGGAAAGCAACAACTGCGCCAATTAAGACACCGGTGAGGACTGCAAAGTGTTGGCCTCTAGGCGTCACTGCTAAATAAGCGAAGATTGAACCAGGCGATGGTGTCGCCACTAACCCGGCATTGAGTATTGTGAACCATAAATTAGCGCTGAAACCACCAGCTATTACTGACACTATCATAATGGGGTGCGCTAAAACATAGGGGAAATAGATTTCATGAATACCGCCGAGGAAGTGCACAATCATGGCACCTGGGGCTGATTCTCTGAGCAAACCTCTACCGGCCACATAGTAAGCAACCAGCAAGCCTAAGCCAGGCCCGGGGTTGGTTTCAAGCAGGAAGTGAATGGCTCTGCCCGATTGCTCAACAGCAGAAACACCCAAAGGTGCAAGGACACCGTGATTGAGGGCATTATTCAAGAAGAGTACTTTTGCTGGTTCAATGATGAGTGCCGCCAGGGGGAGTAATCTGGCATTAATTAGGAAATTTACGGCTACTTCTGCAGCAGTGCTAATTCCTGTAAGTATCGGTGAAAACAAGAGGTAACCAAGTAGCGCGACAATTGTGCCTAGGATCCCAGCTGAGAAGTTGTTTACAAGCATCTCAAAACCCACAGGGATCTTTTCTTCAATCAGGTCGTCGACGACTTTGATCAACCAGCCGCCGAGAGGGCCCATGATCATTGCACCCATGAATTGGGGAACGTCAGTTCCGACAATGACGCCCATTGTAACCGTTGCACCGACCACACCACCGCGAACACCGTGTACCATCCGACCACCCGTATATGCGATCAGAATCGGCAACAGATAAACGATCATCGGGCCGACAAGAGCGCTAAATCTTTCATTAGGTGTCCATCCGGTTGGAATAAATAAGGCTGTGATCAAACCCCAGGCAATGAAAGCACCAATATTCGGAATGATCATTCCAGCTAAGAATCCCCCAAGACGTTGAAGTTTTTCTTTCATTTTATTCTCCTTTATATTTGATTTTGCGGGATTAACCGCAATCTAATAAGATATGGGACAATGTCCCTTTTACAAGTAACAGTCGGAGTGTTACTTAATAAACATAGAATAAAGATTTAGGATATGAAGCGCATAATGGCCTCGACATCATCTGCTAACAAAAGTGGATGGACATGTAGGACAGAAATTTTTTCCTGAACAGATTCTGCTAAGGGCACGGTGCTGATAATGAGATCTGCAGGTTCGATTTGATCGTCCGTCAATTCTCGCATGGAGATGACTTTTAAGGGACCTAAGCGTGGAAAACGGGCTTCCAACCGAGACATCAACAATTGCGCTGTTGCCATCCCACCTGGACAGACGACAAGAACCTGCCGGAAAAGATGGGGGCGTTGGCGAATACGAGCTGCACGTAATAAGGCTGCGATATTATTGATTTCTGCATCAGGTAATAAAAATTTTGTTCTTTCTTCAATAAGGTCTGCTAGATTTTTTGCAACTTCATATTCACGAATATATTTAGGTTCTAAAGTAAAGTTGGGATAAGGAAGA
>PWSY01000206.1 GCA_003563055.1 Anaerolineaceae bacterium | reverse complement strand
CGCCACCAGGGTGATTGGAAGTTGGGAAGCTGCCGAGATACCCTCCCGGCCCAGTGTGGGTGTCAATGACGTAATTCTGGGTGCTCTCAGCCAATTGCCAAAAGTTGGCGTCATTGGAGGCGAGAAAAGCAGCTCGTTTAACCCAGTTTTCATTTCCAGACAGGTTATTATAGGCAATCAGATTATTTATCATCAAATTGAGCTGATCGGTGTTTCTGGCCGGAAGCCGACCAACAAAAACATCCGGGATCCAGTCATCCCCATCTACCGTGGCATAATACAAGTCGGTGACCGATTGTGTCGATAATCCAGCAAAAGCTGGCATGCTGTTCGCCCCATTATCCACATCGCCGACCAGAAGGACATAGGTAGGAGGCAAAGACCAGTTATGATACGCATTAGAAATATAGGCTCGGATGGCCTCAGGGCTCGTTCCGATCTCAGACAGGCTGACCAGGCTGACGGGATGACCCTGAGTTTCTTTTAAATTTACCAGCGAGGACAATGTGGAAATGAACCCATTGGGTGCGATGATGAGGATGCCTTCATTGCTGAGATCACGGGTTGTTTGGATGCCCTGGCCCTGGTTGAAATGCAATATTTCGGGGGCCAGTATTGTGTCAAAAGCATGGGACGAATATGCCGCTGTATTTTCAGCGGTCAATTCTATGTCCGCCTGGTCAAAATGGATTCGTACTGTCAATTCCTGGTAGATAACAAGGGTTTGACTAGTGGGGTCAAATTGCACAGGCCAGAATTCCAACTGCCCGACCTGCCTCCCCCTTACAATGTATGTATTGATCAATTGAACAGGGCTGCTGGGAAATGAATGCTCACCATTTGTAAAGGCTTCTTCACCAGGGCTTGCAGATGAACAGTCATCAACAGAGTCGCATTTTTGCAAATCTGCTGGTCGTTCCGGTATCTCAGTCGGAAGTCCGTTTTCACCCAGCATATCCACATAAGATTGACTGTCCAAAATTTCAACGGAATAATTCGACCCAAAGGGAAATTCCACATCCTTCCTCAACACGGGCAAATCCGGCACGCCAACCTCAGCAGGTCGGCTGTATATATTTTGATCAAAGATCATGCCCTCATTCATGAGAAATATTGGATTGGGGGGAAAATGAACCCGCAAATCCATGTTGTTCCCGTTTGCACTCAGGATTTGAACAGTTGGTTGATGACTATCCTGACTGGTTTCAATCCCAAGGGACACTGCAAAGACGCTGGCCGGTGTCACCAGCGAAAACAAAATCATCACAATGAATGAGATTTTTAGAAATTTACCTCTGACCATATCATTTGCCTTAAAAACCTAAAAAAGGTTATAATCTGACATCAAAGTACGGCTTCATGGTACTGAGATTAGGGCTTCAAAAAAGTTTAAAATAACGCCGAAATAGCGCCAAAAGCCTTGAATTTGGTTAAAAACAAATTAGAAAATAGTTAATGTTGAAACTCTAATCTGAGTCTTAAATTGAGGACCTGGTTTATGGTGGAAGTTGAATTTGTTAATGAAATCCGCCCTAAAATCGCGGATGAATTTAGTTTTGCGAGGGCGTTTGAACCGCGCACACCTGCCATTGCCACAGCCTATCACCTGGGTAAAAAGCTCCATAAAGGTCAGCTCAGGTTGAGCGGCGAACCCTATTTTGAGACCCACTGTGTATGGATTGCAGAATTCATTGACCGCCTTGTCCAAAACGAAGCCTGGACAATCGCTGCATTGCTCCACGACGCTGTGGAAGACCAGGATGAAAGTCTTGAGCAAATTCAGCACCACTTTCCTGGCTTGTTGGGCAGACACATTGCTTATCTTGTTGATGGTGTCACCAAAATGAGCAATCCACGAGATGGGCGTTCACGTGAACTCGAAACCCTCCGGAAGATCGCAAGATTTCGCGACCCGGGGGTTTTTCTTATTAAACTCGCTGACAAGAGCCACAACATAATGACCCTGGGTTACATGTCACAGGAAAAACAACGTCAAAAGGCGACCGAAGCAATTCGATCCTATGGAAAACTTGCCGGTATCTTGAATTGTTATCGTTGGCGCAGATGGTTGGAAGATATGGCATTTCCATATGCGGAACCTGAAGCCTTTGATTATGTCAAAGAGAAAATCGATACAGACCCCCGTCTGGAACTGGATTTCATCAATGATATGTTATCTCGTCTGGGTGAACTGATGAGGGAAGAAGCAATACCCGGTCAGGTGCGTATCATTGTCAACGGATATTGGCAATCCTGGCAAAAATTACGGCAAATGGCGCGTGATCGCAGGACATCCCTGGATGATTTTTCACCCTTAAATGATATCGTTAGTTTCAGAATGCTTATTGAGGATAGCGATGTCAAAGACTGCTACCGTCTGCTGGCCAGGGTGAATCGACTATTTAATCGCAACCTTGAACACGGCCGCTTTGACGACTACATTGCCAGCCCTCAGCTGGGTTATCGTGCCCTGCAGGTGACCGCCTGGGTACCGGAACGCGGGGCTGTGGAAGTTGGAATCACAACCAGGGATATGGAAGGAGAAAATTTATGGGGGGTGGTTCATGCGCTGCAACACGGGAAAGTCATTACGCAATACAAGCCAATCCAGATATTCACCCCAACCGGCGGCACCCGCTTTTTACCGGATGGCTCAACCGTGCTGGACGCGGTAGCCTCAATTCAGGATTTCCTTCTGGATAAGATCAGCTATGTGGAGGTTAATGGGCAAAAACGGCCACTGAGTGCGCTCATCAACCCCGGGGATGTGGTTGAGGTTCTAACCCATGGAAAGCGTACCGTGCCCACTGAAGCCTGGTTAAAATTCTGCAATCTGTCAACAGCCCGGTTGCTGCGTTCGGTTTTAGTCACCGTCGCCCTAAAACAAACAGCCAATCAGGGTCGCAAGCTCATAAAACCGATCCTGGCGGAACGCGGCATTGTTGACATGGAAGATTTGCAAGTGCAGGAACAGGTTAAATTCGAAAATCTATTGAGTTCACTGGCTGCATCCAGCCTGGATGATCTCTACTCAGCCCTGGGCGGCGGCGCTGTCCGTGTGAGTGACCTGGAAGATGCCCTGGATGATTCTGGCATCTCTAAAGGGGTATTGGGCTGGACAACGATCAATATTTTCGGCCCAAGCAACACCAATAAACCCGGTGTATTGGCTTACCTGGCCGGGTTGGTCTCAAAGTTTGGGGGCAATATCCTCAGAACGGTGAATAACACTTACCATGACGGCTCATTCACACTGCGTTGGGTCATTCAAGGGCTAGATGACGATAAAAAGACAGAACTGCTGCAGGTCTTCCTTAATTGTGACATCACCCTCACCCATGTAGAAATAGTGTGACCCCTTCAGCAATGGTCAGCTTTCAGGGCA
Organism: Anaerolineaceae bacterium; assembly: GCA_003563055.1. GTDB lineage: Bacteria > Chloroflexota > Anaerolineae > Anaerolineales > Anaerolineaceae > Brevifilum. The sequence goes on along the minus strand of PWSY01000206.1, from coordinate 3,138 downwards.
ATGGAACGGGTAAATCCTTCGAGGCTGGGTTAAGCTTTGACAGTTGAATCCTGACCGCAATCGACTCGTATAAAGCAAGTTTGAATTCAAGACTGTTTCGCATGCGTGGGCTGAGTGATGGGGATTGCAAAGCCGCTCTCAAATGCATAATTTCCTGGTACACCGGATGGTCACTGGCAGACTGCACGCTTGCTGATAATGGTGACTCAGACAACGATATCTCGTGTAGGTAAACGATATCAATATCAGCTTTCCATCGCAGGTCCTGAGTCGTAAACGCGTTTTTGCTCAATTCAGTCACCAGCTGGTGATAAGCTGCTTCAGGTGAATTATCTCTGCCAACACAGGATTGCCACGGATTCTTCGAACAAATGGTGTACTGAGTAAACACACCACTGAAATGCATCCGGTATCCATGCTGTTGAACACTATATCGACTGAGATGCGCCCACTGTTTTGCATGGACTCCGTTGGTCAAAAAAATCAACGGCAAAGGCAGGGCCGAGGGTGACCCATAAGACACAAACCACACATCTTCAGGGGTCCATTCTTTAAACGTAGACGTTCCACAACTCCAATGTGGGTTATCCTCATAAGGACAGCCCGCTGCATCGCCGTAATGAATTAAGAAATTTTCGCCATTCTGCTCAAATCCTTCAATCCAAGCCCGTGACCAGCCCGGCGCGTTCCAGCCCAATTCGATATCACTGGCACCATAAAACTGCACCTGATGGAAGATGCCTGCATCCAGCGCCCATCGATTGATCTCGCTGACCATATCGCCCCAGGCTGCGCCATGTGCTGCTGCAAGCTCTTCGCCATCACATGTTTCCTCGGATAATGGCCAGTAGGATGGGGTGACACTCGATTTATTATTGGTACCCACCCCAATCACCAGGTTAGAAAGGTTGTCCGAACCTGAACAGGTGTAATAGCCTGAAGCAAAATACTTCACACCAGAGGCAATCAAGCTCAACTCAACATCGCTTTCCTGATCAAACAACGGGAAAATATCCGCGCCATACCGCCCGTCGTTATAACAAATCGGATAACTAAAATTCAGCACCGACACGCTGTCCTGGACGCCGGCTGCCATTTGATCTCGTTTACCCTGCTCACAACCGAGATGGTACATATAGGCCTCATCTACGCTGGTTATGTAATAGCTGAGAGAAGCCAGTGGCTGCTTGAAATTCGCAATAAAGGGGATAAAAACCTCATAAATATCATTGGCAAAAGCAGAACCCGGCATGTGATTGACGGAGAACGAAGCCGTCATGAGAACCAATAACAAAACAATAACAATACTTTTCCTAATCATTTTCATGTTGATCCATCTCCATTCATGAGTTCAGCCAAGAGGAACCATTGCCCTGAACGATCAGCGGCATCCCTGGGGGCCCGGTCATAATACAAGCGAAAAAACCGTCCATCATGGGTTCGAACATCAAAATAAAACCTGCCGACACCCCAGGAGCCGCGCTGGCTGGCAGCTCGAGCATGCTGTGGCTGCATATTTTTCGCCATCCTGCCCTTTCTGGAAAAATCCTTCCATTCTGCCAAACAGAATTGAATTTTTAAGGTGTCGCCATGCCACATAAACCCATCCGGGCAGGGTGGTTTTTTTGTGATTGGGGGTGGATTGTGAAATAACACGGTAACCGGTTCAGCAATGAAATGCTTGACGGATCCTTGCTTAATGGAAACTTGGTTGGTTCTCATGAAAACAGGCCTGGTTGATAAGCGGGGGCAAAGCCATTCAATAAGATGAATTTTGACGCCCTTCCAATCGGGACACCCATTTTTCGCAGGATGCTGATGTCCCGAATCATACCATACCTTCTTGCTGAAAGGATTTTCCGGGCGGATATTGGCCCGATCCCGGGCACTTTGAGCAGTTGCTCAAAACTGGCCCGGTTAATTTCTACAGGGCTGGCAAGCAGGTTATGCTCCGCCCAGGCCAATTTAGGGTCCTTTGCCAGGTCCAGGTTGCCCCGAAGGTCAAACTGAATCTCTTCCAGGTCAAACCGGTAATCTCGGAGCAGGAAAAAGGCCTGATACAGACGGTGCTGCCGCCATGGGTTCAGGGGTGGCAGTCCTTCAAAGGGCGTATCGATCACTGGTGAAAATTTGGAATAATAAGCCCTGGCAATTCTCATATGTGTACGCAGCTGATCGGTCGTCTGCAATAAATCCAGGTCAGTCTCACCGGCTGCCCCAACAACGAATTGGGTACAGCTTGAAGGCCAGGCCTTCCCCCAAGCAAGATGGGGTGGAAAATGATTACGAATATCCTCGATCATCCTGAGGGGCGCCAGCAGCGCTTCAAAATGAAGCTTGTGAGGCGCCAGTTTGGTCAGGCTGGTTTCATTGGGGGCCTCTAAATTGATTGAAACCCGGTCTGCCAGCTGCATGGCTCGGAAAACCTGGTCTTTTTCCGCCCCTGGCATAATCTTCAGGTGAATGTATTCCTGATAATGGTATTTCTCCCTGAGGATTTCTGCTGTGGCGATGATGCGGTCCTGGGTGCGTACACCCCCGCCGGCGATACCGGAGCTGAGAAAAACCCCCTTGGCAATGCCGGCTGAGGACAGTTTCATAATAGCACCAGCCAGTTCATCTGGTATCAGGCTGGCTCGCGGGGTATCCCGCCCAGAACGAAAGCAGCAATAATTACAATCATTCTCACAAACAGAGGTCTGCAAGGTTTTTAGCAGTGGTATCGTTTTACCATTGGGAAGGTGGGCATGGGTGATGGGAAAGGTTTCCTTTAAATTCGTCAGACTGTCCTGGCAGCCTCCCTGTGCTGAGCTGATATGGACATCTTCAGCAGCTTCGAAGGGCATATTAACCGAAAAAGCCTTTAACTTCTCAAGCACATCCATAATATCCAATTATAGAACATTTGTTTGATTTAATCAATGATGCTTCATCCTGCTTTCGATCAAGCTTAGTAATATCTTGGTGCCAAAAATCATTGGTAATTTCTGGCTTGTGTTGAAATTTTCGCTTCTGGATATGATAAAATTCACCCATAAAGCCTGGTCATCATTGGAGAAGGGATTGCCTATGTGTGGTCGTTTTACACTCACCCTCGACCCGGGGGAAATTCAAACCCTGCTGGATTTGGGTCCCTTT
>PWSY01000174.1 GCA_003563055.1 Anaerolineaceae bacterium | reverse complement strand
ACCTGTGTTTTCCACAAAAACCAATATTTAGGGGTGAGGAGTTATCTTACCCGGTATATGGGTTTATAAATGGGCGTGTTCCAAGGTTACCAGTGCCATGGCGCCCTATTCAGCTGCTAATTTCAGCATCAAATGTGAGAGGAGCATTATGATGTTAAAAGGTCAAAATGCGTCCGTTCAGTTTTGATTGCGATTTCGCAGAAATGAAGGAATGTCAAGATCATCTGTATTGATCCTGGTTGGGAACTCATAGCGATTGGATGCCTGTGCGTGTTCAGCGTCTTCCTCTTTGTCGAATTCCTTATCCATCATCGAGGGAAGTGGTTTTTGTTTTGCATACTTACCCTGTTGTGATTCAGCCCTTTTTATTTGCGAACTGATGCTCTGTCCTTCAAATCCAGTGGCGATAACCGTAATGCGCAAGTTCTCACCCATACTCTCATCAATTACAGCTCCAAAAATTAAGTTCACATCCGGGTGGGCGGTTTCCTTGATGATTGCCGCAGCCTGATTGACTTCAAAGAGTTTTAAGCTCTCTCCACCTGTCACATTGAAGAGAATGCCTCGTGCGCCATCAATGGTCACGTCTAACAGCTGGTTGGAGATGGCTTGTTCAGCGGCCTTGACAGCCCGGTCTTCGCCACTTGCCTGACCAACAGCCATTAGGGCAGCTCCGCCCTCAGACATGATCGTGCGGACATCGGCGAAGTCCAGGTTGATGAGTCCCGGCACGGTGATCAATTCTGAGATTCCCTGGATACCCTGTCGCAGAACGTCATCCGCCACCTTGAAAGCATCCTGTAAACCGGAGCGTTTGTCAACAATTTGGAGCAAACGGTCATTAGGAATGATGATGAGTGTATCCGCATGCTCTTTGAGGTTTTTGGTGCCTTCTTCAGCAGATTTCAACCGATGTGTACCTTCAAAAGTAAATGGTCGAGTAACCACACCGATGGTTAAGGCACCAATTTCCTTGGCAATTTGAGCGACAACCGGTGCTGCTCCAGTGCCGGTGCCACCGCCGAGACCGGCAGTGACGAAGACCATGTCGCTGCCTTTGAGGACTTCATAAATTTCTTCTGCAGATTCTTCGGCTGCCACTCGGCCTATGCGTGGGTCGCCGCCAGCGCCTAGCCCGCGTGTGGATTTTTCTCCAATCCGTACGCGTACCTTTGCGTCTGAGAACTGCAGTGCCTGGGCATCGGTGTTGACACCGATGAATTCGATGCCGGTCAATCCTTCATCGATCATCCTGTTGACGGCATTGCAGCCGCCACCACCAATCCCTACCACTTTGATTCTTGCAAATGACTCGGGTCTTAGATTATGTTCCATGATTAACTCCTCTTCTTGATAAATATTTGATAATCATTGATGCTGATTCCCTCAAGGCAGCAGGCGCTTGAGTAAATCTTTGAGTTGTTCGGACCAATTCTGCACTTGCTTTGGTCCTTGCCGGTCAATATAATGACTGGTTTCACTAATTAATAAAGCCCATTCCAGTAAGCCGATGCTGGTTGAAAAAGCGGGTGAATCAAGCTGGTCTACCAGACCAATCAGGTTTTGGGGTTTGGCAACACGGGCGGGAACACCCATTACCTGTGATGCAAGTTGACGGTTCCCGGCGATCAGGTTTGATCCGCCTGTGAGAACAACACCAGCTGGTAAAAGGCCATCATAACCAGAACGACGTATTTCTTGCAGCACAAGCTGGTAGATTTCTTCCATGCGTGCTTCAATAATGTTCGCCAGCTCAATGCGTTTAATGCGTGTGGGTGAATCACCACCAAAACTCCGAACAGTGAATTGTTCTTCTGGGTTAACGCCCGATCGTAATGCATGCCCGAACTTAAGTTTCACCTCTTCTGCCTGTGATATGGGTAGTCGAAGGCCATGTGCAATATCGGAAGTTACATGGTTACCCCCGACTGCCAAAACCATTGTATGCCAGACATCCCCATCAATATAGATCGCCATATCCGTTGTCCCGCCGCCGATATCCACAACAGCCACACCCATCTGGCGTTCGGTTTCTGAGAGAACTGCTTCCCCAGATGCAAGGGGGTTTAATACGAACTGTGAGACTTCAATACCAGAAGCACCTACACATTGGCGCAAGTTTTCGACGGTTGAAGCAGCAGCTGTGATGATGTGGGCTTCCACTTCCAGACGATACCCATGCATGCCAACAGGAACGCGGATACCATCCTGGCCATCAATAATGAACCCCCGTTGAATTACATGGATTATCTCTCGATTATGCGGAATGGCCACAGCCTGTGCGGCATCCAGAGCCCGATCGATATCATCAAAGTCAACAATGCCACTGGTTATCCCGACAACACCACGACTATTGATTGAAGAGACATGCGAACCAGCCAGACTGACCAGTGCCGCATTGATCTCGAACCCTGACGTGCGTTCAGCTTTTTCAACAGAACGAGAAACTACGTTGGCCGCAGCATTGATATCAACCACTGTGCCTTTACGCAAACCCTGTGAAGGTTCAATACCAACCCCAAGGATGCGTAAATTTCTGCCATCTTCTACTCTAGCGACCAGTGTGCAAATTTTACTGGTTCCGATATCTATACCAACTATGATGGGTTCATCCATACTCATTGCTCCAGTCGATAAAAGGGTGCGTGCAGAAATTCAAGGCTGATCAGTGAGGGTGTAATATTTTCTTCCTGCAAGGTCATTATTATCCTTTGATATTCAGCCAGCTTTATGTCAATGTGATTGGTGTCCCCGCCAAAATAGACCAGCCATCCATGCGGGTCTTGCCAACCCAAGCCGAAACGTGGGTCGTATTGCAGTTGACTGCCATCAGGAATATAGTGTGCCAGCGCGAGGATTCCCTGTACGAACTCAGGTGTTGTCTGTGGAAAGATGGTTTCTCCTGGGATGGGAAAATCATCCGGTTGTTGATTCCCATCTGGGGCCATTGTTAAATTGGATGAAGCCGCCGGCGGTTCACTATTGGCAATCACGGAGACTGTTGGATCTGCTTCTCCTCTGATCGGGAACATCACCCCTTCGGCGTCAATCCAAAGGGTGGTTTCATGTTGATTCCAAAGTACCTCTGGTTGTCGTTCTTCTATTTGGATGGTTATTGATGCGGGCAGTCCAATAACGACACTGGCACTTCTCAGTTCAGGAAAACGACTAGTGAGGTTTGCTTCAATTACTTCAGGTTGCACACTGATAATGGATGAACCAACGATGTCCAATTGTGAAATGATGGTCTCGGCAGTTAATCGTTGCGCGCCGACCAGGTTAATCGTGCTGATAGTGAAAGCGTTGAGGCCTGATAAGCTGATTACAACCATCAGAGAAAACAGGAAAATCGCGCCTGAGATGATGCGCCAACCCAACTGGAACCGGGGCATTCCAGACAGTTGTAATTTTGACCATTTTCTTCGCAGCGGGGTTTGTGCCTTTTGCCCTTTGTGAGTGCGCGATGGCACGTGTGACACCTGTCTTCGGGTGACAGGGGCCTTGTTTCTGGGTTGTTTGCGGCTGGCATTGCCTTCAAAGGGTACTTTTGGGGTTCCCTTGCGGCTCTGCTTTCTTCGAGCACGAATCTTTTCTGCCCGACTCAAATCGTCCAATTGACGTTTAGGCATCCCGACCTCGAAACTCTCTTTCTGTCTTATCACGTTGCGCTTTTCTGTCCAACGCTAAATCGATTAGTTTTTCAATGAGGTTTGCGTAAGGCAAACCAGTTGCTTCCCATAACTTGGGATACATGCTGATCTTTGTGAAACCTGGAATAGTATTAATCTCATTGAGGTAGAGTGCTCCAGAATAACGATCGACCAGGAAATCAACCCTTCCCATACCAGCACAATCAGTGGCTTTATACGCTTTGATGGCCAATGATTGCACCTGTGACACCACTTCTTCAGATAAATCAGCTGGTACCAGGAGGTCAGCGGTATCATTGATGTATTTTTCTGCATAAGTATAAAAAATATCCTTAGGAACAATTTCGCCTGGTAAGGAGGCTGTGGGGTCTTCATTTCCTAATACACTAACCTCAATTTCCCGCGCATTTTGGACCCCCTCTTCCACCACAATCCGCCGGTCATAAAGGGCTGCGTACATCAAGCCTTCCATCAGGTCACTGCGGTTGGTGCATTTGCTGATTCCTACTGACGAGCCTAGGTTGGCAGGTTTGGTGAACAGGGGATAACTTGCAATGGACTCAGCAAACTTTAAACAACTTTCCATGTCACTTTCAAGCTGGTTCCTGGTAAAGACCACATGAGGCAGAGTGGGAATGTTGTTAGCCAACATCACATCTTTGAATAAGCCTTTATCCATACAAACGGCTGAACCCAACACGCCTGCACCAACGTATGCGACATCAGCCAGCTCGAATAAGCCTTGCAGCGTACCGTCTTCGCTGTAGGTGCCGTGCAAGACGGGAAAGATCACATCGAGAGGTGAATGGAGGGTCATCTGGCCATGATTTTTTGTGTAAACGCCAGGAAATTGTGGTACGGGCAGGAAAAAAGCAGGTGTCAGTCCCTGGCAGTTTTCATTCTCTAATTTAGAGATGAGATCTTCTCCGATGCACCATTGACCCTGTCGTGTGATCCCAATCTCAATGACATCATATTTGTTTCGGTCAATTACGGATAAAACCGAACGCGCAGACATCAATGAGACATCATGCTCACCAGACCGTCCCCCATAGATAACGCCAAGTATCAATTTGCCATCCATTATTTAAAGTCACCTATCAATTCGATTTCAGGTTCCAAAATGATCCCGAATTTCTCTTCGACTGTATCCTGGGCGATCTTCATCAAATCTCTGATCTCCTGAGCTTTTGCTCCTTCCAGGTTAATGATGAAATTTGCGTGGATAGGGCTGATCATCGCCCGTCCAATACGCCGTCCTTTTAAGCCAGCAGCTTCTATCAGTCGTCCTGCGTAGTCATCGGGCGGGTTCTTGAATATTGAGCCCATCGAAGCCCCTGGGGGTTGGGTTTCTTTTCGATGCGATTGGAATGTTTTTATCCGCTCCCAGGCTTCTTCACGACTTGTTCTGATAACTTTGAAGACGGCAGAAATGATCACCACTGGCAGATGATTCCTTTTAAGGATGCTGCTGCGATATTGGTAATCAAGGTTTTCCACTGTCCAGTCTTCGATACCTTTATTTTTGTGCAAGATCTTTGCCAAAACAAGAGAGGCTTTCATGTCGCTGTTATGTGCACCAGCATTGCCATACACAGCACCACCCACAGTTCCCGGAACCGTCGCAGCCCATTCCATTCCGCTCAGCCCACGAAGTGCGGATTGGCGGGCTAAAGTTGACAGAATGGCACCAGATTCAGCATATATACGGGGCGAATTGGATTTGGTGTCAATTTTCAGGTTATGGGCCCTGTTGTGTAAGACAATCGCATCAATGCCTTTATCACTGACGAGAATATTGGAACCACTCCCGAGAATGATGAAAGGAATTGATAGATCCCAAAGAGTCCTGACGGATTTACTCAGTTCATCAGGGGTATGGATGGATATCATCGCGGGCACCGGTCCGCCTGCACGGGCGGTCGTATAGTTGGCCATACTGACATTTTCATGCAGTTGGGGCCCGAATTTCTTTTTGAGTTCATCCAGTGGTATGTGCGCCATGATGCCCTTTGATTATTCAGAATCCTTTTCTCGTTGCAATAAACCATTTAACAATGATTGGCTGATGCATGTTGCGTCACCAGCAGAAAAAATGATGGCTACATCATTATGGGTCAGGTTGTCCAGTAGATAGTGAGTGGCTGATGAAAAATCTTCCCTGTAGATTGCTTTTTGTTGCGACAATTTCTCTGCTATTATTGAAGAGGAATAGCCAGGATTAATTTCCCTGGCTGCATAGATTTTCAACACAACAACCCTGTCGGCCAGATTGAGTGCTTGGATAAACCCCTTTTCTAAAGATTGGGTCCGGGAGAAGGTATGGGGTTGCCAGATGGCCCAAATATTTTGGCCTGGAAAGTGAGCTGTGGCTGCCTTGAGGGTTGCAGCGATTTCTGTAGGATGATGTCCGTAATCGTCGATGATGGTTACACCATTGACCTTGCCCAGGATCTCAAACCGACGACCAACACCTGAAAATTGGCCCAAAGCTTTGATGGCATGGGGCAGACAAAGACCGAGCTGGTGAATAGTGGATAACGCGGCGATGGCATTTAAAACATTGTGGTGCCCCGGGATTTTTAAATTGATATGGCCCATGTTGGTGATCTTGCCGGTTCGTTGTTTGCGCAGCAAGTCAAACTGGGTTGTGGCAGGTGACACTTTAATTTCATCTGCTATATAATCTGCGATTGGATTGGTTCCGTAACCCAAAACATGTGTAGGAAGTTGTCTCATTCTTTTGTAGAGAGCATTGGTCTCGGGATTATCCAGGCATAATAATCCAATGCCGTCTTTTTGAATCCGTTCAAGGAAGGCTATAAAGGCTGCCCGGTAGTCCGCTTTTGTGGGAAAACAATCCTGGTGATCGTGCTCGATATTTGTAATAATGGCGACTTGTGGAGAAAGACCTAAAAACATATTGTCATATTCATCTGCTTCAATGACAAAATATGGGCCAGTACCCGCCCTGGCATTGCACTTTAATTGGTTCACAACCCCACCTGCGATAAAACTGGGGTCTGTGCCTAACTGATCCAAAATCCAGGCCAGCATGGCGGTCGTAGTGGTTTTGCCGTGGCTGCCAGAGATTGCGATGGTGTCTTTGCCTTTGGTCAGTTCTTGCAGGAACTCGGCCCGCTTCAGGACCGGAACCCCCTCAGATTTGGCAGCCATTACCTCCGGGTTTTCCTCCGAGATTGCGGATGATCGAATGACGATATCAGCCCCTTTGATCTGCTCAGGAGCATGACCAATAAAGGTCTGCGCGCCAGTACTTGTGATCGCCCGGAACAGGGGTGAAGCGGTACGATCTGAGCCGCTGACCGTGTAACCTTTTTCGAGCAGGACTCGGGCAATAGCAGACAGACCTGTGCCACCTATCCCGATTAAGTGAATGTGTTTCATCAAATGAACACCACCAAAATAAATACCAATGCAACAGCCGCTGCGATGTAGATCGCTGGTGTTTGAAGCCATTGGGGAGGAAGAATCTCAAGTAAATCCATTACATTTTGCCCAATGTCTGAACCCTGATCAGGTGCAGATATCCAATCAAAGGGATATCCTGCTTCCATCACAAAATACCAGGCTGTGCCAAAGAGCAAGTAACCGTTCAGGGCACCAAGAAAAAATCCCAATATGACGTTTTCGAATATACCCCGAATGAAATTCCTGTTGTTGAATCTACGAGACATTTTGGGCACCTGGTACCCCAAAAAAGTGATCACACCCAGGATTGCGATTTGCACCCAAAAAGAAGATCGAGGTGTGATGGTGTTTTGGGTTAGGGGCAACAAGATTTCCTGGGATTTGATTAAAAAAATGGCCAGAATAACACCTGATGTCACCAATATTTCCTTTGCCCACCCCCTTGTAGCGCCGATCAGGGCAAATAGAATGACAAACATCCAGAAAAGGACAGATAGGCTTATCACGCTGGCTTGCCTCCATGTGGCTGTCCAGCCATAGCGCTAATCATATCGGCAATTTTTTCTGCAGCATTGGGTGTGGAAAGAGATGTCATCGCTTGACTCATTCGAGATAAGGAATCATGGTCATTGATCAGGCTCATGACCTGTTTTAACAACTCATTTTCGAGGTTTTCGTCCTGGATAATTACTGCAGCCCCACGGTCTGCGAGGTAACTGGCATTTACTTTTTGATATCGCCAGGCATGGGGGTAGGGGACCAAGATAGCGGGTAAACCAAAAAGTGGGTATTCACCTAAAATGGAAGCACCTGCCCTAGAGAGGATCAAATCAGCGGCTGCCAGGGCCGCCCCCATTTCGTGTAGATATGGGAAAGCCTGGTAACGCTTTGATAATCTTGAGGGAAGTGATTGGGCATGAGCATCAATATGTTCCCAGTCCAGGTGCCCTGCCAGATGGATTACCTGCATTTCTTTTAGGAGTTGGGGCAAGATTTTTAATAGTGCATAATTAATGGATCGGGCGCCTTTGCTCCCGCCTGATACTGTCAGGGTGGGCAATGAAGGATCAAACCCAAAGTAAGCTAATGCTTTTTCGCGAGACCACTCCTTGAGGCCTGGCCGGATGGGGTAACCTGTGACGGCTAACTTCGATTTATCAGAGAAGTATTCACCTGATGTACTGGTTGTCAATGCAACCCGGTCTGCAAAACGGGCAATGGCCTTAAGCGCTAAGCCAGGTTCGATATCTGGCACAAATAATAAAGCGGGTTTATGAATGGCTGCAACCGCCATGGGGACAGCGACATAACCGCCTGTAAATAAAAGTATATCGGGTTTAAATAGGCGTAAAATATTTCGTGAGGCGAGCACGCCGCACAACAAACGCCAGATGTTTCCAGGCAGCTTAAACAGTCCAACGCCATGCACACCGGCTGCAGGTATTGATTTAAATGGGATCTCTTGTCTGGTTACCAAAGCCTCCTCCATGCCATCACGACTGCCAACCCAGAGGACCGATTGATGATCAAGCCCTAAGGCGTTAAGCACGGTCATGGCGGGGTACACGCCTCCGCCCGTCCCGCCTGCGCAGATTAACAACCGCACTGTGAGGACTCCTTTCTGAAGATTCCTGTTTCATCGATATTCTGGATATGTTCATAATAATGCCAATGGATGTGAGGGTTACCACCATGCTTGAGCCGCCCGCACTGATAAAGGGCAGCGCATTGCCTGTAAAGGGTATCAGGCCAACCATTGTCGCCATATTCATCAGGGCTTCTAGCCCAATCCAGACAGATAAACCAAACGCAAGCAGTGAACCTAACTGGTCGGGCGCGTTTTTGGCGATTACAAGCCCACGCCAAACAAGCAATAAGAACATAACAATCGTAAAGGAACCACCGATGATGCCAGTTTCTTCGACGATGACTGCAAAGATACTATCTGTTGGCGCTAGGGGCAGGCCGGTGAATTTTGTGTCTGCCTGCCCAATACCAACACCGAACCAGCCACCTTTTATCACCGCTTCTAAACTGCGTTGGATGTGATAGCTGCCTTCCAAAGGGTTATTCAGTGCAGTTAAATACGAATTAATGCGAGCTCTTCCGGTTGGGTAGATGTACATCATGGGTAAACCAACCATTATTGCGAGGACGAATACCAGCAGAATGATCTTCCAATCACCGCCGGCCAGGAAAAATAATAAAACCCCCAGGGCAAGGACAGTTATCGCAGCGCTGAGGTCAGGCTGCATCATGATAAAACTAAAGGTGATCCCCAGGATGATGATCAGGGGGATATAAGCAATCTGGACATCGTTGAGCGAGTCTGCTCGCCGGTAGAGCCAAAAGGACAAATAGATGATGATGACAGCTTTTGCTAATTCAGAAGGTTGAATGGAGCCGCCCAGAAGCATGCGGGTGGCCTGTATACCCCTCAGATCGTTTATGATCAATACGCCCAGCAATAACAAGAGTGTGCCACACCACATCGGCACAAGGATTTTTTGATAAAGGTGATAGTCAATGAAATTAGCCAAAACAGCAAATGTGATCCCGAGTATTATCCAAATGATTTGCCGACTGAAGATGTAAGTGGGGCCTTCACCCATTAAAATCGAGAAATCCCAGCTGGCGGAGTAGACCATAAGAAGGCCGAAAACAAGCAAAACAATCACAATGATCAGCATAGGCACGTCAAATGGCAACCGCAAAGCTTGTGTTTTTCTGGCATTACGGGTTGTTGTGGTCATGAAAGCTCCTTCACCCATTGTTTAAAATGGTTTCCGCGTTGTTCAAAATCATCAAATTCATCAAAGCTATTGCCGCCAGGAGAGAGGAGTACCACGTCACCAGGCGCTGCCCGTAAAGCCGCAGTTTTAACGGCTTCTCTTAAACCTTTGCAGTGGTCCATCGTATCAGGAAGCATGCCAGTGTTAACCGCACCAATAGCTTCCCGGATCAGATCGGCAGCTTCGCCGAAAAGGACCAGGTGATCGACTTTTTGACGGATCAATGCGGCCAGTGAATCCCAGGGCAAGTTTTTGTCCCTTCCGCCAGCCAGCAGGACAATAGGCTCATCAAATGATTCGAGTGCTGCGATGGTGCGTTCGGGTGTCGTTGCGATTGAATCGTTATACCAGTTCGTACCGCCCCATTCACGGACGAATTCCAGCCGGTGCGGCACGCCTTTAAAGGACACAATGCCGTCATAAATTGCCTGGAGAGAAAAGGCGGCAGATGCCGCGATGGCAATGGCAGCCAAAACATTATAGAGGTTATGCGTTCCCCGCAGGTTGATCAGGTCTGTGCTGATAATTTTGGCGACTTGACCACTGGCCATCAGGAATAGTTTGCCCCGTTTTACGTAGGTTGAATCTTGCTTGTTAAATGGTTGGTTCAGACCGAAGGTGAGGCGTCTACCCTTGACCTCTGAAAAAAGATTGCGCACCAGTGGGTCATCCCGATTTAAAACAGCTATGTCTCCTGGTGTTTGATGGGTCAGGATATTAGATTTTGCTGAAATATATTTAGACATGGTTTTATGTCGGTCTAAATGGTTCGGTGTCAGGTTAAGCACAGCCGAGATATGCGGCGAACTTGACATGATTTCCAACTGAAAACTTGAGAGCTCCATAACCGCAATATCTTCCGGTTGCATCTGGTTTATATTGGCAATGAGAGGATTTCCGATATTGCCACCTACCCAAACACGATTATTGGGTTTTCTACCAGCGAAGTGCTGATGGGCAATTTCACCAACCAGGGCAGTTGTTGTGGTCTTGCCTGACGATCCGGTGATACCGATGACCGGGCAGGGCACCGCTTCAAGAAAAATTTGTGAGTCATTGGAAAGTGGTATATTGCGTCGTACGGCTTCCTGGACAATGGGAAGGTCAAGTGGGATGCCACCGGACAGGCAAACAAGGTCAGCATCTTTGAGTATTTCGGTTGGGTGTGACCCGGTGACCCAGGTTATTGGCAGGTCTTGTAGCTCATCACGCGCGGTCAGAAGTTGTTCGTCAGAACGGGCATCATTCAGGAGGACAGCAGCGCCTTTTTCTGTAAGATAGCGCGAAAGCGCCACACCCTGTCGGGCTGCTCCAATCATCACGATCTTTTTACTCTGCCAATTGATCATGTATTACTCCGCTAAAACCAGTGCAACACCCAGCATTGTGAATACTAGGCTGATCAACCAGAAACGTTGGACGACCTGTGTTTCGCTCCATCCTAGCAACTCGAAATGGTGGTGCAACGGCGCCATTCTGAAGAATCTTTCACCGTCTGTGGCTTTAAAGTACAGGACCTGGATGATCACACTTAACGCTTCACTGACCGGGATGACAGCCATAATCGGAATGATCAACCATTGGCCGGTCATCAGAGCGATCACACCCAATGTGGCACCCAGTGCCAGGGAACCGGTATCACCCATAAATAATTTTGCTGGATGCACATTGAACCACAGGAAGCCAAAAAGAGCACCGACCAATGAAAAACAGAATCTGGCTAGAAAAACTTGCCCCTGGATTATGGCCACAAAACCATATGCGGCAAAAGCGGTGGCTGAAATAAGCCCAGCCAACCCATCCAGGCCATCGGTGAAGTTGATTGCGTTTGACATGCCCACAATGATGAAAACAGCGATGGGAATATACAGGGCACCCAGACCAAGAGGTTCATCCGCTGTGAACCAGATGAGCTGGGGGACATCCAAGATGTCGCGAAGCGCAAAAGCAATAGCAAGGGCGAAGATCACCTGGATGCCAAATTTCACCCGGGCTCGCATCCCCAGGCCCCGGCGTGGGCCTCTAATGCCTTCCCAGTCGTCAATCATTCCCAATACAGCGTATGCCCACATTGTGAACAATGGTAATAATATGGATCTGCCAAGCAGGTTGAAACCAAAAATCGATACCGCGTTGAATAAGATTGTCAATACTGTGACAGGGATCAAGATCATAAAGCCGCCCATCGTGGGTGTGCCGGTCTTGATGGTATGTTTGTCTGGCCCATCCTCGCTGACGACCTTTCCAATGCGCCAGGCTTTGAGCAGGCGAATTAACGGCTCACCCCAGATGATGGTCATCATAAAACTAAGACCGCTGAGGGCAATGGCAACAGAGGTGTTTAACATGATGCAAGCTCCTTCAGAGCGATAATTATTCTATCCATGCGCATGCTGTTTGAGCCTTTAATCAGGACAACATCGCCATTTTCAATGATGCAGGTTATCGTTTTGGCTGCTTGATATGAGTCCGGGAACCAATGAATGTCATCTGTTGAAAAGCCTTTTTCGATGGCGGCGTCGCGAATCGTTTTTGAACGGTCACCGACCAGAATTAAAACATCAGCAGCGCTGACAGTGAATGTTCCCACTGAATAATGTTCAGAATGTTCATAGGGGCCTAATTCAAGCATATCACCCAGAATGGCAACTCGACGACCTTTTAACCCTGACAAGAGTTTCAGGGCCGCAATGGTAGATTCAGGAGAAGCATTATAAGAGTCATCCAGGACAGTGATTTCATTATCCAGGGTAAAGTGATGCAATCGCAGGTCAAAATGGCTTTTTCTAAGGCCGGTTTTAATCGTTTCCCAGTCAAGGCCTTCAGCCAGACTGACTGCAGTTGCAGCCAGGATTGTGTAAACAGAAAATTCTCCTAATAACGGAGAGGATATCTGATGACTGTGGTCTTTATAGTTCAGTGTGCAGGAGACCCCTTCCAGGCCATGTGTTGTAATTTCGCTAGCCGTCAAATCGGCTTCCTCAATAATCCCATAGCTAAAGGTCCTGGCCCGGGTTTTTCCTGCCATCCACCGTACCCAGTGATCATCGAAATTCAAGATTGCGACACCATTTGGTTCAGGTGGTAAAGATTCAACCAGTTCAGCTTTCCCTTTTGCTATTATTTCCTGTGAGCCGGCACGTTCTGCGTGGACGGTGCCGATATTTGTCACCACACCAATATGCGGTAGGGCGATGTCGCATAAGGTCTGAATTTCACCTGGAACATAAAAACCCATTTCAAGCACGGCGTACTGATGGTGTGTTTCAAGTTCAAGCAAAGTGAGGGGAAGGCCAATTTCATTATTCCTGTTTCCGGGATTTTTTAATACACTGAATTTTTGAGAGAGGAGCGATGCCGTTAATTCTTTGGTGGAGGTTTTGCCAACACTGCCAGTGATCCCGATTGTTCGAAGGGGATGTTTCATACGCTGGTATTCTGCGATGGTTTGCAGGGCTAAAAGGGTATCATCCACCTTTAAACACAACGGGAGAGATGGTTTTAGATTTCCTGGATCAAAGTACCCTGGGCGAAGGTCCAGGATGTGGAGATCAGGTTCCACTTCCTGGTCGATTAAAGCAAGGATAGCACCGTTGTCGAAGGCGGCCTGCAGATAATGGTGTCCGTCAACCCGTTCTCCGGGCAGTGCAATGAACAGGCTGCCTTCGACGGCCTGGCGTGAATCGATCACCACATCACTGATGCGCACATCCAGTGATGGTATTTCATGATCGGTCAGGGCAGAAATGATGTCATTCAGGTAAATCACAGGTTTTCCTTATTTAATCGCCAAATATTTGCAATCGGGCATTATCCGGTGGAATTTTCATTAATACGACCAGTTGTTCGACCACATCCCGAAATACGGGTGCGGCCACTTCTGATCCCCACTGGGAGATAGTCGGCTTTTCGAGCCAAACATAGACGACAAACTGTGGGTCATTTGAGGGACCCCAGCCAACGAAAGAGGCATTGGTGAGTCCACTTGTGTATCCAAACTGGGTCGGTATTTCACCAGTACCGGTTTTCCCTGCAATATCGTATCCATCAACCAGGGCCAGGGAGGCTTCTTCTTTTAATGTGGTGGTTAGCATTTGGGTCAATGATCTGGCAGTTTCTTCAGAAATTGGGCTATTGATGACCTGGGGTGTGATGTTATATTGTTGACCTCTGTCTATCACACTGCGAACGACATGGGGTGCCATCATCCTGCCATCATTGGCTATCGCTGAAATGGCTGCAACCATTTGGATAGGCGTGACTGCAATGCCCTGTCCAAAGGAGTTGGTCGCCAGGTCAATGACTGACCACTGGTTATTTTCAGGTAGGCGCAAGGGATAGTTTGCTTCACTTGCCAGATCGACGCCAGTACTTCTGCCGAACCCAAAAGCCTGAAGATATTGGTAGAACAGGTCTGCTTCCAACCGTTCAAGCGCAATATAAGCCAGACATACATTTAAGGAATGTCTCATGCATCCGGTCATGTCGTGCTGTCCCCAAGCGCCAAAATTCCAGTTATAAATTGGCCAGGTATTGGCAACCCAGTAAACACCTGTGGTGTCATTATATATCGTGTCAAGGTTGACAACCCCGCTATCTAAGGCGGCAGCCATGGTGATGACTTTGAACACTGAACCAGGTTCGTAGGCAGTGCCGACAGCTCGATTATAGGGGGTGATGCCCGGGAAAGTTTCTTGATATTCCCAATAATTATTCGGATCAAAATAAGGCGTGCTGGCCATCCCAAGAACTTCTCCGGTGGTTGGATCGGAAACAATGATCGTGCCACCTTCTGCGCCAGACCAATTGATAGCCTCAGTCAGGGTTTTTTCCAGCATGTATTGAATTTCACGATCGATGGTCAAAATCAGGCTGGCACCAGGGTCGATCTCTGGCAGTGCTTCGACCAGGTAGGGATCGTTAGGCATAAAGACCTTTTCAGGTTTCCCTGTGAGCAGGCGATTATAGGCTTCTTCTACCCCAAACACGCCCTGGGCTGTCTCACGTGAGAAGTAATTATAGAAACCGAGGACATTTCCTGCCAGAGTCCCCTCTGGATAAAACCGTAATTGCATTGGAGTCCAAACAAGACCTGCCAGGCTTGGTTTGCTTGACTTTGATTCCTGTCGTCGCTGGGCATAATTCTCTCGAAGAAGGGTTAATTCATCGATCTTTTCCCTGCTCACATAGCTTGAGAGGACAAAATATCTGTTTTCTTCAAATTGCCTTTCGGTGCTGGCCATTTCCAGCACATTGACATAATCCTGGTCATCAAGGATTGAGGCAGCAGCAAAAGCGATTGACTCCGGGTCCGTCACGAACTTTAGGTCAATTCCAACTTCATAGCCGATTTGATTGGTGGCAAGAATATTCCCGGATCGGTCATAAATTGTCCCGCGTGGCGGATAGATGGTTTTCCTGACGCCTTGATAATCTTCCGATTTGGCAATCAATTCCATGGCAAAAGGTGTGTAATTGATGCGAACCATCTGGAATGCAACTGCTGCGCCAAAGATGAGGCAGGCCAAGCCAATGATGATATAGCGGGGGTAAAAAGGAGGTTTCATGGGGTTGTTTCCTCCTCGATCTGTGCTGGTGTGATAAGCGGCGCCTGAATTTGAGCCAAGATCCAATCCCAAATAGAGGTCCGATAGGATGATCGAACAATCAGGGATTCTGAAATCAAGTTTTCTCTGGGTGGTGCCAGCATCAGGTCTTCTTTTGGTTTGTACCCGGGGATTTCGAGATACAGGGCTTCGTGGGGGTTTAACAAGGTAAAGCCAAGTTCTTCTGCCCTGGCCATCATGTTTTTGGTAGACCTTGTATAGGCAAGGTCAGTGGTCAATTGTGTGATCTCGTTATTGATGTTGTTGATTCTTCTCTCAAGGGACTGGATTTGTCGACCTGAAGCTGCTGCCTGAGCACTGATATTTAAATAGACTCCGGTGACTGATGCAATTAAAATTACCCCCAGCAAGAATAAACCAATCCATTGAAGCTGGATTCGCCAGGGGGCTTGTTTATAGGCTTGTATAAGTCGAGTCTTCATATTAAGGGTCCTGCAATATTCATGCCTTTATAATTTTTCAGCGATCCTTAGTTTTGCACTGCGTGATCGAGGGTTTCGATCGACTTCTTGACTGCTCGGCCTGAGAGGCTTTTTGGTGAGCACATTGACGGTTGCTGTGTGATCACAAGTGCATATAGGCTGTCGAGGTGGGCATAAGCAATCTTTGCTTTCTCTTCTAAAAACTTGTTTAACAATTCGGTCTTCCAATGAGTGGAAACTGATTACAGCAATCTTTCCATTTGGAGCCAGACAATTAATCAAACCGGGTAAGGCTGCAGATATGGTCTCAAGCTCTTTATTGGTCGCAATCCGCAGCGCCTGAAAGGTGCGTGTCGCAGGATGGATTTTAGCGGCGTATCCTGGAACAGCACCTGTGATCACTTTTGCCAGGGTATGGGTGGAGTCCAGGGGCCTTGCTGCGATAATTGCCCGGGCAATCCGACGCGCATGACGTTCCTCTCCATATTTCCAGATGATGCTGGCGAGCTCTGTTTCGCTTAAGAAATTAACCAGGTCAGCTGCACGGACTGTCATTTCCTGATTGAACCGCATATCCAGGGGCCCATTTGCCATAAATGAGAATCCGCGTTCCGGGTGATCGATTTGCATGGACGAGACACCAAGGTCCAGGAGGATGCCATGTACAGCATGCCAACCAATTTCATCCAGTATCTTGGGTGCCTGGTGGAATGAGGACTGTCGAATGATCAAGCGTTCTTTGTGAGCATGTAGGCGCTGGCGGGCAATAGTCAACGCCGCCGGGTCGAGGTCAAGCCCGAGCAACCTGCCATGAGGAGCTGAGAGCTTTATTATGCCTTCCGCATGCCCGCCTGCACCGAGCGTACCATCCAGGTAGAACTGGCCTGATTTTGGCTCAAGAGCATTTAAGACTTCATGGTAAAGAACAGGTTGGTGGACCAAAGGACCACCATCATTGTGATTAGAATCCCTGCCATTTTTTGGGGCGTTCATGGTAGGGTTGATAAATCGAGGGCACTAAACCGTTTTTCATTTGCCTGGATGTCACTGTATGTAAGTTCTTGTGATTGCCAATTCTCGGGTGACCATATCTCAAAATATTCACTATTGCCAGCAATAATTGCAATGTCATTGAGGTTTGCTGCATTTCTTAGGAATGCAGGGATGAGGATGCGGCCGGCATTATCAAATTTGAGACCTTTAGCATTTGAAAAGATGAGCCTGCGCAGGATACGGCTGTTCATATCCAGGAAATTGATCGTTTCAATTCGAGTTGATAGCATGTTGAAGAGCTCACTTGGGAAAGCCACCAGATTGCCATCAAAGCCCCGTGTGAGGTACACTAAATCACCCAACACGTCACGATATTCAGAAGGGATGGTGATCCGTCCTTTTTCATCGATGGTGTGCTCGTACTGCCCAAGGAACATTTGTTCTGTTACTCCTAAAATCAACAGCGCGCCGGTTTAACCGGCGCTCCACTTCAACCCACTATTCTCCACTTTCTACCACTATTGTAACCTAGTATAGCGTAAACATGGTTTAAAATCAAGTGAAAAAAGGGAGGAATTATGGGTAATTTGATTTGATTTGTCCACTCTGGTGTTTTCATTTTCTTGTTCAGATAAATCCTTTTAAGGTCCTTAAAATGTGAGGGTTATTTGGAACCCTAGCAGGAAAGCAAATGGCCCCATTTACTGAAAATCCTGGTTGACTTTCACTATTTTTGCCATTATAATAATGTACCTTGCCCCGGCAGGATGTATTTGCTGGGGTAAAATTATGTAAATCCAACTTTCCCGATCCCTGGCGGTAATACGCGAGCGAGATTGGCTAAGTGAAGATTGGAGCAGAGGCAATGAAATTTGTAATTGTTGAACAAGGCGGTAAGCAATATCGGGCGGCTGAAGGCGACATCCTCGAAGTTGATCGTTTGCCAAACGAGGTTGGCGAAAGCTTAACCCTGGAAAATATTTTATTATCCGTAGATGATGGAAAAGTTACCATCGGCACGCCGACCATCGAAGGTGCAACGGTACAAACAACAGTGGTTGATCACTTCAAGGGTCGCAAAATTTTGGTTTTCAAGTATCGTCCGAGGCAGCGTTATCGGGTAAAATCTGGACATCGACAGCAATACACTCGCTTGCTGGTTGATTCTATAGAAATGGAGCAAGAATAATGGCACACAAAAAAGGCGGCGGCGCTTCACGTAACGGCCGTGACAGTAAAGCCAAACGATTGGGCATCAAGAAATTTGGTGGTGAATATGTCATCAGCGGCAATATCCTTGTCCGTCAGCGCGGGACAAAGATTCATCCTGGCTGGAACGTTGGTATGGGCAAAGACCACACCATTTTTGCAACCACCGAAGGCCTCGTGCATTTTGAAACGATGGCTAAAGGACGTAAAAAGGTGCATGTCGTTACCATTCCAGAAAATGAGTAATGCTTTTTCACCTTTATTAAGGACTGAAACGAAATTATGAGAAAAGAAATTCACCCTGAATATCATCCCGAAGCAACGGTGATTTGTGGCTCCTGTGGGGCAACCTGGAAAACAGGTTCCACAAGAAGTGAGATCCGCACCGAGGTTTGTTCAAATTGTCACCCTTTCTACACCGGTCAGCAGCAGCGAATTCTTGACCGTGAGGGTCAGGTTGACCGCTTCTATAAACGCCTGCAAGCACGCCAGGAATATCTGGAAGATAAGCAGGCCAAGGAAGAAGGGAAGACCTCCCTGGATCGACCTATTGAAGAGCTCAATTTGGGTACCCGCGTTGACAATGTTCTTCAAGAAGCTGGCCTGAATACGGTCGGCGATGTGCTTGAACGGCTTGAAGGCGGCGAGCAGGCGATGTTGGATGTCAGCGGTTTTGGCCGTAAATCATTGATTGATCTTAAAAAGGCATTACGCCAACAGGGCTATAAACTTCCTGAAGCTGCGGAAGAAATCACCGTCTAATTTAATTTTCTAAATCTAAAAATCCGGTAAACTTAACAGGCAGAACGTTTATTTTCTGCCTGTTTTTTTATTACTTATCTCAGGAGTTGACTATGAAGCATGTTGTAGGTTCAGTAGAAGTCATTTGCGGCTCGATGTTTTGTGGGAAAACAGAAGAGTTGATCCGCCGCTTGCGCAGGGCGAGAATTGCCAAACAGGAAGTACAGGTTTTTAAACCAATGATTGATCATCGTTATAATCATGAAAAAGTAACCTCACATTCCGGGATCGATGTGGATGCCAATCCTGTTGAAGAACCACATGAAATCCTGGAAACATTATCTCCGGATGCGACGGTTGTTGGGGTGGATGAGGTGCAATTCTTTTCTGATGAAATTATCGATGTGGTGGAACAGTTAGCAGAACGTGGTCTGCGGGTGATTGTGACCGGGCTGGACACCGATTTTCGCGGGGAACCCTTTGGTTGCATGCCGCAACTTATGGCACGTGCTGAGCGCGTTGAAAAATTACACGCTATCTGTATGGTTTGTGGGGACCTTGCCAGTCGGACTCAACGCCTGGTTAATGGTGCGCCGGCACACTATAATGAGCCGATAGTGGTGGTTGGTGCACAAGAATTATATGAAGCCCGCTGTCGAGAACACCACCAGGTGCCAAAGGATTAAGGGGTTGGGAGGCCTATGCAAGATTACCATTCATTTTTATCAGAAATATTAATTCCCGAAGAGGAACTCAAAACACGTGTCCAAGCGCTGGGCGAAGAGATCAGCCGAGATTACGCAGGCAGGATAATATTGGCCATTTGCATCCTCAGGGGAGGGGTGATGTTCCTGACGGACCTCATCCGCCATATTAAACCCCCGGTAGCAATTGACTTTATGGGCGTAGCCTCTTATGGTGTTGGCACTCGAAGCTCAAATGGCCATGTACGCATCACATTAGACCTGACGACCAGCATTGCAGATCGGCATGTGCTAATTGTTGAGGATATTATTGACAGTGGAAACACAATTGCTTCCGTGATTGAAATGCTGCGTACCCGAAACCCGGCCAGCCTGGAGGTATGTACGTTATTGGATAAAGCGTCTCGCCGTGAGGTGAATGTTCCCATTAAATATTGCGGGTTTGTCATTCCAGATCGATTTGTGTTTGGTTATGGGCTGGATATGGATGAGTATTATCGCAACCTGCCTTTTATCGGTGTGGTGGACCTGGAAAAATATGAGGCTGAGGTTTAATTCAGAGATTTACTCATTACTGGCCCTCATACGAGATGAGGTTGGCTCAGTGGGGGAGCTTTACATTGTGGGTGGCGCTGTCAGGGACGCCCTATTAGGACTTGATTTACATGATTTAGATTTCGTGATGGCTGAAGACCCAACCCCTGTAGCGAAGCATTTGGCCAGGCAATTAAAAGCGGGTTTCTTTGTGCTTGACGATGATCGTCATACCGCCCGTATCACTTACCATGACCCTAATGGTGTTTTTTTTCCCTTGGATTTTGTTCAATTTACCGGTGAAAACCTGATTGAAGACTTGAACCACAGGGATTTCACAATCAATGCCATGGCTGTATCGATATTGGATGTGACGGCAGTCATTGACCCTCTAAATGGACAGGGTGATTTAAAAGCTGGTTTGATCCGCACATGCGGTCCCAGATCCTTGATGGAGGACCCTGTGCGAGTGTTGCGGGGTGTACGTCTTTCAAAGCAGTTTGGATTTGATTTCTTTCCAGGATCAGGTACGTTGATGCGTGAAGCTGCAAAACACCTGCCTGGCACCTCCTATGAACGACAGCGAGATGAGTTTTTTCGTATACTTGCAGGACCTGTCCCGGCTGATGGACTCAGGGATTGTGTGCGTTTCAATGTATTTAAGGCACTCATCCCCCATCTTTTAGAACAGACCAAGAGACCTGATTCTGATCCACATAGGTTTTCATGCTCAGGACACTCAATTGCCGTTGTTGAAGAAATTCATCATTTATTGATGTTGTTTATTCAGCCGTTGAATCTACCCATTCACCCGACCAGGATGTTGGTCATGGCTGGGGAGGTTCTGGGGCCATACGCGCACAAAATAAGTGCTTACTTCAAGGATGAAGTTACACCCGGACGCACAAAGCAAGGCTTATCGTTTCTGGCGACGTTGCTTCATGACCTTGGGAATTTGACATGCATTAAACCAGGTGTTTGTGAGCCTGGCAGCACCTGCGAAGATGAAGCGAGTGTTGCCGAGACAGCCTGGGAAATCGCGAGAAAGCTAAAATTGAGCAACGCTGAATGCGATTGGATTCGAAAAATGGTGCGTGATCATGCGGCGGCGCGCTCGATATTAACCGCTGATGCGTTGCCCACCCGGCGCACCATCTATCGTTTTTTTAAGAGTGCTGGTGAAGTGGGAGTGGCGATTGTTGTGTTTTCGTTGGCGGGTTTATTGGCTGCCGGTGACCCAGCACTTGACCTGACCAAATGGCATCAAACTCTGGCTGTTTCCAAGAGATTATTATCTGCCTGGTGGGATCACAAAGAGACCGTCGTTTCGCCTAAGCTCATAATGGATGGCCATGATCTTCAAGTTGAATTTGGGCTGAAACCAGGCAAGCAAATTGGGTATTTATTGGATAGTCTGGCAGAAGCACAAGCCAGTGGCGATGTTCAGACACGTGAAGAAGCAAAAGCCTTTATTCGTGAGTGGCTCTGTTATACCTCTACTGACGGGAAATAAAATCATAGAGAAAGCGTATTAAGATGAAAGCGAAAATAAACTGAATAACCCTGATGGAATCATTGGGGCCGAGATTGTCTTTGGATAGGGCAGTTATTAAGAGGCCTTACAGCATGATTATCAACACACCGATTAATGGTATCATAGGGGCTTTGTCTGGGATGGCAGAAAGTCCAGACCAAACGGCGCTATTCGAGAAAATACTGGTGTCAGCGCTTATTACGGCAGGTAATGCGGACCAGATCATTCCGCTGGATAAATCACGAGCGCTTGCAGACAAGCTAGAATTGGGTGAATGATTGACGATTTCAAACGCAAGGTATATGTTGATGATAGATGTGAAAACAGCATTGGCGAAAGGAAAAAGATGACCATTATTGAAACTATTTATGCACGTCGTAGTATTCGGAAATACGAAGACAAACCAGTTGAGAGGGAAAAACTGGAAACATTATTAAAAGCTGCCATGGCTGCACCTTCAGCTATGAACATAAAACCCTGGGAATTCGTTGTCATCACTGAAACTGAGATGATGGATGCCATTCGTTCAACTTTGATGTTTGGCAAATTCAATGCGCCTGCTGCTATTGCAGTGTGTGGTAACACCTCTTTTTTTAAACACCCTATGGCCGGGAAGTTCTGGG
Organism: Anaerolineaceae bacterium; assembly: GCA_003563055.1. Taxonomy (GTDB): domain Bacteria; phylum Chloroflexota; class Anaerolineae; order Anaerolineales; family Anaerolineaceae; genus Brevifilum. Next base: position 34,284 of record PWSY01000174.1, on the reverse strand, counting down.
TTCAGGACTGCTGTGCCGCCACAGAAAACATTTTACTGGCTGCGGTGGGGTTGGGCTTGGGGACTGTCTGGTTAGGTGTCCACCCTGTCCATATTTTTACAAAACGTATTACTAAGTTATTGAAATTACCTGACCATGTCAAACCACTAAACATTATCTATGTGGGTTATCCGGCACAGGAAAAACCTGCCCGTACACAGTATGATCCTGAACGCGTCCATTGGGAAACTTATGAATAATCCAGGTATATTCTACTGAAGATAACCGGTTATTTTTCTTTTTGCTTCTGATATTTCAGTAAAAGTTCTGTCTCCCTGGCAATGTCCATGCCCACTTTCATTTTCTTGCGTTCTGGCTGGGTTTTGAGCCATGTCAGTGTGTCGGCCACAGTTTTTGACAGCGGGCGGAAGGTTAAGCCTGCTTTGATGGCTTTGGTAATATTGATGTTATATAAACCTGTCAAAGCAGGATCTGAAGTGGGAACCCAAAGCGGTAGATCGGTAAATGGGACGACGCCTTCATTGAGCAAAAAATATTCATCCACCCATACAAAGCTGGCGTTAGAAAGTGAAACCTCGCGGCAAGAGACGAGCAACGAGCCGAAGGTTGCTGGTTTTCTTGGCCCAGTGAGGTTATAAACCCCCTCACTTTTATTCTCTATCATCATCACGATGAATTCAGCTAAATCTCGCACGTCAATGAACTGTAAATTCGAACTAGGGGGTGTCGGCGCTAAAACTTTTCCACCTAAAGAGACCCGCCAGGGCCAATAAGTGAATCGGTCGGTTGGATCGTTAGGGCCGACGATCAAACCTGGCCTGACCACAAAGACTTTGCCATCAAAGGCTTGTTGTATTTCATACTCGCACAGGGCTTTTAATGGGCCATGGGCATCACCAGAGTAATCCTCATTGGAGGGGTCTTCAAGCTGCGCCAGGGGATAACTTTCTGTGATATCCGGAGAATTATAATCACTGTAGACAGATATTGTTGAAATAAATGTGTAAATCTCACATTTATCAGAGAGAAATTCCGCTGTCTGTTTGACAATTCGGGGTATATACCCACTTGTATCAATGACTGCATCCCATTCTTTTCCCCGCAAGGCCCGAAGATCACCATTCCTATCTCCAACCAGGTTTTCAATCATAGGAAACAGGTCTGGTTTTGTGAGGCCCCGGTTGAAGAGCGTTGGTGTGTGTCCTGCTTGAAGAATGGCGTCAACCAGGGCAATGCCCAGGAATCTTTTACCGCCTAAGATCAATATATTCATACGCACCTCTTGTGTTAATAAACTAAATATTAAACGGTTACCATCGCCGGCTTAAATCTCGAAGGCGCAGAGCAGCACTCATTTCCAATTCTGCAATTAATTTTACCTGACCTGATAATCGGGTAAAAAGTTGATTGACCTGTTCATTATCCAATGGAAACCCTGGTGCGATTTTGGCTTTCAGCTCGTCCAGGTCTTTGGTGGTGTCATGATAACTTTTCAGGTCACCTTCACGATAAACTTTATATTTTTTATTGAGCAGGTTTTTTGCTCGATCGAACACTGGAATTTTTGAGGGAAGTGCGTTATCAGCCAGGCCTGACCAGTGATTGGAAAGTTGTAAATATTGGCCAGCGACGGCATTCAATGCGGGGTTGTTGATGATTTCGGCTGCTTCTTGAAGGAAATCTGAATAGAGCTTGCGCAATGCAAACCCCCCGGTCCCGTTCAGTTTGATGGATTCATATATTGCTATCAAAGCGGGGAACAACCCTTTCCGATCTCTGAAAACTTGTGGCCAGCCTTGTCGATTGTGATGATCGATCATTTTTTCTGCCCAGTTCGTCAGGTTGCTTATTCCAATCGTTTTTATGGGGCGTGTTAATCGGACAGTACATTCTTGAACGCCCTCAATGATGGCTTTTTGAAGATCTCGTTCGTGCAGGCTATCAGCACGGTCTAAAACCATGCTCAGATAATTATTCTGGCTCAGATTGGCTCTGGCTTTGGTAAAGGCTTTTTCACGAATCTCAAGTGGTTGAGAACTCATATCATCCAGGTAGAGGCGCCATAATTTGGCATCTCGTCCATAGACCACAACCTGGTGGTTAGTTAAACCTTGCATTGTCGAAGGGAACTGATGATAGGGGAGGCAGGCCTTGTCAACCCAAACGATGGGAGGATTCCCTTTTTTGATCGTTTCCTGCAACGCCTTTTCTGCGCTGCGATCATCGTCAAATGTATTGAACTGAACCACCATATTAAGTCGGCTGGTTAAATTCTCGAGAAAAAATTCTGTTTGATTCCACTGATTACGGAATCCCAGTACCAGAATCGGGTGGGGCAGGTGTTTGAATTGAAAGAGAATATAAGCTGCATCGAGACCACCGCCCACGCCAAGCAGGAAAGCTTCTGAAAAGGGCTTACCAGTGATCGGGTTCAAGATATTTTTATATCTAAACATCCTGGCCAGTCCGGCAGTAGGCGGGTGAATTCCTGGTGGCCCTTCAGGGAATTCGTTTTGCATATTATCCTTTCAGAAGGTGTGAATTTAATAAAGAAGTGTGATAAAAATACGGCCCGACTTACTTCATGGTCTAATTAATAATTATACAGCATCTGGCAAGTATCCGATTATTTAGTGGCAGCAGATGATAAGCCTGGTGGGATTGAAGGTGCATTTTTTATGGATTAGTCTATTTTCCGCTCATTTAACGCATAGAGAATGAAGATCAATAAAAGTATCAAATCTTTGCGTACATATTTTATTGTGAGTAAATAGTTTGAGAACTCCTTAACCAAACGATGGATATGGTTTGATCTCAAATCTTGAGTCGCCTGCAAGGACAGCTTTGATAATTCTTCGACTGCTTTTTTTAGGTTTTTATTTGCAAAGGCGGTTTCACAAATTTTCAATATATTGGGGTTAAGTGCTAATACTGATGAAGAACGAAATGAATGAAGGAATTGGGCGGTATTGGTGAAGAAATCTTCCTGTAATTGACGATTGACCAATATAAAGTCATCTTCATCACCCATCAACCTGCCCAATGTCAGGGCCAGTTCTAGCTGATCTTGATTGTTTGTTTTGTAAAGCAATAATTTAACAATATCATCAAATACACTACTCACACCAAGATGGCCAAGCGCAACAGCGTAGGATTGTAATAAGCCTCGGTCCGTTTCCTGGTTAAATAAATTGATCAATATTGGTATCGATTGGACATCTCCTAATGCACCCAGTGACCTTGCACAGTGTGCTTTTACTGATCGAAACTCTGATGATATCAATGCGTTTCTAAGTGCATAATGGGCAGTTGGATCATCTATGCGGCCCAAAGCCCAGGCGCTGATGACACTCAACGCTGGATCTTTTCCATTCAGGATATTGATGAGTGATTTGGTTAATTGGGGATGTGGATGATGCCTGGCAATGGATATTAATGCCTCGTACCTAACATAAAATCTGGGATCATTCAGGCTGGACTGTAATTCATCAATGGTCAGGTCAGATTGGGCGCGACCTATTCGTTCAGTGAGGCTGATGGTGTCGCGTTCTGTTTTTGGGCGTTGAAAACTGATCAGGGTTTCAAATGCCAACAATGGGTTGCCTCTAAAAAACATGCCTACAAATTCCCCCATGCTAATTTCATCTTTCGTTTCTATAAAGGTTGTTACGATGATGCCTAAAATGGAAAATAGAAAAATAAAGCCGAATAAAACGCTATACTCATTAATAGGGAAACGCCACAAGGAACCGGATAAGTCTGAAATAGCGTTCAATAGTGCACCGCCCAATAATTGGCTCCCACCCATAATGAGACCCAACCAGGCATTATATAAAGCCATGTAAGCCGCAGATGATTTAATTGGGACGATCCGATTATACAGTAGACGGGAATTTCCAATGAATCTTCCCATTTGGGCTGCTCCCTGCAAAAAAGCTATAGCCATGGCGATAGTTACGCTGAGAGGGGATTGGTATGGCATCACAAACCAGAGGATAGGCAATATCGCGAATAAAACCGTATTGACATGCAGAATGGGTTTGCTGCCAAAACGGTCTGCCGCCCAACCCCAAAGATAACTGGTTACAGCACCACCGACTAATGACCCGGTTTGAAGCAGAACAACATTGCCTGCGCTGAGTCCAATGCCTTCACGCATGTAGAGCACGACATAGGGAAAAAGTGATTCGGCCAGAATGATCCATCCTGTGCCATGCATATATTTGCGAAAATCATGATCTTTAAGAGGTGAAAAGATTTGGTGTAGGATCGAATCTTTTAACTTATCCCTTCTTTTGGGAGCACCGCCAGGGAAGTGAGACGCTTCCCAAGCGGCAATTAAGCCAATGATGACACCTAAAACAAACAAGACATTAAACGGCCTGATGCCCTGGGAATGTTCGATGTAAATAGCCGCTAATGTGACGGTAACGATGTTTGCGATATTTGCAAAGACCATTTGTTTTGCAGACACGATCCCGCGAATGGATTCAGGAATGATTTCCTGCTTCCAAGGAAGGATTGCCACCAGGTTAACCATCCTGAAAAATGCGAAGATGATCACAATCGAAATTAAAAGCAAGACCATTGCATTTTCCCCATACTGATTTCTGACCCATGGCGAAAAGATGATTGGCAGCCAAATTAAATAGCGAATTGTAAAGCTGATGATAAATACTTTGCGAACGCCGAATTCATTAATCTTGGGCGCTACAAAAATCGAAAGGATATTGATAAAGGGAAGCAAGGAAAGAATAACCCCCAGCAAGCCTTTGTTGATCCCCAATTCATTGAGATAGAGGATAAAAATTGATCCGATGAAGGTTAAGTGGACAGCTATGGAATTGGTGGCAACGTAGGCGATGGTCCAGGGGAGTTTTTCTATCTTTTCAGATTTGGTTAATGTGGTATTGTTTTTCTGGCTGTGTGGTTTTTCTCTGTTATTTTTCATAACTACCCATGATGTCAGAAGATGGTGGGGAGACTTTATTCCAGTCACCTGATTGGGTTCGGCGGCAGGAAGAAAGGCAGGATGTGTCGGAAATAGCCATTTTATGGTCGGAGATGAGAGGTGTTCTATAAAAGATTATCATTATGTGATATTGTATAGTTTGGATTTAACTCGTAAGTGCAACATATGTGTTAAGAGATAGGTAAGTTGAAGCGTAATAAGGCTCTTTCCGCCACCACACTAGAAGACGCACTCATGTGTTGCTTGCAACTTGCCTATAAACAAAGATACCTCATTTATCAGATTATGAAAAAGGGGTCAATCAAACTCAAACAGAAAAAAATTTGTTTTCATAAATCAGCCATCAGATGAAGTTGAACTGAAACACCGAAAAGTGAGGCTATCGCACTATGCAAATCCAAAGAATGACCGAATTGATAAAGAATAATGCCTGAAGGAGGATTACACTGTAAGACTGGTTGATCATTGACAGATGTTTGCGAACATACTTTAACCTAGAATAAACCATGCTATTAGTTTTAAAGAAATATGGCTTCCAGGTTAATCATGATTGGATTTAACAGTAGATTAGTGAAGGCAAAAAGCAAGGAGGTCAATTTTACAAACACCCTCTCTGCACGAATAAGTATTGAAAACGAGGTGCAAAAGGTGATAATCTAGGCAAAACACCATGTCTGGTGCGCATTGAAAAACGCTCAGAGATCATGGAGAGAATAGAACGAGTTGAAGATTTGGAAACTGACATGATTATTGGTAAAGGGATCGAAGGTGCAATTCTTAACCTGGTAGTTAGGAAAGAAAGGTTCTTTTGTATGGGTCTGGTTGAGAAGCAAACCAAAAAATCTTTCTCAGGCACCAGCATTGAGTTGTTCGAAGATTCTCCTGTTCATACCAATAACTTGAGTAATGGCAAAAAGTACACTGGTATTGTTGAATTTTCTGAGGCCTAAACAGCGGATTGTTCTTTTGCTCATACTTAGACTGCTTGGGGAACAGAAGCATATTTTAACACATATGAATTATTCCGAAAGAATATCCCTGAAGATACTGATTTCAGAGAGTTGGCTGACTAAGACATATTGTTTGGTCAACTTTGCTAGATTACCAGAATCGGAATTGTGTAGTACCTAATGTTTAATCTGCCCGTGGTATACTTCAAAAATCATCGGTGCATTAAATTCTAGAAGCTAAAACCCAATAATGTTGGCAATATGTTGGATGTAAATCACCCATTGGTCATTACATTGAAAGATACCTTGTATAAGCACGGCCTGCCTGGAAAAGTAGATGCAATGGTTGCAGCCTGTGATGCATGGCAATATGCAAATATCGCCGGAATTCCAAAAGTTGTTTTTGGAAAAGGTCGCTCGTCGGTTTGTCATTCTGAAAAAGAACATATGGATATTGATGAGATGATGAAGGCTGCATCCGTACTTGTTGAATTTTTCATAGCCTATCAGTGATTGTGAACATTTAGAATGTTGGATAGATAGAGAAAAGGAAGAGATATGGCCCGTTTTGCTCGTTTGACAGTATTGAATACAATAATCGAAAGCGGTTTTGTACCCTTATACTATAATTCCGACATTGATGTTGTAAAACAAGCCGTCAGTGCAGCTGTCGATGGGGGTGCACGAGTTTTTGAATTCACCAATCGTGGTGATAACGCGTTTTTGTTGTTTCCTCAACTGGTGGAATATTTTGCAGAAAAATACCCCTCCTTGATTGTTGGTATTGGCTCCGTTCTTGATCCGGGTACAGCGTCTCTGTACATCTCAAGTGGAGCGAATTTTATTGTCGGATCGGTATTGAACCCAGAAGTAGCGAAAATCTGCAACCGCCGAAAAGTGGCTTATATCCCTGGATGTGGTACAGCCAGTGAAATTTCATTTGCAGAAGAATTGGGTGTCGAGATTATTAAAATCTTCCCAGGTGAGGCTGTCGGTGGGCCAGGATTTGTTAAAGCAATCCTGGGGCCAACGCCGTGGACACGCATCATGCCGACGGGTGGTGTAAAAGCGACCCAGGAGAATATTCAAGCGTGGTTTAATGCCGGTGTCAGTGCGGTTGGTATGGGATCGGATTTATTTAAAAAGAAATGGATCAGTGAAGGAAAATTTGATTTGATCACTGAATTAACGGCGTCAGTGTTGTCCTGGATAAAAATCGCTCGAGAATAATGTACAAAGAACTCGTAGTCGAACGGGTAGTTTCTTTAGTTCTCTGCTTTGCCAGGAAATGAAGAGTGAGAGAGCAGGTCATATATGAACAAACGGATTATTACTTTTGGTGAAATCATGCTCCGCCTGAAATCGCCAGGTTTTGAGCGCTTTTTCCAAACCCCAAGGTTTGAAGCCACCTTTGGTGGTGGCGAGGCGAATGTGGCAGTATCACTTGCCAATTATGGTCTTGAGGCTGCCTTTGTTACTGCACTCCCTGCCAATGCTATCGGTGATGCCTGCATTGCCGAGTTAAATTATCACGGTGTAGATACATCCTTAATCGCACGCACGGGTGATCGTGTGGGGGGGTATTTTCTTGAAGCTGGTACAAACCAGCGTCCATCCATTGTTGTCTACGATCGGGCAGGATCATCAATCGCAACAGCAAAGAGCGGCACCTTTGATTGGGAGAATATTTTCGCAGACCGAAATTGGTTCCATGTCACCGGAATTACTCCTGCAATTAGTGAAAGTGCGGCTGAATTAACCCTCGAAGCCGTCAAACAAGCCAAAGCGATGGGGATCACAATATCATGTGATTATAACTATCGTGGAAAGTTGTGGAAGTGGGGCCAACCTGCTGAGAAAATAATGCGGGAGATTGTGACCTATGTTGATATAGGGATTGCCAACGAGGAAGATTGTCAAAAATCTCTGGGAATCACCGTTGAAAGCAGTAAAAAAACCGACATTCAGGTTCAATCAGGAGAACTTGATCTTGGTCACTATGAAGCTCTCGCAAAAAAAGTGTTTGAAGTGTTCCCCAACTTAAAGAAACAGGCGATCACACTCCGCGAATCTTACAGCGCTGATCATAATGGTTGGGCAGCGTGTTTATATAATGGAAGCGATTTTATCGTCAGCCGACGGTACGAAATCTACAATATTTTGGATCGGGTTGGCGGTGGGGATGCCTTCGCAGGTGGCTTGATCTATGGTCTGATCAATGAAATGGATGACGAAAAAGCCTTAAATTTTGCTGCTGCAGCATCTTGTCTCAAGCACGCCATTTCCGGTGATTTTAACCGAGTTAAAGTCAAGGAAATTGAAAATTTACTCAAAGGTGATGTTTCTGGACGTGTTCAACGCTAATTGATTGGATTACGTAAATCCATATATAAGGAAGTGATATGAAAAAATTGCCATTAAGAAAAGTCCCAGGGCCAAAGTCTGAAGAATATATTAAGCTGGCTGATGAATGTGAACCTCTATGCTCCAAGGATCAGACTCCAATCGTTTGGAGCCTTGGACAGGGTGTTAGGGTTTGAGATGTTGATGGAAACACGATTATTTTATTTCTATCTGATTAATTACTATGGCTGGGTTTCTTTCATAATGACGGATTGATAGTGTCTAATTCTTCATTTAATAAAGGGTGATTAATCCAACAAGGCAGCTAACTTTTGGCCTTCAGGTTGGGGAAATGAATGATCAGATCCAGTTGCCTAGCATAAATTTATAAATGTCTTCCCACTTCCACAACCTAAATTTCCTTAACATAAACAAGCTTTGGTTATAATGGTAACGTCATTTATTCTTGCGTTGTATCCTGTTCCGGGAAGAGAATGGCCCCGTTTTGAAGGAGCTCTCTTTGTAAAGCTTGAATATCCAGTTCAATAAAAGCTGCCCCTTGGGATACAGCCATGGCTGCAGCCGTGCCAGCTGCTTCACCCATGGCAAAACAAGCGGGCATTATCCGAAAAATTCCCATCACATCCCAATCAACCGAGATGCTGCGGCCTGCCGCAATCAGATTTGTGATGGTGTGCGGTACCAGGCAGCGATAGGGGATTTCGGCATAAGGTTTGGCATGTTCCACCTTGTTGAGCATGCGTTGTTCTTTGTCTCCTGGGGTGGCCATATCCCAGTGATAGCCACTAAGGGCTATTTTGTCCGGAAAATTAGTGCCACTTCTTATATCCTCAACGGAAACTTTGTACTGTCCTACGATCCGCCTTGTTGTTCGCACACCCATTACCGGCGCTGTTTGAACAAGGCGAGCTTTCTTAAATCCGGGAAAATGTCTCTTCAGGATGGCAACCTGATCATGAACTTTCTCGCGGCCTTTTATCATGCCATCTGTCAGTTCGTCGGTATCCAAGCCATTAAATTCTTCCAAGGATGGTTCAACTTTGATAAAGAATCGGGTGGGGGTTAACATTTCAAATCCGATAAACACATTGCCGTAGGGCCATTCGTTTTTCTCTCGCAACTGATTGATCAGGTCTCTGAAACGATAATCACCCGCCTGGCAGTAGGCTTTGAAGGCTTGGTAATCGACATCTTCCATGATATAAGCAAGACTGGCAGGCGGCATCCATCCTTTGTGCCCTTCCTCCTCTAAGCCCAATAGCATTGGACACCCTGCCTGTGCAGCGATATCTGCATCCCCGGTTGCGTCCACAATGGTTTTTGTTTGGATAAATTCAACCCCATTTTTCGAGTGGACAAAGACGCCTTTGATCTCATTATTCTCAACCTTTGGTGCCACGGTATGGGTAAAATAGCGCAGCCTGACGCCAGATTCGATCACCATGGCGTCAAATAGGCGTTTGGCTGGCTCAAACTCGATTGGGACCGTGCGGCCATGCCAGGGTGCGTAACCGGCATACCGAGTCCCCAAGGGGGCATCTTGAGAGGCTGGCAGGGCAGCATTCTCAGCAGCCAGCTTATTCACGATTTCATCAAAGATCCCAGATATGACTGGGTATGCGCCGTCTCGAGACCAGCTTCCCATTAATAAACCAATTAAGCCACTGGTGGCCATTCCTCCCAGGTTCCCTTGTGCTTCGACCAACATTGTTTTGGCTCCCTGACGTGCTGCAGCTATTGCTGCGGAGATGCCAGCCGGACCGCCTCCACAAACCAGGACATCAACGTCATCGATAACAGGGGCCTCGGCGTAAAATTTTTCTTTCATCTTCATCTCCAATCTATAGGTTTAAAATGGTGATATTCGTTCTGGCAGTGGGTCAGATGTCCAGGCCATCCGATCACACATTCGTAAAAGTAGTTGCATTTTTAAATTTTTATATTCCTGATCTGACCACAGGTTCGTTGTTTCATTAGGGTCTGTTTGAAGGTCATACAGCTCACCCATTTCCTCACCATGATACACAACCAGTTTGTGGTGATTGGTGCGCAGCATGGTTGTAAAGGGTTGTGAGATTAGATCTTCTTTTTGTTCATATTTTTCGATTTTTTCCCGTGGTTTCCGGTCCCAGGTTCTCCAGGAAGCATTATAGGATTCAGCGTATATATCTTCCCGGTGATGATCCGTCTGGTTGTCCTCGGTTAAGAGGCTCAAAAAAGACTTTCCTTGCATGCCAGGATAGAAGGGCATCCCTGATGCTTCCAGCAACGTGGGAGCCAGATCCACTAATTCGATTAAGGCTTGACGTTGTTTATTAGCTATGACACCAGGCCCGGAAATGATCAAAGGGACACGAATCAAGGGGTCATAAAAATAGGGACCCTTTAGGTGAATGCCATGGTCACCAAGCATATCACCGTGGTCAGACATAAAAATAATGATCGTGTTGTCATACTGACCGGTTTGATGGAGCATATCGATGATCCGTCCAATTTGAACATCAATCTGATCGACCATGGCCCAATAAGCAGCCCGAATCATTTGCTGGTCAAAATCGGTCATGTCTCCATAGGAAAAACGTCCTGGTTGGTTGGTGGCGGCAATATGATCTGCTTTTTGCACATTGGGTTTGTTTTCTAATTCGCCAGAAACATATTTCGGAAGGGGAATGTCTTCAAGTATATCTAAATAACGTTCAAGGTACTCGATTGGGGGGTCAAGCGGAAAGTGGGGGTCGGTAGGATTGACAGATAAAAACCAGGGGTGGTTGAAATGGGCCGTTGTCTCAATAAACCGGATTGCAGTATCTGCAACCCACCTGGTTTGATGATATTCTGGGCTCATCCCTTGATGCACATATTTTGACCCATTATATGGTTTTGTTTGAAATTGTTTTCCTTTACGCATTAGCCACTGTGAATATTCATTATTCGGCCACTTTGGGTTTGGTGAATTGGACCAGTGAAATTCGACATAACCATCATCAGTGCGGGGTTCTCCAAAAGGAGAAACATCAGGAGAGCAAGGTGAGAGGTGTAATTTTCCAACCAGTCCGGTGTAGTAGCCATGATCTCGAAAAATTTTGGGTATGAGGATCTCACTCGCGTCAATCGCTTGGCCATTTTGCCGATTACGAGTTGTGCGCGTATAACGGCCGGTGAGGAAGGAACTTCTGCTTGGGGTGCAGACCGGGCATTGAACATAAGCGTGATTGAAGCGCACCCCGCTCAAGGCTAATTGATCGATATGAGGAGTCAAAACAAAAGGATTACCATAACACCCCAATGTATCCAAACGTTGCTCATCCGTGCAGATCCACAATATATTGGGTTGGGACGTAGTCTCTTTTGAGGCAGTCATATTCTGTCCTTTATCCACTTTTCATCATATCTTTTAGGCATACGCCATTTTCTTTACACCAATGATAGATAATCGTGACATCGGTTCCCAGGCTGAAATGTTTAACGCCCATCTCGAGGTATTCCTCTGCTTCCTGAGGATGGTCGATTTCCACTCTTGGTGCCAGGCCTAATTTTAGGGCTGTTTTTATGGTTTGCTTTTGAACCTCTGCAATAGCCGGGTCATTTTTCAGCAGCCCCATACTCATCGAATAATCGCCAGGCCCAAATTGAACCATGTCAACCCCCTCAACGGATAAGATGTCTTCAAGGTTTTCAACAGCTTGTTTTTTCTCAATCATGAAGGCGATCACGGTGTCTTCTAAAGCTTGCACAAATGCGGGTGAGCCAGCTTCCAGAAACACACCCACATCACGACCGTGTCTGGCACCATGTAAGCCCTTTGTGGCAGGTGTTTCAGCCCGGACAGCTTTAACGCAATCTTGGGCCTCTTCGACAGTGCGAATGTCGCTGAAGAGAACGTTTTGGATGCCTGAACTGGTCGCACGTGATGCCAGGTGGGTGCGAGATTCCTGCTGAATTTTGATCATACCGGACATATGAGGGAAAAGCTGGATAGCTCGTCCGATATTATCCAAAGAAAACAGTGAATAGGGGGCATATTCAGCCAAAATCTCCACATAATCAAATAATCCAGTAGCACCAATGATTTCAACCATCGTTGGCCATTGTCCTTCAAGGCGAATACCGATGCTGGGCTTGTCTGTATTAATTAATTCTCGAAGTCTGTTATTTTCCATTAAATATCCCTTTCTTCTGGCTGGTTAATTAGGGTTTGTTCGCTTGCCTTTTATTTGAGAAAAATGGTAACGACTCAGTTTACAAGGGAATTTGAGGGGTTTATGTGGTGGCTTCACCGCCACACCAAACCCCCAACCTTCAGCAGCAGGGCTTGCCTGAGTGGTTACGAAAGGTGATTATAATAATTGATTGAGTGACTTTTTCTCAATAAGAAGCATGATAAAAATTAAAACATCTCATAAACGCTTATTATCATATCAGATATCAAATAACACAATCACAATACTGTAAAAGGTGCAGTATTTTTTGCCCGTGAATAGGTGGCGATAACGGGCATTGGGACAGACTCAGATATGGCTGGTATTGCTGCTGAGGATGTCTGACCATTTCTTTTGAACAATGCAGGGTTAATTTCTCCTCGGATAAGATATTTTTGCAAGAAATCCTGTCCTGTTAAAGACGCCTTAATAAAAACTTAAGAATGCCTTGACAGGGATGATAAACTACATTATACTAGATATTATATAACATATCATATATCTTATAATCAGGACTTCACTCCTAATGAACATAAGCCTGCGCTCACCTGCCCTAAGCGAATCGGTCACCAATTATATTCAAGATTATATCGTTATAAATAAACTCAAAGCTGGTGACCCTTTGCCCTCCGAGGGTCAATTGGCTGAGTTGTTGGGCGTCAGTCGAAGCCCCGTCCGTGAAGCAGTAAAGGCCTTACAGTCCCTGGGTATCATCGAAGCCCGTCAAGGGGATGGACTTTATGTGCGGGAATGGAATTTTGACGCTGTGCTTCAGACGCTCAGCTATGGTGTTCGGATCAACCCGAAAACAATTTTTGAGTTGTATCAAATTAGGGTTTGGTTAGAAATATCGGTAATTGGGGATGTGATCAAATTAATTTCTGATGAGCAGATAAACGGCATGGAAACATTGATGCAAGATTGGGAACAAGCGATTGCGGAAAACCAGCCATGGGTTGCGTACGATGAAGCTTTCCATAAATTGATCCTGGATGTAATTGACAATGAAACCCTGGTTAAACTTTTCAAAGTTTTCTGGTTGGCTTTCGAGAATTATGAAGAAACAGAACTATTGCAAGCATCCAGCCCACAGGAAGTGCTAAGTGAACACCTGCTCATTTTTGATGCAGTTAAAAAACGGAATGCTGACCTTGCCCGGAAAACGTTGCTAGCCCAATTTGTTGGTTTTATGGAGCGCATAAATAGAATTGTTGCTCAAAAAAAACCAGAGGCGAGTTCCAGTTATAGACAATCTAAGGAGGTGATGTGATCTGGTAAAAATCAAATTGATTGAAAAATTTGACCATCAATTCGTCTCGTTACATTAAGGAGAAATAACAAATGAAGAAAAGAATACTATTGATAATTAGCATGCTGATTGTTTTCAGTATGGTAATGGTTGCCTGTGCACCCGAACCGGTTGTCGAAGAACCGGTTGTTGAAGAACCCGTTGTTGAAGAACCCGTTGTTGAGGAGCCTGTCGTCGAGGAACCTGAGGTCGAGGAACCTGAGGTCGAGGAACCTGAGGTCGAGGAACCTGTCGTTGAAGAACCCGCAGTGGAACAGGTGTTAACAGGTGCTTTCACCACAGGCCCAGGCGGTGGTGAGGAAGAAGTGGCGCGGCCCTGGACCGGCGCAGCTGGCCATGATATGCATGCCACTTTGTATGTCACCCCAACGATCTTCAGTGAAGACCTGTCCGAAATTGTTCCTTTTGCGCTGGAGTCTTGGGAACCTAATGAGGATTTCACGGTTTGGACCTACACTTTACGCGATGATATCATGTGGAGTGACGGTGAGCAACTGACAGCCCATGATTGGAAGTTCACGGCTGATTTCGTCACCGATCCCGACTATGCCCCTGACCGGATCATTCACCGCGCCCTGGCATTTGACCAGGTGCTTGGTTACGAAGAGCGGATCAACGGTGAAATGGATGAGCTTGAAGCTGTGCAGGTTATTGATGATTTTACAATTCAATACACCCTGGCCGCGCCCAGCCCACGCCACTTTGCGACCCAATTCCGCACCTATATTTTGCCCGAGCACGCGATTGATTTCTCGCCTGCCGATATCATGACCACTGACTGGTGGCGGAATCCTGATAAACAGGTCGGCTCAGGTGCTTTCGTGGTGGCCGAATGGGAACGCGACAATTATTTGGCCTTGGAGCCTAATGAATATTATTTCCTGGGCCGCCCGAAACTGGACCGAATCATCATTCGCCTGTTTGGCGGCGAGCTCAGCAGCGCTTTGCTTGCTCTGCAGGCTGGAGAAATTGATTTCACCTATGTTGAGCCAACTGACCTGGACCTTTTAGGTGATGAATTCAACATTTACTTTAACAGCTCTGGTGTGGTTGTTTACACGCACATTCACTATAATGAGGTGCCGGAATACTGGCAGGATATTAAAGTACGCCAGGCCATTTTGTATGCGATTGATCGTCAGGCGATTGTCGAGCAGGTGCTCGACGGCACCCATGTCGTGCTGCCATGCCCGATGGTGACTGAAGACCTGTGGCACCCTGATGTGGATTGGTTTGAGTATGATCCTGCGCAAGCCCAGGCCTTATTGGCAGAAGCAGGTGTGGACCCCTCGGATATTGTCATGGAGTGGGTTGGCCATTCAGGGTACGACAACCTGCATCATAACTCTGCTTTACAGGCAGTGCAGGCTTACCTTTCCGATATCGGCATCACCATGACCTTCCGCTTTATTGACGTGCCCAGCTTCCGCGATGCCTATTCACCTGATGGCGGCTGGACCTTCAACTACCGCGGTGCTGCCAACCCCGTGTTTGCTTTTGAGCTGGAACGCGGCTGGACCAATGCTGGCGGCCAGGGTGGCGACTTCATGGGATTTGATATGGCAGAGGCTGGCCTTGAGGATGCAATTGCGAACATCAACCAGGCTCCCACAACGGAGGAATACTTCCAGGCAGCCCGTGATTTCTGCCTGCTTCACAACCAAACCCTGCCTGATCTGCAAATGTGGATTGGGAACCGGTATGGTGCAGCCAGCGAAAATGTTGCTAACTTCTGGTGGCAGCCGGCTGGCGGTGGCGGCCCCTATCGTAACAATGCCCATCTCTGGGAAATGACCGAGTAAGTTAATGAGAATCATAATTAGAGGGCAGGAAACCCTGCCCTCTAATATCAAATGGTAGCACAATAACGATTTATTATTTATTATCAGATTATCATAATTTTTAGCGAAAGAATACATTCATGGGCAGATACATCCTTCGCAGGCTCCTGATCAATATCCCAATCTTGATCGTGATTACGATTTTGGTGTTTGTGATGATCGAGATCACCCCGGGCGATATGGCTGATTATTTCATGAGTGAAGAAACCATCGCCTACATGACTGAAGCGGATATCATCGCATTACGTGAAAGATTGGGGTTGAATGACCCGCCCCCCATCCGCTATTTAAAATGGATGGGCAATGTTCTGCAAGGTAATTTTGGTTTCAGTTTTGTAGAAGGTTATCCCGTTGGTGAACTCTTATGGGAGCGGTTGAAAAACTCGGGTGTTTTGATGGGGGCTGGGTTGCTGGTGGCCGTCATCTTGGGCATCCCGCTGGGTGTTTTCACGGCTTTGAAGCAGTATTCGCTGGCAGATTTTTTCCTGACCGGCTTGTCGTTTATCGGCCTGTCCATGCCGGCCTTTATATCAGGCATCATCGGGATGTATGTTTTTGCGGTGCGTCTGCGGTGGGTGCCTGCCGGGGGGATGCGAACGCCAATGGTGAACACATTTGCGAATTTGCTACATCATCTCGTCCTGCCAGCATCAATCCTTGCCATCATGCATGGTGCACAATTTATGCGCTATCAGCGCTTTAGCATGCTTGAGGTGCTCAATGCAGATTATGTTGTTACAGCCACAGCCAAGGGGATGCGACGTCGAATCGTTGTTGCCCGCCATGCACTGCGGAATGCTTTGATCCCTGTCGTCACCATGATTGGGCTGACCATATCGCAATTTGTGGCTGGCGCAGTGTTCATTGAGACCATTTTTGGTTGGCCCGGCATGGGTCGTTTGTATTACCGGGCTGTGATCTCGCGTGACTACCCGATCATCATGGGGGCTAACCTGGTAATTGCTGCCTTTGTTCTCTTTGCCAATTTGATTACCGATATCACCTACGCCCTGATTGACCCCCGGGTGCGATACGAATAATGACTATGAAAACATCAACCGAGACCAAACAATTAACAACCTATCAGGATAAAAAAATTGAATCCCCCCTGAAACTGGCCCTGCGCCGATTTTTACAGCACAGACTGGCGGTCGTTTCGGCCTTTGTGCTGGTAGCGATTTTTGTGCTGTGTTTCGGCGCGCCGCTATTTACATCGTACGACCCGATTGGCATGGATCTGGCGGTTAGGAACCAGGCACCCGGAGGGGCGTATATTTTTGGTACCGATACGTTGGGACGGGATATTTTCACACGGACGCTCTATGCCGGGCGAATTTCGCTGATGGTTGGTATGGCAGCGGCGGCCATTTCGATTGGGTTAGGGATTATTTTAGGGGCCATTGCGGGCTATTTTGGGAAAATACCGGATATGGTTGTTTCAAGAATCACAGATGTGATGATGACCTTTCCGCCCCTGATCATCATGATGACGGTGGCTGCCTTTGTTGGCCCGGGTTTGATGAATGTCATCTTGATTATTGGCGGTCTTCGCTGGCCGGCAACCACCCGGTTGGTCAGGGGACAATTTCTGTCTTTGAAAAATTATGAGTTTGTCCACGCAACCCATGCCCTGGGTTTACCGGATAGAATGATCATTACCCGTCATATTTTGCCCAATACCCTGGCACCGCTGATGGCGAATATCACCTTCGCAGTGAGTGCCGCTATCCTGTCAGAAGCCGGTTTGAGCTTTTTAGGGATTGGGGTACCCTTGCCGACGCCCACCTGGGGAAACATGATGGAAAATGCGCGCAATTTGATCATCCTCCAAAACCAGCCCTGGATCTGGATGCCTTCAGCAGCCTTTACCCTGACGACAATCCTGTGCATCAATTTTATCGGAGACGGCCTACGCGATGCATTTGATCCACAGCAATTATTTAATTGATAAGCGAGATCTATTGATGGCATTATTAGAGGTAACTGACTTAACAACAACTTTTCATCTCAAAGCGGGAGTCGTCCAGGCTGTTAATGGGATTGATTTCTTGATTGAAGAAGGTGAGCTGGTGGGCCTGGTCGGGGAAAGCGGCTGCGGTAAGAGCGTCAGCATGCGCTCGATCCTGCGCATCATTCCGCAACCCCCGGGAAAAATTGAATCAGGCAAAATCTTATTCAAGGGTAAGGATTTGTTGTCTTTGAAAGAAGATCAGATGCGTAACATCCGCGGCAAAGAGATTGCCATGATCTTTCAGGATCCGATGACCTCCCTTAACCCGGTTCTGACGATTGGGCGACAGTTAACCGAAACAATGGAAGAGCATTTGCAGCTCAGCAATGAGATGGCGAAAAAAAGGGTGATTGAGCTGTTGGATCTGGTGGGCATACCGGATCCGAAGGCATGCCTGGACCGTTATCCTTATGAATTTTCAGGCGGTATGCGTCAGCGTGCGATGATTGCCATGGCCCTGTCTTGCAGCCCCAGCCTGTTGATTGCAGATGAACCAACCACTGCCCTGGATGTCACCATCCAGGCGCAGGTCACCGAGTTGGTGAAGAGTTTACAAAAGGATTTGGGGATGGCAGTGATTTGGATCACACATGATCTGGGGGTGGTCGCCCGATTGGTGGAGCGAGTCAAGGTGATGTATGCCGGTTATATCGTCGAAAAGGCACCCGTTGAAAAGCTCTACAGCCATCCCAAACATCCTTATACACGGGGACTGCTGGCATCATTGCCACGCCTGGATGAGGAGACCTCGGCAGAGCTTGAAACCATCCCAGGACAGCCCCCCAATCAGCTCGATTTGCCAAAAGGGTGCCCGTTTGCCGAGCGTTGTTCATACCAGGTGGAAAAATGCCTGGAAGAGAACCCGATGCTTGAGGAGGTTGAAAAAGACCACTACTCAGCTTGTTGGGAAAAAGACCGACTTTAAAAATAGAGGTTGCATTGGTGATCAGGTCAGACACAAACGAATTATTAATCGAAGTTCGAAATTTACGCAAATACTTCCCTATCACAAAGGGTTTGATTGTTCAAAGGCGGGTGGGGGACGTTAAGGCTGTGGATAGCGTCAGCTTTAAGATCAAACGCGGTGAAACCTTAGGGCTGGTTGGCGAGAGTGGTTGTGGGAAAACAACCACTGGCAGAACGCTGCTGCACCTGTATCAACCAACGGGTGGTGAAGTCTTTTATAGCGGGGTCAATTTAGAAGATTTGTCGCCTAAAGAAATGCGCCAGATGCGTACCAAGCTTCAAATTATTTTTCAAGATCCTTATTCCTCGCTAAACCCACGCATGACAGTGGAGAACATCATTAGCGAAGCGATGGTGTATCATGGCATTGTCCCACGCAACCAGCGAAGAGCGCGTGTAGAAGAACTGCTCAGCATGACGGGCTTGAACCCCGGTTATGCACGGCGCTACCCCCATGAGTTTTCGGGGGGTCAACGTCAGAGGATTGGTATTGCCAGAGCCCTGGCAATGGAGCCGGAGTTTATTGTTTGTGATGAGCCCATCTCCGCATTGGATGTTTCCATTCAAGCCCAGGTGGTGAATTTATTGAAACAATTGCAGAATTCATTGGGGCTGACATACCTGTTTATTGCACATGATCTCAGTATGGTTCGGCATATCAGTGACCGGGTTGCAGTGATGTACCTGGGGAAAATTGTGGAGATCACGAGCAGCCGGTCGCTTTATCGCAACCCAAAACACCCCTATACCCAGTCTCTCCTGTCGGCTGTGCCGATCCCGGACCCCTCGTTGGAAGCCAGGCGTGATCGCACAATCCTTGAGGGAACTGTTCCCAGCCCGTCTAACCCGCCCAAAGGCTGCAATTTCAATACCCGCTGCCCGGTGGCAGTCGATGTTTGTTTTCAAGAAGAACCCCCACTGGAACTGTGCGAAGAAGACCATGAAGTTGCCTGCCACCTGGTAACGACCAAGAATACGCCGACAAGTTCTGAATAATCGTCACTGACTTATCAACCAGTCTGTATATGTTTGGCTGGTGAAATTAATAGAAGGGTTTTCTCCTTGATGACAGATAATAAAACATTAAATGGTTTTACAATAAAGGATCATCAAACCAGGGCCCATAAATTTCATGTGGGAGAAACAGAAAAACGGCCCAATATCCTGTTGATGATGACCGATCAGCAACGCTTTGACACGATCTGTGCGGCTGGTTATGGGTTTATGCACACACCCCACCTGGATCGGTTGGTTAATGAGGGCTGTTTATACAGTCATGCCTATACCCCTGTGCCGATTTGCCTGCCGGCGCGCCATAACCTGCTCACGGGCTTGACTCCCCGGCATCACGGCTACCCGGATAATATCCACCATCCAAAAGCCAACGCCCATTTACCGACACTGCCGCGCCTTCTCTCCGATCATGGCTATGACGCCCGTGCCATCGGTAAGATGCATTTTTTACCCCCTCGCCGGCATAATGGTTTACTAAATTTGGAATTGATGGAAGAAATCCCCTTCACTCGGGAAGAGGATGAATATGCGCTGTACTTAAAAGATGTGGGGTATGGGCATGTACAAAATATCCACGGCGTGCGCAACCTTTTGTATATGCTGCCGCAGCGGTCTATCATTCCAGAAGCGCATCACGGCACAAAATGGGTGGCAGATCGGACAATTGCGTACTTGCGCAGTAACCGCGGCCGACAGCCGTTTTTCTTGTGGTCAAGCTGGATAGCCCCGCACCCCCCATTTGATGTGGTAGACCGTTTTGCTGATTTATATGCCGACGCTGACCTGCCAGAACCGCATGTTTCGCAAACCCCATTAGCGCCATTAACCAAAGAAAATGCGATGTTGGGCGACATTCCGAATGAAAGAGTGTTACGCAGAATGCGTGAAGTTTATTATGCCAGCATCAGTATGGTCGATGAACAAATCGGCCGCGTTCTGGATACGCTAGAAGAACTGGGTCAATTGAAAAACACCATGATCATTTTCACATCTGATCATGGTGAGTTTTTGGGGGATTATGGCCTGTATCAGAAATGGAATCCCTACGATGTTTGTGCCCGCATTCCTTTCATTATTCGCAGCCCGGGCAATGTAGCGCCTGGCAGTGTTGTGGATGATTTTGTGGATTTAAATGATATTCTGCCCACCGTGTTAGATGTCGCCAAAATTGACTATCCTGGTGGTTATCAGCTACCAGGGGAATCCTTGTTTGCTGAGAACCCCAAAAAGGATCGCTCATGGCAGTATGTTGAATATGCTGAAAACAATCGCCGTTGGATCAGCATTCGTAATCAGGCGTATAAATATAACTATTATTATGGGGGTGGTTTTGAACAATTATTTGATATGCAAAAAGATCCCTCTGAGACAACCAATTTACTGCATGAGGATCCTGATGATCGTCTGCTCAATATCCGGAAGGAAATGCGGGATAAATTGATGGCCTATGAAAAGGCTTATGGTCTGGAAGGGTATGTTGGTGAGACGGATTTTTTTGTCGGCCCGGCATACCAGCCCAACCCACAGCGCAATGAGGCTTTTCCGCGCTTTCCACTGCGAATTGTGAATGAAGAAGAAAAAGCGCAAATGAATGACCTGGTCAGTGAAATTTTGATGGCTGTTAAGGATGAACCGATTGTGAATTTGCGGGATCTTGATATTGAAGCCTGGCAGACGCGATTAAATATTCCAGATGAAGAAGTGGAACGCATGCTGGCTGATCGTTCTCAGAGAAAAGAGGAAGAAGAAAATGGCTGAGAGCAATAACCGTCCGAATATCCTTTTCCTGTTCAGTGACCAGTTTAATGCCCGCTTTCTCTCTTGCGCCGGGCATCCTGATGTTGCCACCCCCAACCTTGATCGAATTGCGGAAAGCGGTGTGCGTTTTGAGAATGCTTATGCCCAAAACCCGATCTGCACACCAAGCAGAATGTGTCATCTTTCCGGGTTGTATGCGTCTACCCATGGCTATTATGGGCTTTATGGCAGGGAACCTGATCAGCGCTTGACCAGCATGTTTCGTTTTTTCCGGGAAGCTGGCTATCGCACCGGAGCCCTGGGTAAATTACATACACCTCGCTACTGGATTGAACGCGATTGCCAGTTTATTTACGATGAATTTATTGAGTATCCAAAATACCTTGAAGGTGCAGGACTGTATGAGATTAATGATAATCGGCGGTTTACCGGTTGGCGGGACGGACAGACGTCAGCCGTGCCGCTGGAACATTCCTGCGAAGTCGTGACGGCCAAACAGACGATTCGATTCATTAACAATCAAGGTGAGCCATCCGATCGTGGGAATCCATCTGCGCCATGGTTTGCCTGGGTGAGTTTCTCCAGGCCGCACAGCCCTTTGACGGCTTCTGAACCCTTTGCATCGATGTACCCGCCGGGCAACTTTGACCTCCCGCCTTCCGCCTCTCCGGAAGCGATTGCTAGGCAGCCCGATCGTATTCGAAAAGTGCCCCACCATGAGAGAGCGCCAGATAGAGAGGATGTAGAAAAGATGGTTGCTGCATACATGGGCTTGGTGGGCCAGGTGGATTATGGGATTGGGCTGATTCTGGACGAATTGGAGAACCAGGGTCTTTTGGAAGACACCATTATCGTCTTCTCAGCAGATCACGGCGATTATGCAGGTGAGCACGGCTTGTGGAGCAAAATCGGTGGGATCAGCAGCCGGGCGATCACCCGCATCCCGATGCTGTTAAGTTTTCCTGGCGATGTGCCCTCAGGCAGGGTCTCAGAGGAGATGGTTGAATCGGTCGACTTGTTCCCAACTTTATGTGACCTGGCTGGCCTTCCCAAACCTGATCATTTGCAGGGGTTGAGTATGTTTCCATTGCTGACGGATGACCCACAGCCGATGAGAGAGAGTGCCCTGACCGAGAATGCCTACAGCAAAGCCCTGGCCATGAAAGAATGGCGCTACATTGCCAATGCTGGCGATCGGCCGGATGAGCTTTATGACCAGATCAATGATCCCTGGGAAATGAATAACCTGATTAATGATCCAAAATATGCAGATGTTACGCAGCGTTTATTACGGGAACTTTTATCCAGAGTGGCCTATGCTCGGCGCCCGGTTACGCTATTTGACGAAGGCAGCTGGCGACACAGGTATGATCAGGATGGACGGACGCTTGACCCATTAACATATCTAAGCCATGACACCCATATTTGAGAGCTGGCGGAATTTTGCCAGCCTTAACTTAGGAAGGTAAACAGTATGCGTAGGAAGAAAACACCGAATATCCTCTTGATGATTTCTGACCAACAGCGGACGGATACGCTGGGCTTCATGGGGGAAACGCCCTGCCGCACCCCAAATATCGATCGGTTGGCCCGAGAAGGGATTTCATTTGATCGCGCCCTGTGTTCCAGCCCCCTGTGTATGCCCTCGCGTGCTTCGGTCTTTACTGGCAAATACCCGCATCAACTGGGCATGCTGACCAATAACGGCACCTTGAGAGAGCCCCCTGTGCTTACAGATACATTAAGAGAAAAAGGCTATCACACTGCTTACAGCGGCAAGTGGCATCTTGAACCAGAAAAGCAGCCAAAAGCATTCCAGGGTCGTGAAAAAGATCTTGGTTTGGATGAGGTGCATGGCGGTGAAGTCGCAAACAAAGGTGAACGTGTGATTGACCGCTGGTTCGATATGGCCGAAGGCCAGGGGTCCTATGATTATTCTGTCTGGTGCGAAGAGCAGGGATTGCCAGATGGCTGGCCAGTTGCAGACCCTGATGTCCGTACCCATCGCACACCTTCAATGTCCATCCCCAAACCGAAGAGACAGATGCTTGATCCACAATACACCTATGACGCCTGGGTGACTGACAAATCATTGCAGCAGCTAAAAGAGCGACCAAAGGATCAACCGTTTTTTATGGTAACCGGATGGTTTGGGCCACATCCGCCTTTCTTAATTCCCGAGCCTTATTACAGTATGTATGACCTTGAAGAGGTTGAAATGCCCCCAAACTTTGGGCCGCAGACTGGTAAGCCCGGGGCCAATCGGACATCTTTTTACAGGCAGTTATTTCTGGATCACGGGGAGGATTGGGATGCCTGGAAAAAATCCGTCGCGGTTTATTGGGGTTACTGCACGATGATTGATGACCAGGTTGGCAGGATGCTTCAGGCGTTGGAAGAAGCGGCCATTCTGGATGAAACGCTGGTTATCTTTATATCAGATCATGGCGAACAAATGGGCAGCCAGGGCTTATGGCAAAAAATGATGCCATATGAAGAGGGGTTACGGGTGCCCATGGTGATGCGGTTGCCTGGGACCATCCTGCCTGGGATCCGCAGCGAAGCCAATGTCTCATTGATTGATATTGCACCCACAATTCTCTCCCTGGTGGGCAAGGAACCTCCGGAAGACATGGTGGGCAGAGCGCTTTGTGCAGCTTTTACCGACGGTACTCTGGGTGAGGATGACCCCTATCGGTTTTCTGAGCATAAACCCTTAGGCGACTGGCATCAAACCGTTGAGTGGCGCTTGGTTACGGACAATCTTTACAAGTATGTCTGGAATCAGGGAGACATGGATGAGCTGTACGATTTGGTCACGGATCCTTATGAACTGAATAATGTGATTGACTTAGAAGATTTTGATGCGGTCAGGGAAAGACTGAGAAAACGCATGCATCAGTGGATGGCAGACACCCAGGATAAACTGCTGTCTGATTTCGAAAAAGAAGTGGGAATGGCATGAAAGCATTAGGCAGGATGGCAAAGGAGGCATATTTTGAAACCTAATATTCTTTGGATCGGGGTGGACCAGATGCGAGCGGATTCACTGGGAATTGAAAACCGCACGCTGTGTCAAACGCCACATCTTGATCAGCTGGCGTCTCAGGGGGCTCGTTTTACACGGGCCTATACACCCTGCAGCCTGTGCACCCCTGCGCGTGCGTCAATGTTTACGGGTCAATATGCCTTCCGCCACGGGATGGGCACGAACTGTGATATGTACCATTATCTGGCTGCTGAGCTGCCCAATCCCCAGGACTTACTGCATTACCGCCTTCAGGACATGGGTTATCGGACAGGATACACTGGTAAATGGCATGTTGGCACTGGAAAAGGCCCGGGAGATTATGGTTTTGAAGGGATGAGCCTGCCCGGTTATGGTAACCTGCGAGAGACATCAGAATTTCAACAATACCTGGCAGAAAATGGTTTGCGGTATGGGGCCATTAAAGAGCCAATCTATGCCAACCCCGATAATCAGACATTGGTCGCCGGGCAGTGGAATGGCCCGCTTGAATCAACCCCCACTTATTACCTGGCAAATGCGACCCTCGATTTGCTGGATGATTTTGCCAGGACCTACCGGGATTCGCAGCAACCTTTTTTCTTAACCTGCCAGTTTTGGGGACCGCATGGCCCTTACCTGCCATCTCCGGAATATGTGGGGCGCCACAAACGCGAGGATATTCCAGCGTGGGAGAATTTTTCCGATGATTTTAGCCAAAAACCCCGCAGTGTGGAACGTGTCAGACGTGACTTCTTCAGCGCGCTGCCTGAAGATTGGGAATCCTGGCAGGAAATTGTCGGCCTGGCTTACGATTTTACATCGCTGGTGGATGATCAGATCGGTCGCTTGTTAAACCATCTGGATGAATTGGGGCTGGCAGATGATACAGTGGTGATTGTTACCAGTGATCACGGTGATATGCTGGGCAGTCATGGCGGACAACATGATAAAGGGTTGATGTATGAAGAGGCCCATCGGGTGCCCCTGATTGTTCGCCTGCCCGGACAGGACGCGACTGAGCTTGTTTTAGACCAATTGGTTTATAACATGGATATAATGCCCACGATATTTGAGCTATTAGAACAATCACCAGGTGAGAATATACAAAGTCAGTCGTTATTGCCCTATTTAAACGATCCTTCAGCTAAAGGCCGTGACGATATCTACCTTGAGTTTCACGGCCTGCGCTGTTTACACACACAACGAGCTCTCATAACGGATGATGGTTGGAAATATATTTTTACACCTGTTGACGAAGATGAAGTTTATAACCTCATCAAAGACCCTATGGAAATGGATAACTTGTTAGATCACCCAGAAGTCCAAAACAAGGTCTCTGTGTTGCGTGATCGGTTGATCGCTGTTTCGAAAAGGGTTCATGACCCGGTACGGGACTATATTTCCAAGCTGTTTGGGAAGTGGGAAGACCTTTCTGGGCAGATTGATGTTTCTTCCAATATCAGGTGAGTGGAGCTTGTTCTCATGAATAATCGGGTAAATCAGTCAGGTGAAGAATGGATGTACGCATTGACCAAGGATGATGTGGCACTTCGAAATAATGACCGGTTAAGCATCGTGGGGAGCAAGTGATGGTTTCACGAGAAAGGCTGCGAAGGGCCCTGAACCACCAGGAACCCGATCGGGTGCCGATGATGATGTCTGCAAACACCTGGGTGGTTAAAAGATTAAAAAAGCATTTTGGTGTGCAAACAGATCGTGAATTACTTAAAATAATGCAGATTGATATTTTTGATACCCGGGGCATTGATTACCAGGGTGCCGTTGGGCCTCAATTTGTTGGTCCGCCTGATTTGAATATTCCTTCCGATTGGTGCGGTAATCTGTTTCCTATGTTTGATTACCATGAGGTGATCACGGAAACAAGTTTTGGCAAGACCTACTCCATGGGATCACCCCCCCTGGCGGCGTTGACTTCGCTTGACGAACTAAAGGCTTATCGCTGGCCACAGGTAGAGTGGTTTGATTTTTCTAATCTCCGCAAGGATTTACAAGTCTGGGCGAATGAGTTTGCAATCGCTTTTACTGGGCCTTCTGTTTTCCAGCATGCGACCCTTTTCAGGGGATTAAGCACGATCCTGATTGAAATGGCTACGGAACCTGAATTCATTTCGTTCCTTTTTGATAAAATTTCCGGCTTTTATTTTGATTATACACGCTGTGTACTTGAGGAAGTCGGTGACCTGATCGATATCCTTCGGCTGGCAGATGATATTGGAACGGAGCAAGGGTTGATGATCAGCCCGAAAATGATTTCACATTTCATTGGGAAATGGGTCAAGCAATTTGCTGACCTCGCCCACCAGTATGATGTAAAGTTATTATTTCACACGGATGGTAATGTACGCAAGGTAATTCCCGATTTGATCGCTTGGGGTGTTGATATTCTTGACCCCGTCCAGCCAGAGGTACCTGAAATGGCGCATGATGCTTTGAAACGAGAATTTGGCAACCAACTTTGCTTTTCTGGGGGCGTCAGCACACAGGAGATACTGCCTCACCAGGGGCGAGAAGCGGTCCTCAACGAAGTGAAGCGGGTGATTACAACATTGGGTGTTGGCGGGGGCTATATTCTCTCTCCGGGCCATCCAATTTTACAGGGTGATGTGCCGATTGAAAATATTATAGCAATGTATGAAGCAGGCGTGACCTATGGCACCTATTGAGCAGCGCAGTAAAAGAATAGTCGGGTTGGGCGGCGGCCTTTGTTCAGAGTCGTTGCTCAAGGGAAACTGGCCCTCTGTAATGCTGCCCATAGGGGCGGATGAACAAATCGATTTTACTAAACTGGCGGCTCAAATTGATACGCTTGTGGGTGCCGGGGTTGACGGCATATATACCAACGGCAGTGCCGGTGAGTTTTATGCCCAAAGCGAACTTGAATTTGACCGCATTCAGAAAATGGTTGCCGAGCGTTGTCATGCGGCTGGTCAGCCATTTATTATCGGCGCCAGCCATATGAGCGCCCAAGTTTCTCTGGAGCGCATCCAACGCAGCCGGGATTATAACCCACTGGCTTTCCAGGTGATCTTGCCAGACTGGTTCCCCCCAAGCTATGACGAAGTGCTTGTTTTTCTGCGGTGTATGGCGGCTGCTGCTGACCCGGTTGGGCTGATTCTGTACAACCCGCCCCATGCAAAAAAACAACTCGACCCGCAAGCATTGGGTCGATTACAGAATGACGTGCCGCAGCTGGTTGGGGTGAAGCTGGCAGATGGTGACAGCCAATGGTATGCGGAGATGCGCGAACATTGCCAGAACCTGGCGTTATTTGTTCCCGGTCATCACCTGGCAACGGGTATTAGCCAGGGTGCGGCAGGCTCTTTCTCCAATGTCGCCGCGCTGAGTCCTGTTGGGGCACAATGCTGGGTGGAATTGATGAAAACTGATTTAGACGCAGCACTGTCCATTGAGGTGCGTATTCGACAATTTATGGCTGAAAATATTGAGCCTTTCATTGTTGAACAGGGATTTACCAATACAGCAGCAGATAAGTTGTTGGCTGCGATTGGTGGCTGGTCAGATATCGGTACGCGCTTAAGATGGCCCTATCGGTCCATCGACCCGAAGGAGGCCGAGCGTCTGAGGCCAATTGCAATCAAACAGATCCCAGAGTTATTTGTGTCTGATGGGTCCCTGACTCGGAATGAAATGGTGAAAAAGGAGGGGCCAGAAGATGAAGTTTATTAACCTTGATTTTAAAATAAGGATATTATTGAGTTATAGGAGTGACCATGCATAAAGGTGGATTTTGGATTGAAGGTCTTGTCCCTGCGGTTTTTACACCGATGGATCAAGAGGGTGAAATTAACCTGAAGAAAGTTAAGCCCATTGTAGAACACCTGTTGGACGATGGCGTAAATGCAATCTATGTTTGTGGCAGTACGGGTGAAGGGCCTTCACTCTCTACAGACGAACGGAAGGCTGTGACAGAAGCTTATATTGAGGCTGTTAATGGCCGGATTCCGGTGATTGTGCAGGTTGGGCACAATAGCATCAGGCAGGCTTTTTTGCTGGCAAAACATGCTCAAAAGAGCGGTGCGAATGCCATTTCTTCCATCCCACCGACCTATTTTAAGGTGCAATCGTTAAAGGTCTTATTTGATTGCCTTGAAGAAATTGTTGTCGGAGCACCGGATTTACCATTTTATTATTATCATATCCCACGTTTGACCTCTTTGAATATTAATGCTGTGGAATTTTTAAGCCAAAGTACAGAACGACTGCCATCAATGGTGGGGATCAAGTACAGTGACTTTAAGATCTTTGAGTTCCAGGCTTGTCTCGATGTGGAGGATGGCCGGTTTAACATGCTTTTTGGCTCCGATGAGATGCTGTTGAGTGGACTGGTAGCCGGCGCACATGGTGCCGTTGGTAGCACGTTTAATTTTGCTGCCCCCCTTTACAAACGGATACTTGAAACATTTCAAGCGGGTGAGATTGCTGAAGCCAGGCGACTGCAAAGCCTTTCGGTAGATCTGGTGGGATTGCTCGAAACAGTTGGTTCGACGGAAACCTTTTCAGGGGCCTTGAAGGCTATGATGGGTTTGATTGCGTTGGATTGTGGACCCATTCGCCTACCGCAGCTTAATCTCACGCCAACCCAGGTAAAGCTATTAAAGCAGCAGATGGAAGCAATTGGGTTCTTTGAGTGGGGACGGGTGTGAAGGGCTTGAAATGAATAAATTGCTGGAAGCGCTGTCAGGGCAATTGATTGTTTCCTGCCAGGCTGAAGCGGGTTTCCCGCTAAATAAGCCTGAACACCTGGTTGCACTGGCAAAAACGGCGCTCATGGGTGGTGCAGCGGGGATTCGAGCCAGTAAACCTGAAAACATTCGAGCCATGCGTCAGGCTATTGATCAGCCAATCATCGGCATTTTTAAAAAAGCTTATCCGGGTTTTGAGGTTTACATCACGCCAACCTTTGAAGATGCAGAACAAGTGATCAGGGCTGGGGCGGATATTATCGCCCTGGATGCAACAAGCCGTCCCCGGCCTGGAAGCCTGCCCTTGAAGGAATTAATTCAAAAAATAAAATCAAAATATAAACTGCCCATTATGGCTGATATCGCCACCCTGGAGGAAGGTCTCCAGGCGGTCGCTTTTGGGGCAGACCTGATTGGTACGACTCTATCCGGTTATACAGCAGCAAGTGAAGGCCAGCCCATGCCCAATCTTGCCCTGGTCGCAGAACTAGCCTCTCAGCTGGATGTGCCCATCATCGCTGAAGGCGGGATCAGCACACCGGAGGAGGCGCGAGCTGCCCTGGTGGCTGGTGCCTATGCAGTGGTTGTGGGATCAATGATCACCCGTCCGCACTTGATCACCGAACGTTTTGTGTCAGCGCTGAAACCGAAAGTTGGAATCGAGCATGTGGCAGTAATCGATATTGGCGGAACCAAGATCTCCTTCGGTGTGGTAGACCCACACGGGAAGGTGTTGAAAAAGGGCCGGATAAAAACGCCAGTTAATGAAGGTGGAAAACAGATCTTATCTCAAATTGTTCTCAAAATGGAACAATTCCTGGATGATATCCCACACCTCTCACCCAGGGCGATGGGTATTTCTACAGGTGGTCAGGTAAGTGCTTCAGGTGAGCTGGTTGGTGGAACGGATATGATCCCAAACTGGATTGGAACACCTTTAAAATCTGTCCTCCGGGACCATTTTGGTCTCCCTGTTGCAGTGGTTAATGATGGTCATGCGGCTTCACTTGCCGAAGCATCTTATGGGGCGGGACAGGGAAAAACCTCAATGTTGTGTGTTGTCATTGGCACTGGCCTGGGCGGTGGACTGGTCATTGACGGGCAACTTCAGCATGGGGCGAACGGGCTGGCAGGCAGTATTGGTCAGATAAAGATCACATCAAAGAGCGGCGATTATGTCCCACTTGAAGAAATGGTGAGCGGGCCGGGTCTTGTGCGCGCATACAATCGATTATCCAATAAAACGACGGTCCTTGATAGCGGGGAACAGGTATCTAAGCTAGCCCACGATGGTGATGATACTGCTATGTCGGTTGTCCAAGAGATGGGTACTTACCTGGGTTTGGGATTGTCCCATGCACTGCATGTTTATGATGCCGATTGTGTTGTCGTTGGCGGTAGTGTAGCGCAATTAGGCGACCTGTTACTGGACAGCGCCCGAAAAAGCCTAGAACAATTTGGCCATGCCTCGGTTGCAAAAACACCGATCATGCTTGCAAAATTGGGCAATCAGGCCCAGCTGATTGGAGCTTCACTTTATGTTCGCCTACGATTATTAGGATGAATCCTGCACATCCATTTTTTAAGATAAATCATCTGAGAAATCAGGAGTAATTAACAAATGAGCAAGCCGAATATTCTCATCATTCACAGCCATGATTTAGGCGATTATTTAGGATGTTACGGATCACCCGTGTTGACCCCAAATTTAGATCAAATGGCACAGGAAGGCGTTGTTTTACAAAACCATTTCTCGACAGGTACGATTTGCTGTCCAAGCCGGGGCTCCTTGTGGACAGGCTGTTATCCCCATACCCATGGGCTGATGGGCTTGGTACCCCGGGGATGGGCCTTGAATGTGGAAAAAACGCCGGCTTTACCCACTCTTTTGAAGGCTGAGGGCTATCAGACGGCATTATTTGGCTTGCAGCATGAACATTGGGACCCCTTTCAACTGGGTTATGGTGAAGTGTATGGTGAAAGCCCTTACTATTGTGATGAAATCACCCCTGTTTTCAATGCATGGTTGAAAGAAAGAAAAGATAGTACACGACCATTCATGGCCAGTGTTGGCTTCTTTGATCCGCACAGAATCGGGATTGCCAGCCAGGGTTTTGATCCATCAATGCTTGGCGAACCTCCTTCTCATTTTAAGCGTCAAGTGTACCAACGACATAATGCAGATCAAGTTGAAGTTCGCCCTTACCTGGCTGATATTCCAGAGCAACGCGAGGAGCTTGCCGATTTTTATGGCGCTGTTAATTTGGTAGATTCGATGGTGGGTAAAATCCTGGCAACACTGGAAGAAGTTGGTTTACAAGAAAATACACTGGTGATTTTCACCACAGATCATGGGGCATCCTTCATGCATTCAAAAGCCACATTATACGATGGCGGTACCAAGGTCGCCTTCCTTATGCGATGGCCAAATGTTTTACCTGAAGGGCTCAATATAACAGCACTGACCAGCCATGTTGATGTGGTGCCGACGATATTGGAATGGCTTGATCTGCCTCTGCCGGAGGTTGTTGAAGGAGAAAGCTTTGCAAAGTGTATTGAAGATGAATCAGCACTGGGGCGAGATTATCTGTTTGCCGAGAAGAATTACACACAATATTTTGATCCGGCCAGAATGGTGAGGTCTCAACGTTATAAATACATTCGAAATGGCTTAAGAAAATGTATCTATGATTTCGTTCTTACCGAGATAGAGATGAGCCAGGCCAGTTTTAGAAATAATCAAGCCGTCAACCTTTACTATTCACCTAGAAGAGTTTTTGAAGAGTTGTATGATTTGGTTAATGATCCAGGCGAGATGAATAACCTGGTTGAGAATCCAGAATATAAGAAAACTATAGTAGAGCTGCGTTGTATGTTGGATGCACATTTGACAGCTACGGAAGATCCTTTCATTGGGCTGGAAAATGAGCTTCTGATGTCAGAAGATGTTTATGCAGCCGTTATTAAAAATAAATATCAAAAAAATTCATAAAAGATTGAAACGAAAATAGTTTGTGGAATAGATACGAATGACACACGGGAAAGAAGGCTCATGAATAAGCTAACACATGTGCATTTACTTGAGATGAAACGTTGGAACACACCCACAATTTACAACGGGTGGGAACAGATCACATCGCATGATTCTGCACACGATGGATTTAACCTGGAAACAATCATTGACTTTATGCCTCAAATGGGCCCGATGGTGGGTTATGCAGTAACGGTTGTGTGCGAGCCAAGTAACCCACAGCATAAGTTGAACCTGCCTGATGCCTGGGGTGATTATCGCCGTTATATTGCCTCAGTGAAAGGTCCCAAGATTGTGGTTGTTCAGGACCTGGACAAACCCGATGTCTTTGGTGCTTTTTGGGGTGAGGTCAACAGCGCTGTTCATCGGGCATTGGGCTGTGTTGGGACGATCACCGATGGGGCCATTCGCGATTTGGATGAGATGATCCACTCAGGGTTCAAAGCGATTGCAAGAGGGATGTGTGTGGGTCACGCCCACAGTTACCCTGTGCGTTGGAATTGTCCAGTAGAGGTATTTGGCAGACGCATCACACCAGGTCAGCTAATCCATGCAGATAAACATGGTTTTCTTGTCATACCGGATGAGGATGCCACGACAGATTTATTGGAGGCTGCACGGTTTATGGATAGCAATGAATGCAGCACATCCATTAATGCCGCTGTGAATGCCAGTGGGTTGTTACCTGAGCAGATCCTGGACAACCTGGAAGAAGCCGATCGTCGTTTCAAAGCTAACCTTAAGGAAAAATTTGTTGATCAGACTTAAACATGATCTAAACCGTAACCGATAAAATTAATCAAGAGGTGAAAAATGATACGTGTAGGCATAATAGGCGCAGGGCACTGGGGAGAAAAACATGCTGATGCAATCGGTTCATTATCAAATGTCAGGCTGGTTGCATCCAGCAGGACCAACCCGGAGGCGCTGGAAGCCTTTGTAAATAAATATGGCGGAAAAGCTTATACCCGCTATCAGGATTTAATCGGTGACCCAGATGTTGATGCTGTTGCCATTGCCACGCCACATCATCTCCATACTGACATTGTGATTGAGGCCGCCAAATGGGGCAAGCATATCTTACTCGAGAAACCGATCGCCCCCACTTTAGAAGAATGTGACCAAATCCTGCAGGTCGTTGATGAGAACCAGGTGACCTTTATGGCTGGCCACACTAATCATTTTGTGCCGGTATACCAGAAGATCAAAGAAATTTTACAGGGCGGTGAACTGGGGAGGCCACTGCTCATCACGGATCGCACCCTAAAACGCTGGTGGGCGCCCAATCGGCGGGAATGGCATCTCGATCGGAGGACAGGGGGCGGCATGTGGATGACCATCGGTGTGCATAATATTGACCGAATGGTCTGGTTGATGGAAAGCCGTGTGAAGAGTATTTGCGCTCACCTTGCCACGGGTTTTCATGATCAGAATGCGGATGACCACGGAATGGCGCTGTTAAGGTTTGAAAATGGCTCCGCAGGTACCGCTGCCACAGTTGGATATAAAACAGGTGCACCATCCTTTGGTACAGAGATTGTGTGTTCTGAAGGCTTGATGCGGATCGATAAAATGACGGGCATTTCAATCGCTAAAGATGAAACCTGGCAGCATATCCTTTGCGATACGGAGATTAATGCAGATAATTGGATGGAAACAGCCATGGTTGAAGAATGGCGTTCGTTTATATCTGCCATTGAAACAGGTGATCAACCACCCATCACAGGTGAATATGCCAGGCACATCATGGCCGTTATCTTTGCTGCTGAGGAATCAGCTCGCGAGAAAAAAGAAATTCGCCTTTAAGAGTAAACGATCTGGTTTATTAGATTGAAAAGTAAGTTTCCATCCTATTTAGTAAGCTATTCAGATGGTGTTATTGGTTTTTCCTATATGCCTTTATCTTGGAATTACTCATGGAGGTAGTTTTATGAAAGAAAGTCCTAATGGTGATATGCTTTGCCAGTTGACGTTAAGCGATATTGGCAGGCTGGATCAATTCTCGTTTACGACAGATCTACAGATTCCTGAGCTGGAAGCCATGACAATCTGTTTTTGGTTTTACACAAAGTGTACCCAGGGAACGCAGGTTATTGCCAATCATGGCAACAAAGCGCCTGAGGAGACAGGTTGGT
>PWSY01000242.1 GCA_003563055.1 Anaerolineaceae bacterium | reverse complement strand
TTGACCCAATCCACAAAGGCCTCAGCCAGATGGGTCTTTCCGATACCCGCTTCACCCTCAATCAGGACCAACTTCGGTTGATGGACAGCGCGACGCCAGGTTTGCCGAAGGAGTTGCCAGCTTTTCTCCCTTCCAACCAGGGGTACAGCCATCAGCATCTGCGATTGATCTTCTGGCACAGATTCGTGTTTGGTCAATCGATCATATAATTCGCGTAACGGCTGACCAGGCTCAACACCCATCTCCCGCCTTAACAAGGTGGCATAGGAATGATAGGTGTGCAGGGCAGCAGCGTGGTTTCCAATCGAGGCTTGTAAGCGCATCATCTGTTGATAAGGCGATTCTTGCAGCGGATCGTGATGGATCAGGCCACGCGTATGGCGGATGGCATCCTGATATTGACGGGTTGACTCATACAACGACACCAGCTCTCCCAAAGCAGCCTCATACGCCTGAGCCAGGCGTTGACGTTCTACCAACAACCAGTCGCTGAAATGCCCAGGCAGCAGCTCACCGGAATAAAGTTTGACGGCTGCTTCATAATGATGAACCTTCTCCGACGATGATGTCGCCGCTCGGGCCTGGCTTAGATGATCCTCAAAGGCCGCTACATCGAACCAGTAGGGGGCATCCATTCGCCATTCAATCGTCAAACGGTCCACAGAGATATATTGATCATTATATGGAAAATTGCGGCGAAGATAATATAAAAGATTTCGTAAATTTGCGTGGGCTTGTTTTTCATTGCTGTCAGGCCAAAAGCTGCAAGCAAGTCTTGAACGTGAAATTGGTTGACCCCGATTTAGCAAGAGATAAGCCAAAAGATTAATCAACCGCGTTGTCTCAAAACCGGCTAGGTCTTCTTCACCGATTCTAAGGCAAAAGCCATTGAATAATTTAATGCTCAATGGACGGATAGTCTCCATACCCTTAGGTATCCTTCCAAAGTCTGGTTGTTTCCCTCCACAGTGGCATTAGCCTGGTTTTGTTTTGATAAACCAGCAACTTACCGGCGTATTTGGGAACCCAACGATGCCAGCAAATCAGAGGGTTGAGCTGTTGACAGCAAACTCTTTGCTCTTGTTCATTATTATATCGTATTTCTCATCATTTCATCACATGCGTTAATAATAAATTAAGTTTTTTTTCCAAA
This sequence comes from Anaerolineaceae bacterium, assembly GCA_003563055.1. GTDB lineage: Bacteria > Chloroflexota > Anaerolineae > Anaerolineales > Anaerolineaceae > Brevifilum. The sequence goes on along the minus strand of PWSY01000242.1, from coordinate 5,513 downwards.
CTCTTTCTGCGTGTGATTTGGATCGGCTCAGGAAGTCCCCCAACTTGATCCATCATCTATTACCGAACCCAGGCACAAAAAAAGGGCAGGCGAAGGTTTCACCTGCCCCAGTTTGGGTTTAAGCTTGTTAATGCAACACCAATGGGATGAAAAACCTAAACCCATCTGATTCGGCTGCTTCCACCGTCAGGGTGAAGGCTTGCACCGCATCCGCACCCACGCCGTTGCTGGCGGTGATGGTCAGGAAATAATCACCCTGCGATCCCTCAGCAGGTGTCCCTGCCAGGGTGGCAGTGCCATCCCCATTTAGAAAGAATGAGAAAGCAATGCCTTCTGGTAATATCCCGTTGATCGTCCAGGTAGGGATGGGGTGGCCTGTGGCCGTCACCGTAAACGAGCCAGGGGTGCCAACTGTGAAGGTGGTGATGGCGCCACTGGTAATGGCTGGGGTCTGATTAACCGTCAGGGTAAAGGCTTGAGTCGTAACCGGATTGTGAACATGGCTGGCTGCGATCGTCAGCGGATAGAAACCGGCAGAACCAGGCGCAGGCGTCCCGGTCAGGGTGGCAGTGCCACCTCCGGTATCGGTGAATGTAACCCCATCTGGCAGCTCACCAATGATTGCAAGTTCAGGGGCGGGGAAGCCTGTGGCTGTCACTGTAAAGGAGCCGGTTGTGCCAACCGTGAAATCGGTACTGTCCTGACTGGTGATGGCTGGGGCCTGTGTCAGGTAGACCAGCCGCACGGATTCGACGATCGAAGCCGAACCATTATACTGGCCGGTGGCGTAATAGCCGCGCGCCCGGATATAGCGGGCACCCAAGGATAGGTCCAGTTCCTCCAGAGACCACCCCCCGGAAATACGAGTACCTTCACCCAGCAGGGTGTAATCCTGGCCATCGAGAGAACTTTCAAAGGTCACCCGCCACACTTCAGGGCCCGACCCGCCTCGCATCCAGATGATCCTATCACGATCAGCGGAGACAGCCAGGTGCTGCAGGGCAGCCGTGTCGTTGGACAACCTCGCGATCCGTTCGATGTGTTGATTGTCTACCATGGTGAAATGACCGCCAACCAGGATCTTGCCGTCGGGCTGCAGGGCTATTGCCCTGATCGAGCTGTTGGAGCCAATGTCGAAGCCCTGGTCAATGGCGCCGCTGGGGTGCAGGCGGGCGATATGCTGACGGGTTTCATCGCCCATTTGAGAGAAATCACCGCCCACCAGGATCATACCGTCGGTTTGCAGGGCCATCGTGTAAACTGAGTCATCCGCCTGGGGGGTGAAGCCCTGGTCAATGGCGCCACTGGAGTGCAGGCGGCCAATACAATCGCGGGTCTCACCACTTAACTGGGTAAAATTTCCGCCCACCAGGATCATACCGTCAGGCTGTAAAACCAGGGTGAATACTGGCCCATTTGCCCCGCCAAAAAAGTCTTCGTCGATCTCCCCGTTTGGGTGCAATCGGGTGATCCTGGATTGGGTCTTTCCATCCACCTCGATGAAGAAACCGCCAACCAGGATCTTGCCATCGGGTTGGATGGCCAGGGTGACGACAGAGTCATCGGCACTTGGATCAAAGCTCTGGTCAAGTTCACCGTTGGGGTGCAGGCGGGCGATATTCTGTCGGGGCTCATCATTTAGATTAAAAAAATCGCCTCCGACCAGAATTTTTCCATCAGGCTGTACAGCTAAAGCGCTGACTGAGCCGAAAACCTTCGGGGTAAAGTCCTGATCCAGGTCGCCATTGGCATGGAAGCGTCCAATACGCCAGCGTTCTTGGCCATCCAGCTCGGTGAAGAAACCGCCAACCAGGATCTTGCCGTCGGGTTGCGTGGCAATCGCTAGCACCTCTGCACCGGCCTTAGGTTTAAAGTCGGGTTCTGGGGACCCATCAGGCAGTAACCTGGCGATATGCTCATGTGTTACTCCTCCGACCGCCGAAAAATAACCCCCAAGCAAGGTCTTCCAATCAGGCTGCAACGCGATCCCATAAACATTATCATTAGCATCAGGATTGAAGTCCTGCTCAAGGGAACCGTCAGGGTGCATGCGGGCGATGTGCTGTCGTGACTGGCCGCCCAGTTCGGTGAAGTGACCTCCAACCAGGATCTTGCTGTCAGGCTGCAGAACAAAGGACCGGACAGCAGCATTGGTCCCAGCCCCGGAGTTGAAGTCCTGATCGAGAGAACCATCGGGGTGCAGGCGGGCGATACTCTCGCGGACCTCACCCATTAGTTCAGTGAAGTCACCGCCCACTAGTATCTTACCATCGGACTGCAGGGCTAAACTGAACACTTCATCATTGGCTCCCGGGTTGAAGTTTGGGTCGAGAGAGCCATCAGACCGCAGACGGGCAATATGCTGGCGGGATTGGTCCCCGAGTTGATAGAACCTACCTCCAACCAAGATATAGCCGTCAGGTTGCAAAACGATATCTCTAACCACATCATCTGCACCAGGGTTGAAGTCCTGGTCTACCGTCCCGTCAGGGTGCAGGCGGCCAATATGCTTTCGGAGCTGACCGCTTAGCTGAGTAAAATCGCCGCCAACGAGAATCTTGCCGTCGGGCTGAATTGCCAGTGTATTGACTCCTAAATTTGCCCCAGGTTCGAAGTCCTGGTCGAGAGAACCGTCGGGGTTCAGGCGGGCAATGTTCTGGCGAGGTTGTCCGCCCAGTTCAGCGAAAAAGCCCCCAACCAGGATCTTGCCGTCGGGCTGAAGGGCTATTGAATAGACCGAGTTACTGGCGCCTGGATTGAAGGCCTGGTCTATAGCCCCATCCGGGTGCAGGCGGGCGATATGCTGACGGGCCTGGTCTCCTATCTCAGTGAAGTGGCCCCCAACCAGGATCATACCATCGGGCTGTACTGCAATGGTATTGACCACTAGGGAGCCGCTAGCCCCAGGGTCAAAATTCTGGTCAATTGAGCCATCAGGATGAAGGCGGGCAATCCGATGGCGGGGTAGGCCGCCCAGCTCGGTGAAGCCACCCCCCACCAGGATCTTACCGTCGGATTGAAGAGCTATTGTCCTGATCGGTGCATCCGCCCCTGGATTGAATCCATCCAGGGCCGACTGAGCCATGACTGGCGTGATTGGCTGAGCAGGCAGCGTTAAAGCTGTGATGATGATCGCCATCAGCAGCAGGCGCGCTACCCCAGCCAGGTGTTTCAGTTTGAAAAGTATTTTTTCCATTTTTTCCTCCGATTTATTCAAGTCCTGTGAACCAGGTTTAACCTTATCTACTCATAAAACAGCGATTGCAACCATCAATGCTGGGACGAGAATGACGTGCAGCAGCTGTAAATCCATTAGTTTGATGACAGGATAGCAAACCAAGCGATTAATAAGCGTTTAATCAGGGCATTTTTCAGGTTAATAAACCCAATTAGCCCTTTGATCTTTACGTTAACGCCTCATCCTGAGCTTCTTTGTTCTCAAGCATACGCTCCAGGTGTTGCATCAAGGCCTCCCACTCAGAGTAATAGGAGCCTTCGCCATTCGGCTGGGATGATCCTTTGCCTCGCCAAGCGCTCTTGAGCATGCCACCAACCAGCGAGGTTTTCCACCGGTTAACCAATCATTCTTTTGGCATCCTGGTGTGTCAGTCAACGCCTTGTTGCTGGTTTTTTGTCATGTGTTTCAATGCTCGTACGATTTGCTATTATCAATAGGAGCACCTCATGTGACTCTCATGCTTTCACATGAGGTGCTATTGAAAGTGAGTTACAAATCCGGGAGATATAGTTCCAGGTGAAAATCCTGACGGGTGATTTTGCTTTGTAAAACCTCTACAATTCGAGAATCTCGTAAAAATGGGTTACTTTTACTAAACGCAGAAAATCCTACAAGCCGCGGATCTGTGGCTGTCGGCTGGAAAAGCCAATATAAACCTAGACTTTTGGGATCCCCAATTTCATCATAAGGAAAAGTGTCCACACTTAAATCTTCATTCATCACAGTTGCGTTTTTTACAGGTAACAAACCATCATAGACATACCCAGCCACCACGCCGCCCGGAATGGGGACACATCCGATCACATCACCGCCGCCAATCGATCCTAACTCATATCCTGGAGCACAGTCACCCTGATCGGACATAATATTGGCTGCTACATGGATCACATTACCCAGGCTGTCCTGACCTCCGTGGGCAAACGCAAAGGAACGATCTTGATGACCTTCGATGAGTGAGGTCACTGTGACAGTGTAAACTTGTGAGCCTGTAGGAAGCTGCTCTATCTCAAAATAACCGGTGAACGGGTCGCTGTAGGTAACAATCGTTACAGCTCCTGACACCAAGCTCAATCTGGCATATAAAGGATAGTCATGGCCTGCACCAGCGTAATAAGCAGAAGAAACATTTCCAGAGTAGGTGATAAATTCTGGTATCTCAGAAACGGTCGATGTGGTGAATCCCCACACCGGTCCTTCGGTGGTTAATCCAAATCTCCTTGCGACGACTTTCCAGGAATAATGGGTATTTTCTTTCAGCACATCATCAGCTTGGCAAGGTATTTGATCACAGGGTTTGCATATGCTTGCAGTGATCCCCTCACAGATGCGAATGCTGGGCGAAGAAGCACCCTCCTGAAAATAGACGTCGTATGTGACTGTATCATCATTGGGGTCGTCTCCAACCCAAGATAGTGAGATACTCCGGTTGACATCCGTTTGGCCATCTGGTGGGTATAGGGCAGATGGTTCAGAGGGCGGGCTAATCGTGGTGAATCCCCATACCGGTCCCTCGGTGGTTAATCCAAATCTATCCGTTGCTACAACTTTCCAGGAGTAATAGGTGCCGTCTTTCAGCACATCATTCGCTTTGCAGGGTATTTGATCACAGGGTTTACATGTGGTTTCAGTGATCCCCTCACAAACACGCATGCTGGGCGGGGAGGTCCCTTGCTGGAAGTAGACATCGTATGTGACCGGATCATTATCGGGATCACCTCCGCTCCATTCCAATAAGATACTTCGGCTAACATGCGCAGCACCTTCCGTGGGGGTTGGGTTGGATGGAACGAAAGGTGGACGATTTACGGGCGCTTGAGCAAGTAAATGGCGATACTCGAGTAATGTCCATCGATGTTGCCATTCAAGGCTGAGGATTTTTAGCTCAATTCCGGCAAAAACATCAAACCCAACATGAAGATCCCACCAGGGGTTGGCGTTCATATCGGCTAAGAATTCAAGATAACCTTCAAGCCCAACATAGGGGCCGACAAAGCCATACAGCTTGAGAGTCGCCTGAATGCCGGCATAGGCTCTGAGGGATGCCTCTAAATCCAATTGTGGTGGCGTGTAATTGAATGCGGACGTTGGCCCCCGATCAATGATACTCCAGCCTTCACCCTTTTGCCATTCAGCGCCTGCAGTGTATGAAAATTCTGCTTGAACACCGGTGACGAAGTGCGCTTTCACTTCGCCATCGACCCCAACATAAATTTCCAACTGTGGCGATAATACGACCGGCACAAACCCAATAGCAAAGGTTATCGGTGTAAAATAA
>PWSY01000091.1 GCA_003563055.1 Anaerolineaceae bacterium | reverse complement strand
GTGCACCAAACAATCACAGGTCAGAAATACTTTGTGCCAACCAAGAAAGTCTCTGTTATCTTTAACAATGGTATTATGAGTCACATGGTATCAATGGTGCGCTCAAAACCAGAGCGCACCCTACAAGGGTGTGCACCAAACAATCACAGGTCAGAAATAATTTGTGCCAACTGTTATCTTTAACAATGGTATTATGAGTCACATGGTGTTAATGGTGCGCACAAAAGAAGTGCGCACCCTACATGGGTACGCGCACCAAAATTATAATCATTAAAATATCTTGTATAATCATCCCATGCCAGAATACCGACGTGTTGTCCAAAAAGGCGGGGTTTATTTTTTCACTCTGGTAACATACCAACGACGTGAATTATTCAAATCGCCAATTGCACGGGAGCTTTTAAAGGAGTCCATGCATCATGTTGGTGTTTATCGCCCTTACAATTTAGAAGCCTATTGTATTTTGCCAGACCACGTTCATCTCTTATGGCGTTTGCCAGAAGATGATAACGATTACTCAACGCGTATCAGTGAAATTAAAAAGCGCTTTACCAAGCATTATAATAAGAAATTTGGGTTCAATTATCAAAAATCTGCATCACAGATCAAGCGTAGAGAAGGGGGCATTTGGCAGCGGCGATTTTGGGAGCATTATATATCCAATCAAGCAGACCTGGACCGCCATATCAATTATATCCATTACAATCCGGTCAAACATGGATTGGTTTCTCGGGTATGTGATTGGGAAAGCTCAAGCTTTTTTGATTATGTCTTAGCTGGCTATTATGATTTGGCGTGGGGGCAGGATTGTGATGAAAGAAATACACAATATCAATATGGTGAATGAGATCCCATGTAGGGTGCGCTCAACCCCGGAGCGCACCAACCAACCGCCGGGTGTTATGTAGTTAGAGTAGATGGTGTTTGGTTTGGTGGTGCGCACAACACAAGTGCGCACCCTACATGGTTGAGCGCACCCATAAATCCCCCTCTTTATCTCAAAAATCGGGTATGCTTGGATAAAACAAACCTTATTTGAGGAGGAGTACTATGAAACGTATCGGTATCCTGACCGGCGGTGGGGACGCCCCCGGCCTGAACGCAGCCATCCGGGCAGTGGTGAAAACATCCATGGGTATTTATGGCAACCAGGTGTACGGCATCCGACGCGGCTACGAGGGCATCTTGCAAGAAGATGGGGTGTTCCCCATGGACTATGGAACCGTGCGGGGCATCCTGCCCCAGGGCGGCACTATCTTGGGGGCAGCCAGCGGCGGCAACCCCTTCTCCATTGAGGTTGAGGAGGACGGGGAGACCGTCACCAGGGATAGGTCCGGCGAGGTGGTTGACCGGATTGCAGACCTTGGCCTGGACATTATTGTCGTCATCGGCGGGGATGGCACCCTGGCTATCGCGCGCGGCTTGATTGAAAAAGGCGCGCCCATCATCGGCATCCCCAAGACGATTGACAATGATGTGGAAGGCACCGAGATGACGATCGGCTTTGACACAGCCGTGGGCATGGCGACCTACGCGCTGGATCGGCTGCACACCACGGCCGAAGCCCATCACCGGGCGATGGTGCTGGAGTTGATGGGCCGCTATGCGGGCTTTATCACCTTGATGTCGGGAGTGTCGGGCGGGGCGGATGTGATCCTTATTCCGGAGATACCCTTTAAGTACGAGGTGATCTGCCAGAAGATCAACGATCGCGTCAAGCGCGGCGCAAACTTCAGTTTGCTGGCGGTCTCAGAGGGGGCCAGGCCGGAAGGCGGTCAGATGATCTACCAAAATGGGGACACTGGCGGGGCTCAACCCAGGCTGGGCGGCATTGGGGATGCGGTCTCAGACCATATCCAGGCGCATTGCGGTGTCGAGTCCCGGGTGACGGTGCTGGGGCATCTGCAGCGGGGCGGCTCACCCACAGCCTATGACCGCTGGCTGGCCTCGCAGTTTGGGGCCATCGCCGCGCATCTGGCAGATGATGGCAAGGCCGGTCGGATGGTGGCCTTGCGCGGGGGGGTGGTGACCGATGTCGAGCTGAGCGAGACTTTCATCCAGGCCAAAGAGGTGGATGTGGATGGCGCCGGGGTTGAGACGGCGCGCGGCCTGGGCATCTGCCTGGGCGATCGGTATGATTACCAGCGCGAGTAGAGATTGCCACGCTCCCTGGCGGGGTCTTGAAATGGAAAAGATGGTGCGCTCAAAAGAAGAGCACACCCACCATGGGTGAGAAAAGATGGTGCGCTCAAAAGCGGAGCACACCCACCATGGGTGAGAAAAGATGGTGCGCTCAACACCGGAGCGCACCCTACATGGTGCTGCTATTCCCTATTCACCAATCACCATTCACTAATCCCTATTCCCTTTTCTCCTCGAATATGCTATACTGACCCCGCTGTCAAAATGACCTGACAGCCTTATTTCACACGCCTCCGAATTTGTCCTGCGTGCCCACAGGGTGGGTGAGGGACCAACCAGAAGGAGGCGGAGGTTCAAAACGCAAAGGAGTTTTTAAACATGTCACCCGTAGTAACAATGAAAGCGCTCCTCGAGAGCGGCGTGCACTTTGGTCATCGGACCAATAAATGGAATCCGAAAATGCGTTCGTATATCTTCACAGAACGCAACGGCATCCATATTATCGACCTCCAGCAAACGGTAGAGCTGCTGGACGAAGCCTATAATTTCATCCGTGACCGGGTTACCGAAGGCGGTACGGTTTTGTTTGTGGGCACCAAGCGCCAGGCGCAAGAAACCATCCGCGATGAAGCGACCCGTTGCGGCATGCCCTTTGTAAATCAACGCTGGTTGGGCGGCACGATCACCAACTTGGTTACCATCCAGAAGCGCATTTTTGAGCTGGAACGCCTGGAACGCATGCGCGACAGCGGTGAGATTGATCTGCTGACGAAAAAAGAGGGTTTGATGATCGAACGGGATATCGAACGCCTGGAAGGTCGTCTGAGCGGTATCCGAAATATGACCCACCTGCCCGACATCCTCTTCGTGGTGGATGTGACCAGGGAAGATACAGCCGTCCACGAGGCGAATTTGAAAGACATCCCGGTGGTGGCCTTGTTGGATACCAACTGTGATCCCCGAAACATTGACTATATTATCCCTTCCAACGATGACGCCATCCGCGCTATTAAATTGCTGGTCGGGAAGATCGCCGACGCGGTGATGGAAGGCAAAGCCATCCGCAGCAAAGAAGCGGACGAGGCTGAGATGGAAGCCGAGACGATGCCCGCCCAGGTCTCTCGTTTTGTTGATGATGATGAGGAACTGGAAGATGAGGTGTTGCTGGGTGAATCGACCCTCAAGCACCTTGGTTCTACCAGGCCATCGGAGCGGAAGGCGGAAGAAGAAGGGGCGTTGGAAGAAGAGGAAACTGTCGCAGAAGAACCTGAAGCGGTTGATTCCGAGGAATCGGCCGAGGCTAAGCCGGATGAAGAAGGGGAATCTCCAACCGAAGAAGACGACGCCGTAACTGAAGACGACGTAGAAGCCGAAGACGACGTAGAAACTGAAGACACAACAGAAAATGAAGCTGACGGTGACGAAGATGTCGCCGAAGATCAAGAAGACTGACCGTCACTGTTACTGATTTTAGATAAGAGAGCAAAGACTAATGGAAATTACGACTGAGATGATTAAAGAATTACGGGACGCAACCGGTTGCGGAATCCTTGACTGTCGGGCTGCACTGCGAGATGCGGAAGGCGATTTCGATAAAGCCAGTGACATCCTGCGTGAAAAGGGCCTGGCAAAAGCTGCCAAGCGAGCGGGCAAAGAGGCATCGGAGGGTGTCATTGAAGTTTACACCCATGGCGAAGGCCAAATGGCTGTGATGGTGGAAGTCAACTGCGAGACAGATTTTGTGGGCAGGTCGCCAGATTTTCTAAACCTGGCCCATGAACTGGCGCTGCAGGTGGCAGCGGCCAACCCGCTCTACGTGACAGAGGCGGATATCCCCCAGGCTGCGCTTGACCATGAAGAAAAGATCGCCGCTGCTCGGGCTAAAGAAGAGGGCAAGCCCGATCAGATCATTCCCAAGATTGTGGAAGGATACTTAAAGAAATATAAAGAGGAGACCGTGTTGATGAACCAGGCTTATGTTCGGGACGGCAGCTTGACAGTTCAGGACCTGGTTAATGAACAGGTGGTCAAACTTGGTGAAAAAATTGTCGTTCGGCGGTTTATCCGCTGGGAATTGGGTGCCGAGTCTGGCGGTGAACAGGCATCTGACGAAAATGAATCATAATCCTTACAAGGCCAGCCACCAGGTTGGCCTTATTCTTAACATCAAAGCAGTCTTAACCAGGAGGCGCAATGACCGATAAGGTAAATGGCTTAAGCTATAACCGCGTACTGTTAAAATTGAGCGGCGAAGCCCTGGCAGGTGAAGACGGATTCGGGATTGACCCAACCCAGGCGACCAATATCGCTGAACGTGTCAAAGAAGTGCACGAAATGGGTGTGGATGTGGCGGTTGTGATAGGCGCCGGCAACCTGTGGCGTGGTCGCCGCGGCAAGCACGCCGGCATGGACCGGGCGACGGCCGATTATATGGGTATGCTGGCAACGGTGATGAACGCCCTGGCATTGATGGACGCCTTTGAGCGCATTGATGTGTTCACCCGGGTGCAATCAGCCATTGAGATGCGTTCTGTGGCTGAGCCGTACATCCGGCGGCGGGCGATTCGGCATCTGGAAAAGGGCCGCGTGGTGATCTTCGGCGGTGGGACGGGCAACCCGTATTTTTCCACCGATACGGCCGCAGCCCTGCGCGCCATGGAGATTGATGCCGATGTGCTGATCAAAGCCACCAAGGTGGATGGCGTTTATGACAAGGACCCCAATAAGCATTCGGATGCGAAAAAGTTTGGCCATTTGACCTACATTGATACCCTCAACCGGCGCTTGGAGGTCATGGATAGCACGGCCATATCCCTGTGTATGGAAAACAATCTGCCCATCTTGGTTTTGAACCTGTGGGATGAGGCCGCACTGCCACAAGCGTTGCGTGGTGAAAAAATTGGCACGCTGGTGACTGAATAAACGCAATCGATTGACCGTTTGTTAGGAACCCATCGGCATAACTGCTTTACGAGTGCCGCCACCCTGATGGGCATCCCCACTTGACCCGGATGGGGTTATCGAATAGAATTTAACCTCTGACAGACAGCCCTCGTAGCTTAATGGATAGAGCAACTGCTTGCGGAGCAGTAGGTTGTGCGTTCGAATCGCACCGAGGGTATTTTTATTTTAATGGGGGTGTTGGTAGATGTCGCGTCCGGGCCGTTTTATTTGATGGCGTATTCTCTTGAAGGTATAATCCTGCCTGTGGCATCGCGGCAGGTTAGCTTTATCGCAGGAAACTATTCAAGGCATGAAACGAAAAATATTATTTACGAGATTATTGCATTCAAATCTGGCCGTCCCTGTGCTGATCTTGGTGATATGTGGGTTGGCCTATGGCTTATTGGCCCCCAGCCTGGGCTTTTACTGGGATGACCTGCCCTATGCCCTGGTTTATAATCGGTTTGGGCCCCGGGGGTATATCGATTTCGTGGCATCTGACCGTCCTTTTTCTGCCTGGATCTTTATCGGTGTATCCTGGCTGTTTGGCGAGCAGCCCCTGGGCTATCATATCATGATGATCTTTATCTACTGGCTGGCCGCGGTCATGTTGTGGTGGCTGGTGCGGTTGGTATGGCCTTTGCATCCCAGTGAAGCACTATGGGCCGCAATGCTCTTCGCCGTTTATCCGGGTTTCTTGGGCCATCCTCAGGCCATCATCTATAACCACCATTTTTCATCGATGGCGCTGTACCTGTTTTCGTTGGCGGCTTCGGTGAAGGCTATCAAGACCCCCAAAACGAGGTTTTGGTGGCATTTCCTGGGGGTGATGGCCATGGCGCTGTCGCAGTTCTCAATTGAATACTATATCGGGTGGGAGGTCATCCGACCGATTGTGGTTTGGCTGGTCTTAGGAGATCAGGACATTGATCGTAATGGACGGCTGCGCAGAAGCTTTTTTCAACTGCTGCCATATTGGATGGCCACCCTTGGCTTTTTAGCCTGGCGGCTGCTGATATTCCAGTTTCCAACCTATCAGCCTGTCAGCCCACTCTCATTTTTGGACCGCAGGCCAAGTATTGTGACTCAAATATTTGAGGCTGTGTTTGGGGCGTGGGGATCTGCCATCCCCAACTTGACCCGTCAGGATTACAGCAGTTCGTTCTGGCTGGTCTATCTTGTCTTGATTGTGCTGGCCGCAGCGTTTGTTTTTTTCACGCTTTATGTGCTCACAAATGAAAAGGGGTCATCCGAGAAGGAGGCCAGTACCCATTCAGCTTTCGGGTTGCCTGCGCTGGTGGTATCACTGGCTGGGATTGGCTTTGCCGGTTGGCCATTTTGGCTGGTGGGACTTCAGCTCAGCATTGTCAGCCAGTTTCGCAGCCGCTTTACCCTGGCCTTTATCCCCTGGGCGGTCTTATTGCTGGCTGTGATTTTGCACACACTCTCTCAGAGCCGCGCTCGCTGGATGCGATATTTCATCATGGTGCTTGTTTCCATCCTTGTAGGTGGTTCTATTGGGTGGCATTTTTGGAATGCCAATTATTACCGCAATCAATGGGTGGAAATCCAGCGCTATTTCCATCAGCTTGTTCGCCGGGCACCTGGTTTAGAGGCCGGTACAACCCTGGTTGTCAATGATATGCGGGCCATTCCTATTTTTGAGGATGATTCAC
>PWSY01000225.1 GCA_003563055.1 Anaerolineaceae bacterium | reverse complement strand
CGTACACGGCAGAACTCGAATCAAAGTCACTGTCAATAACAGTACCTGACTGCCGATGATCAGCCTTTGACACCATCTGCCAATTCTTTTCACCGCCGACATGCTGAGACGGTTTTGGCCATATGCCCATATGCCTATCCAGAACCCCAGCGCAAGGCATGATGTGAGAAATAAAATCAAAAAAGGGAAGAAATACATCAATGGCATGGCTTCATATCTGACAAACAAAATCACCACACAGCCAAGCATTGTCATTAAAGGCCCTGAAATACCACTGTAAAAATTCCAGGTGAGGTTTGGTTGGAAGCGGTTTTTGGTCTTAGGTGCCATACTTAATCCTAATTGCATGGAGTTCGACTATAAATATTCTTCGGTTCGTCATCAACCACTCGCCGACATCGCTTTGCGCCGCATCTCTTCAGGGAGCTTTTCGATGGCGTAACGATATGCCACACGCGGCATCACTTTGCGATGTTCGAGGACATAATCAAACACCGCTTCAGGATTTCTTTTACTGACTTCTTTCAGCATCCAACCATAGGCTTTGACCACCAGGTGATCGTCATCAGCCATCAGTTTGTCAGCAACCTGGAAGACCAGTGTCAATTGGTGCCCTTGGCGCGCTGGCAGGATCAACGAGACGGCTGACCCGCGCCGCATCCACCGGTTGGGGGACTCCGTCCATTCAATCACCTGGGTGGCAAGTTCAGGAAACCGAACAAAGAATTCACCCAGGACGTGAATGCAAAAATCATCCCCATCAATCCAATCATCAACGTAAGTGTCCAGCCAGTTCGTTAACACTGGTAAATGATCCGCCTGAAATTCATCCCGGCAACGATGGGCCCATTGAAATGCCGCAATCTTCAATTCATAGATATGCTTTTCTAATAGGGCTTCACAGGCATCCAGGCGTAAGGATATATTCAGTGGTTTGATCGCTTTGAAATAGCGATTGGCCACCTTACGAATGGCCGGCGTTCTGACACCCAGGAAGTTCGACACATCCATCTGATAGCGATCGCGCACCAGCGCTCGATAGTCTTGATCTGCTAAGGTTTCATATTCACTTAACATCGACTCAATTAATTGATCTATCATTTTGCCACCTGCCTAAATGTCATTCAAAGACGCACTAACTGATAAAAGAAAAGAACATCTTTATAATGCTGAGAGAATGACTTCAATTATACTTAATAATGAAATCAGCCTTGTTCCTATGAAAAATCACACCAATAGATGTTTGCAATAATCAACCTTCAAACAAATCCCATTAATGGTCAATTCGCGCGACATCCTTAAGAAACTGAGCACCCAAAATACACAAAAACTCTTTTCTTAAGAAATCTACAAATGTAATGATTTTAGAATAGGACAACAGGTATCGTTTTGCTATAATATTTGTATAGGAAATCCTCAAAGTCGTTCAATGAACCCATGCAGCTCTTTTGCGTTTATCATCATGTCCCCCCTGCTTTTCACCTGCTGGAACGACTGGGGCTGACAGAGAAACGAAATGCCCAGTTTTTCGAACTCTCCACCGGTCAGCAACGCCGGCTGGCACTGGCTCTGGCGGTTGCCCACAACCCGCAAGTTCTATTTCTGGACGAACCCACCGCCGGGCTGGATGTGGCCAGCCGAGTCGAACTACACCACCTGATCCGGGAACTGCAAGCCAGTGGCACCACAATCCTTTTGGCGACCCATGATATGGCCGAAGCAGAACAAATCACAGACCGGGTGGCCATTCTTTTACAAACCAGGATTGTCAGCATCGGCACGCCCTTGGAAATCACCGCTACTGGCGCTGGCCTGACCAAGATTTCTGTCCGCACACGCTCATCCAGCTTATTGGCCACCGACATTTCGTTTCCGGCTGTCAGCCAGCACACATCAAAAGCTGATTATCACATCTGCTTCAGCTCTGATACCGGCCCGACGGTAACAGCCATCATCAAGTTTATTGAATCCAGGGGAGACACTTTGATTGACTTACGAGTAGAGCGACCATCACTTGAAGATCGATTCCTCGAGATCACCAATACGGGAGTTTCACAATGAAAGCTTTCTTTCACCACTTCACGTTTGAGTTTAAGTTGGGTATTCGCAACAAACAGTTGCTTTTAATGAATTATCTGTTTCCACTTGGTTTTTACCTGATGATGGGGTTGATCATGGCCGAGATCAATCCCCTTTTCCGAGACGATATCATCCCGGCCATGGTGATTTTCGCCATCCTGGCAGCAACCTTGTTGGGCATACCAGAACCCCTGGTTAATGCCCGTGAAAAAGGCATTTTTCGCAGTTATAAGATCAATGGCATTCCCGCAACCTCAATCATCAGCATCCCGGCCCTGACAACCATCCTTCACCTGTTGATTGTGGCTGCATTAATTACCCTTTCTGCACCTTTGCTTTTTAATGCGCCTTTGCCCGTCAATTGGGTCAACTTCTGCATCATCTTAACCGTAATGGCCTTTGCATGCGCCGGGCTGAGCGTCCTGATTGGCGTGGTCTCCCCAAATGCGCGCATGACCATTCTCTGGTCACAGCTTGTATTCGTACCGTCGATGATATTAGGCGGGTTGATGCTCCCATATAAAATGCTGCCCGATTTGGCCGGAAAATCCGCCCAACTGTTGCCAGCCACCCTGGCAATGAATGCCTTAAATAGCTTTGCCATGGGCAAATCAGCCTCCTTTTCACCAGGATGGTCAATCCTCATATTACTGGTCAGCGGCATACTGGCATTTGGACTGGCCATTTACCTCTTTAGCTGGGACAGCCGCAATTCAACCCGTCGCGGACATCCGCTCCTGGCCCTGCTGGTATTATTGCCCTATATCATTGGGATCGCTTTGCATAACTAGGGAGCCAAATCCAAATCATCCCAAGCATCGCCAGCATGCAATGCTTTATTAAGAACTGTGGAGAGGCAAGCAAGAATTTTGTACTCACATACGCTTTACCCAGGATAAATATGGTTCGGGCATATTTAGTAGCTGAATGGTTCAAGCCTTGACAACACTGTTCCAATAGGCCTTCTGTCTGATTCTAAACCTTCAGAATCAACAATTCTTCACAGATTGGACAAATTTCTCTTACCTTAACTTATTAATACGATTTCATTGAAATATCGCTATAATATTGTGGTATACTAACAAATAAGTGGTGGAGGGGTAATCTTTTCTCAATTCTTTCCATTCGCCTACTTCACTAACGAGAGTATGCCTGACAATAGCACAGCACAAAGGTCAGAAGACAGCAACCTGGTGCGATTCTTTCACCCTGTCAAAAATAATTTAATCATTAGAAAAGGCGTTCAGAAAATGTTTAAGAATCTCGGGCAGAAATTTCTTATGTTTTGTGTATGAACCAAGTCCAAAACAAGAAAATGAAATCGGAGTTGAAATCATGAAATTTAAAGAAGCTGAAAGGCAATTTCAAAAATTAGAACATGAGCGTCATCTTGGGTACTTGGATGCACAGGCTTATGAATCAGCCATCAGCCAAATCCGTATTGAAGATGAATCTGGCAATTTGTGGATGCTGCAACCTTATAGTGGACAGTGGCACGTTCTTGAAGCAGGACGCTGGCGCCCGGCAACGCCACCGCGCGCGAGACCTGCCCATGAAGGAACCGACCCTAAACTGGAAGAACACCCGGGCCCACCGCCTGCTGCACCCAGGCAATGGGCCGCTCCCCAACCCAAGAAATCTAAAAAAGGCTGGATGGTTGGTGGTGGGCTGGTGCTCGTGATAGGTGCTCTCGTATGCCTGGTGGCTGGCTTGGTTGCCTTTGGCGTGATCAGTTGGGGCTTGTTTAGCACACCTGACGTTGTAGAAACAGAGCTTATTGATGACATCATCGATACTGAGGTAGGCGATGACATCATGGAATCTGTATTGGTTGAGGCGATTGGGGATGATACGATTAACATCAGCGGAGACCAGGCCGGGCATCTGGTAACACCTGAAGGTGTTGAGGTTTACCTGCCGCCATCCAGCGTTGAAGCTAGTGATCAGGTCCAGGTGCGTGTAACAGCCATGCCGGACGAGCAAATGGTGCTGCCAGACGATCTTCTGCAGGTTGGGGAAGTTTACATCGTTGAGATGGAGGGCGGTGATCTATTACAGCCTGTGTACCTCTCACTCCCCATACCTGATGGGGTGCCCGCTGAAGAATTGATTGGATTGACGACCTTTGATGAAGCCAACGGCAGATGGACAATGGTTCCATCATCTATTGATGAAGAGACGGGTCTTGTCACCGCATCCCTGGCAGGGTTTTCACCATTTGGATTAACCGGCACCAGTTGTGGTTATGTTGGTGCTCGAAGGGATAATTGTCAAACAGATTTTGGACAAACAAAAATGACAACATTGGAAATCACCAACAAGCACAGGTTCGGGTCAAGTGTTAGTCCAAGGCTGCCAGATCAATTATACAGCAGTAATTCTGTGACTTATGGGATCTGCGTGATGGCGTATTCAGAGGTAGATGATCCGGAACAGGCCCATGACTTTGTAACGCTAAGTGGATTAGCTGAAAGGGATTGGTGCAGACTTCACGGAGGCGTGGAGGATAGAAGAGCATCAAGAGGGGCTGAGACAATGGAAATCAACATGCCAGCAGGGACATATACCATTATTGAGGTGGGATTTGCTTCTGAAATCAACCCGGGCCGCCCTGGTTATATCCCTGTTTATGGACGAACCTGGCGCCCCGTAGGAACCATGGAGTTTCAGGCAGGACAGACTTATTCTTTCTCTAACAGTGGTAAATTTCTCCCCGCAGACGGCTGGAAACCATGGGTTGGCAGGTTCTTAGATCATGCAGAACTGGCAGATGAATATCAAGATTATGTCCTAGATCAGGAAATGCCCGATGATACCGAGGTTGGGTTAGGCTCACCCCCGAACATTACCGCGATTGAATTTCCTGAGGGCAATGTCATGGATCCGAGTGGAGAAACTGTTGCGACAATTCCCGGTGATGGCGAATCTTATGTCGGCTGGTTACATTTTGAGGATGAGGACGGTGATGTTGATTATTTGACCGTATCATTAATCGATGGTGACGATCTTTCGGCACCTGGATGGGATATATATTTTGAAGATGCAAGAATAGAAGGTGATTTATTCCAGGGCAAATTGTGGTTTTGGTTTAGATGTGGAGTAGGGGAAAAAGCGACTTCAATAATAAGCACTTATGAAATCAAATTAGAGGATGAGGCAGGAAATTGGAGTGGTCCAGCGTACCTGAGATTTCAGTGTGAATACTAAAGCCAGGGAGTGATTGGTATTTCGCCCTGGCCGTTAACCAGGATCAATTGTGGTTTTGGATTAATCGTGCCGCAGAGGAATATGCAACTTAAGTTTTATGCACTTATGAAATAAAAATTTAGAATGGTGCACTGAATGCTTACACCAGCCCAATGCACATGATGAAAAATCGGTCAGCCACGCACCCCCGCCACTTACTTGACTCCCGGTGCCCTTTTCCGTATAATAATTTTCGCCTTCCTCGATAGCTCAATTGGCAGAGCGAGCGGCTGTTAACCGCTAGGTTCCTGGTTCGAGTCCAGGTCGAGGAGCTTTTTCTTTTTAATCAAAGTCTAATTTTTCTGAATGATAAACAATAATACGCTAATAGGCTTAAGCATATCCTCAGGCATCCCAAGTAATCAAATATTAGATTAGAATTGATTTAATAACTGAAAAAATATATCCTCTATCAATTACCACCAGGAGATTTTTATGAATCGTCACGATGTCCACCTTGTCCAGCAAATCATGGGATACCCCTGTGTCTCCATCACCCTGCCCACCCATCGCACTGCCCCACAAAACCGACAGGATCCCGTCAGGGTAAAAAACCTCGTCAGGCAGGCCGCTGATCGGCTTCTGGATGAATTCCCCAAGCGAGAGATGGAACCCCTGCTGATCCGCCTGGAGAAGTTGGCGGAAAGCATTGATTACAACAACCTGCTGGATGGTCTGGTCTTATACGCCAACCAGGACTATGACAACAGCTTCATGCTGCCATTCACCGTTCAAGAACGGGTGGTTATTGATGAGACCTTCTTCACCCGAAACCTCGTCTATGCCTTAAATCACACCACCCGCTACTGGACACTGGTATTGAGCGAACAACCAACCAGACTGTTTGAAGGCACCCGGGACACGTTGATTGAAGTGCAGGGCGAAGGCTTTCCCACCACCCATACTGGCGCTGGGGGCAGCGGTCGTTTACCCGGTGGTCAGGGCGTAAGAAAATCTGCCTACCGGGATGAGTACCACCGCCAATTCTTCCGACAAATCGACAAGCAGCTCAAAATTTTCATGGATGATGACCCGTTGCCATTGATGCTTGTGGGTGTAAACCGCTTCCTGTCTTTCTACAACGAGATCACCAACTACAAAGACGATATCCTGGCCCAGGTCACCGGCAGCCATGATAAAACCTCGCCCCATGAGCTGGGTAAGCTTGTCTGGCCCCCCGCCAAAGCCAACCTGGCTGAAAAGAAAAACCAGGTGCTGGGTGAATTATCCAGGGCAGTCAACGACCGGAAAGTCGCCACAGAGATCAATGACATCTGGCGTAAAGCCAATGAAGGCCGGGGAAGATTATTGCTGGTTGAAGAAGACTTCCATTTTCCCGCTCGCCTGGATGAAACCGGGCAGCACCTGACAGCTGCTGAAGATATCACAGCGCCTGATGTGATTGATGACGCCGTCGATGAGATCATCGAAACTGTCCTGAGCATGCAGGGGCGTGTCATGTTTTTGGAAAACGGT
>PWSY01000138.1 GCA_003563055.1 Anaerolineaceae bacterium | reverse complement strand
GCTGTTTAATTTCTGGCCACCTTCTGGCCATCCTTACGGAAGACTTGCAGTAAAGTGATTTTCGTGGGGTGGTTAAATGGGGCTGGGTTGACAGGCGGGGGTGTGACGATCGTGTCGGGGTAGCCAGTTATGTCAGGGGGAACCGATATGATTTTTTCAAAGGAGAGGTATTTACTCTGGCAAAGCGCCTTAATCTCATTCATAAAATCCTCACCGGAAAGGTAAAGGGCATTATTGATCACAATTATCCAACCTTGATGGGCAACCAGGGGCCGCACTTTATTGATCAGGCGGGTGGTATCATTTTTAAGATCAACACGCCCCCCGTCCGTATCTGAAAAGAATGGGGGATCCAGGATCACGCCATCAAACAGCCGTTGTTGCAGGCGCATCTTTCCCACAACCTTGAAAAAGTCACCCTGCAGCGTGGTGCATCTATTTGGCTCAAACGCATTTAAGTGCCAGGACCGTTGAGCAAGATCCAGAAATTTTTGGTTGATGTCCGTTTGTACGACCCGGATCGCGTTTCCAGCACCGGCTGCCACACCAAGGCTGCCAGTATAGGCAAAGGTATTTAAAATATGCTGTGCGGACACATTATTTTTGAGCCAATAGCGTAGGCCGCGTGTATCGAGGTAGAAACTGGCGTCCTGGTTTAGTTGCAGGTTGAGGGCATACCTTACACCCCATTCGGTGACCGAATCGGCTAATGAGGTGCCTCGTATCAACTGGCCGGTCCTGTTTTTTTCCTCTGGATGCAGTCGCTCTTTTAGCAAGACTACCTTCAATCCCTGAATATTCTGAAGACCCCAATCAGCCACTTTTTGAATCACATGCTGCGATGTGCCCGGTGTATTATGGTTGAAAATGACCAGAGTTGACCCGTAACGATCAAAAACCAGTCCAGGATACCCTTCATAGAAGCCATTGAACAGACGATATGCCTCAAAGGTTTTAATCATTGACGAGCGCTGTTGGATGGCATAGATTATCTTGGCGATAACACCATGGTCGTTTGTCTCAATATCTTGTTCCATCCCTCTATTTTACCTTTGCAGGCAGGTTAAGAAATTAACCGGCTTTAATAACAAGGTGAATCTCAAGCCAGGGTGTTATAATTGATAAAATTTCAAACAAGGAGGTCACAATCATGATTGCCTTTATTGAGCAGTATTCGCCCATCATTCAGGCTTTAATGGGGACGCTTTTTACCTGGGGGGTCACAGCATTAGGCGCCAGTTTAGTCTTCTTCACAAAAGAGGTCAGTCGAAAACTGTTGGATGGCATGCTTGGTTTCGCTTCGGGGGTGATGATTGCTGCCAGTTACTGGTCATTATTGGAACCTGCCATTGCACTATCAGAAGGCCTGCTGGTGCCCATCTGGTTTCCAGCAGTTGTTGGCTTTTTACTGGGTGGGGCATTTTTGTTTGCTGTTGATAAACTGCTGCCTCATTTACACCTGGGAAAGGATATCAGCCAGGCAGAGGGTCCAAAAACAGCCTGGCAGCGAAGCGTCCTGTTGGTGACAGCGATAACCTTGCACAATATTCCGGAGGGGCTGGCGGTGGGGGTTGCTTTTGGCGCAGCAGCTGCTGGTGTTGAGGGTGCCGGAACTGCTTCTGCTGTGGCTCTGGCCATTGGTATTGGGATCCAGAACTTCCCGGAGGGGCTGGCTGTATCGGCACCGCTCAGGCGGGAAGGATGGCCGCTTGGAAAGGCTTTCATGTACGGACAATTTTCTGGCATGGTGGAACCGATTGCGGGCGTCATTGGCGCAGCTGCAACGATACTGATGCAGCCCATATTACCCTATGCGCTGGCTTTTGCTGCTGGAGCGATGATCTTTGTGGTCGCCGAGGAATTGATTCCTGAATCTAAGCGAGAGGGACATTCAGACATTCCCACGATGGGGTTGATGCTTGGTTTTGCTGTGATGATGCTCCTTGATGTTGCCCTTGGGTGAGGGTACAGTAACCTTGTTGAAATGAACGGATGAAGTTATTAGACCACCGGTTATTGTTTGCGCTGTACGGTTTATTTTTTATGCGGCCAATTGCCAGACCTGATACAAAGCCAGGTCACCTGTTTTTCCATCTGAATAAAATGACTCCTTAATCTGAAAACCAGCCTGATGGCCCAAGGAACGCAGGCTGAGTTGATCAAAAGTATGTACATAACGTAGGCCAACCGTTTCTTCCGCACGCCAATCCAAAAGGACATCACCCTCATCCAGATCTTTTGGGTCCAGGCCAATTGTCGACCATGGTAGGATCCGTTTACGCAAACGAGGGCTATTTTGCCATTGCCAGACGGAGACAACGATCTGGCTGTGAGGTGAAACCAATTCACTAAAAGCTTTGACGACCTGACCCCGCAGATTCTGGCCTGGCAAATGGTGGAGGACAGCAAAGGAAACCAGCCAATCAAAGGGTGCGTCATTGAGTGATTGATGCCAGGTGGGTCTGGTGATATCAATAATTTGAAAACCCGTGAAATTGTTGTGCAGGTTAGCCGCACGATTCTTTGCTTCTGAGATTAGATTGGCACTCATGTCTATCCCCAGGTAACGCCCTGAAAACCCATGCAAGATTAGGGCGTCAGCAAAAGTGCCATTACCGCAGCCTACATCCAGTACTGAATCGGTTTTGCCAACCCTTTCAGCGATTGCTTGTACACCTGGTTGGGCCTGGTTGCGGGTTGTGGAAAAGGAATCTGCGAAACGATTGTAAAATTCCCGGTTGAGATTAATCAGCTGTAATTGAATTTCCGGTTTCATGATCGATTAAAGTATATTGTAACCCCTGGGTCTGTGCAAATTTGCATATATAAAACCACCCCTGGATTCAGAGGCGGTCAATCAGGATGATTAAATTTTTAGCGTTGTTTATACGACATCGGGTTCTTCTCTGGCTGGGTTGATAGAAGAACCTCGCAGACGCTTATTGATCCAAATGCGTTGTTGTACGCTTTCCGGTGTCAACAAACCGATTAATTGTCGATCTTTGATCACGGGCAGTACGCGCTGGGTGGCAAATTTTGGCAGCACCTCAGTAAGGGGTGTTTCAGGGTGGATGCCTTTTGGTTCCAGGCCAATCGCGGCATAGGCTGGCGCTCGATTTCCCAGTCGATCGATTGCCTTCAACAGATCACTGCGCCGGATAATCCCCAGGAAATGGCCGTTTGAGAGCACGGGGATATTATATTGACCAGTTTGCATGGACAGTTGAAAGACACTGCTTAATGGGAGGTTGCCTTCCACCTGGTGAAATTGAGAGACCAGCGCGTCCCTGGCGACCAACCCTTGCAGGTCTGCTTTTATTTTAACCTGTTGCGCTTCAGCGCCTGCACCTGACCAGATGAATATGGCAGTCAGCACCAGCCAGGGGTTGAGGAAAAATCCGGCGATTCCCATCAACACAGCCAAGCCACGACCAACATTTGCCGCAATCCGGGTGGCTTTCACATAGTCCATGCCTGAGGCAAGGATGGCACGGAAAACGCGGCCGCCGTCCATTGGAAATGCAGGGATTAGGTTAAAGAGCACTAAAATGACATTGGCTACCAGAAGCTGCAACCAGAAGTTGCTTGTTACAGCGGTGATGTTGAAGGGCAGTGCAAAAAAACCTGTTAACAGAAGCCCGATCGACAATATGATCGCAATCACAATATTGACCGCTGGCCCTGCAGCAGCTACAAGCAATTCTTCTTTCGGATCTTCTGGCATTTTCTCCAACCTGGCGACCCCGCCAATGGGCAGTAAAGTGATATCCCGTGTGTCAATGCCAAATATCTTTGCAGACAGGGCATGTCCTAGCTCATGCAGGACCACACAAAAAAACAAAGCCAGGATAATCAAAATGCTTTGTAGCATGGTCGCGAGGGTACCTCCTGAGATCAAGGCAGAAAACCCCACCCACAATACAATGAAGAAGAATGTAAAGTGAATTTTTAGATCAATTCCAGCTATTTTTCCAATTTTCCAGGAGCCATTCATGTTGCACCTTTTTTATTTGTGTTCGTTGATTGTAACACCTCAGGCAGCCCTGCTGCTGAAGGATGGTGGTTTGATTTGGTGGTGAAGCCGCCAAACCAAACCCTCAAATTTCTGTGTAGTTAGAGTAGTTGCCGTTGTTTATCAGTTATAAGAATACTACCAGATTGTATGAATTATGTTGACTATGTGTATAAACTTTGTATACAGAATTAAAGACAACCAGCTGTGTGATTAGTGGGTACAATTTAGGCATATGAAAGCAGAAACCTGGAAGAAAAAAAGAGTTTACAGTCAGGCAGAGCTGGATCAGGCGCTTGCCATACTGAGAGACCTTAAGGAAGGTGTGAAACTTAATGATGCTCAACGTGCTCATCCCAAACCTGATGGTGGTGGGTTCATCCCCAAGCATGCCTTAGTGGCGGTCTATTACAGTATGGTGGAATGTGGCACATGGGAGGAAAATGAATCCCTGTTAAAAAAAATCCGCATGAAGCCAACGCGAACCCTTTCGGGAGTTACCACCGTCACCGTGCTCACCCGTTATCATTCTTGCCCGGGTGAATGTATCTTCTGTCCTCAGGAAGATATGATGCCGAAGAGCTACCTGAGCGAAGAGCCGGGGGCCAAACGGGGCCTGGAAAATGACTTTGCCCCTTTTAAGCAAGTTCAAAACAGGATTCGTGCATTAAAAGCTGTTGGTCATCCGACGGATAAGATTGAGTTATTGATTCTTGGCGGCAGCTTCAGTGCCTATCCGCCAGAGTACCAGGAGTGGTTTGTGCGGCGTTGTTTTGATGCGATGAATGAGGTTAACCCGGATGACACACCTGGTTTTGAGTCACTGCCCGAGGCACACGCGCGTAATGTTGATGCTGAACATAGAAACGTTGGTCTGGTGATTGAAACCCGACCCGACCTGGTTACCAGGGAGGCCCTGGCCTGGTACCGACACCTTGGGGTCACAAAAGTTCAAATGGGTGCACAAAGTTTTGATAACCATATTTTAGCCCTTAACAAACGCGGCCATACAGCCCAGGACACCCTGGCAGCAACAGCGCTGTTGCGTGCCGGCGGGTTTAAAACTGTTTTGCATTGGATGCCGAACTTGCTGGGGGCTACGCCTGAGACAGACCGTGAGGATTTTGCTCGTTTATGGGGGGACGGCGCTTGTTGCCCGGATGAGCTTAAAATTTATCCCTGTCAATTACTGGAAAACACCGCGCTTTATGCCCATTGGGAGAATGGGGCTTACCAGCCTTATTCTACATCGGTATTACGGGATTTGATCGCTGACCTGAAAACGACTGTACCAAGATATTGCCGGATCAATCGAATCATTCGTGATATTCCATCGACTTATGTGGTTGCCGGGAATAAAAATTCCAGCCTGCGTCAGGACATTCAACGATCTATGAAGCATCGAGGGATCCAGTGCCAGTGCATTCGGTGTCGCGAAATTCGGCGTCAAAAAGTGAAGGCCGATCGATTAGCTTTTAATGACCAGGTGTACTTTCCGGCAGACGCAGAAGAACACTTTTTATCTTTTGATACACTGGATGATACTTTGGCGGGTTTCCTGCGGCTGTCCCTACCGAGGGATACTGGTGTGACTGACTTAGATGATCTGCAAGGGGCTGCTATCATTCGTGAAGTACATGTTTACGGTCAATCATTGGAAGTTGGTGAAGTGCGCTCAGGTATTGCGCAGCACAGTGGCTTGGGCACCCGTATGATTGAATCAGCAGAAAAAATCGCCAGGGATAAAGACTTCCAACGTTTGGCTGTGATTGCGGCCGTTGGAACCCGGGCTTATTATGCTGGACGCGGGTTTGCGTTGGGGGACAAGTATATGGTAAAGGATCTTTAAGTTGAGGTCCGTACCAAATATTGATTTTTCTCATTCTGGTAATTTCGAAAATGAATGTTTTTTCTCTGGCCAGTTATCAAAGTAAAAAGGTGAGCAGTTGCGACGCCAGGGGATAAAGGGCTAAGGCGACTGCACCCATCAGCGCACCGACCCCCCATCCAACAACCACATCCGAGAGGTAATGGATTCCAAGCGCGACCCGAGAGAGCCCGACCCAAGGTGCCCACAGGGTGAGGGCAATGCCAAACCAGGTGGGTCCGACGGCCAGGCCGATGACAGCCAGGGCGGCTGAACGGGCAGCGTGACCCGAGGGAAATGAATGTGGGTCGGTAATGCGGTAAATCTTTCCCCATTCACCTTCAGGACGTGGGCGCCGAATGGAAAACTTGAGAAAGATCACGGCCGCTGCCATAAAAACCAGCCCCACACCCAGGAAGAAAGCCCGCTGTCGCCATGCATCTTCACTGAAAAACCAGACGATCAATAATCCCCCCAGCCAGAACCAGGAATCGCCTGAATGGGCAAAGAATTTTAACACCCACACAAAAAGGTGGTTATCCTGGGAAATGAGCAGAGACCGGGTCATCTGCACATCTTTTTTGAGCAATTGCTTTACCCAACCCTTCACACGCCCTCCGCCAAATCTTTTCGAAGTATTTCTAACTGGTGCGGTTTGTCTGCATCCATTGCCATTTCAGCGTAAGGACACATAAGTGCAGTGCCTCTGATCCCAAGCTTTTTACAAACCCGCTTAACAGCCCCTTGCAATGTGACCAACCGCATCGCGACCAGTAGCAAGTTGCCGAACCCAAGCAAGCGAACCTGTTTGAGGGGGCTTTTTCTTGCTTCAGCAAGTTTATGCCAGATGGGCATTTCAGAATCAAAAAGGCTCCTGTCAGCGACATTTAAATCGCCGCCACACACAGCGATATCTTTGAGTTTCACGAATGACCGGTTAGCGTTTGGGTACCGGGTTT
>PWSY01000222.1 GCA_003563055.1 Anaerolineaceae bacterium | reverse complement strand
GCTATGCCCGGGGTATGGAAATGAAACCCAGGAAGACATTTGCAGATGCATTGAAAGATGCCGAACGATACGTTGGTAAGGAACCAAAAATCCTGGCTTTACCGAGGACATTTAGGACCGCCGGGGTGCATTTATTGATGGCCGATGACCCCATCCCGGGGGTATGACATTAATTTCTTGAGTTATAAGTTTCTGCTGATTAATCAAGATTAATTATGAGCAACTCAAAGATAAGAGGTAGTGATGACGATATTATCAGAGCATGAAATTGACTGGTTGGCATTGGAGGGGTGTGAGATCATTGGCTTTAAGTCCGGAGCTGTTGTGCCCTATGATTTGGCAGGCTATGATCGCAGTACCCGAATTCAGGTAAAACCCGGCACGCTACCAACTAAAGATTCACAGGAACCGCATCATAAAGCGTTGCCAACACAAGCTGAGTTTTTGGATACACCTTATGTGGTGCGCCTATCCGGTTTTCGACGAGAGAGGATGTTTGGGCCTGACGAGATAGGCTCTGATTTCAAATCTCGTGGGATTGCTTTGACGGATGGTTTGGGGAATGGCTTATATGAATCCTTATTAATTGACCGGAAGTATGGCTTGCTGCACTGCCTCGAAGCGCCAACTTTAGGTTACCGGCTGCCATTCCTTGAAGAAGAATGGGAACCCTTCAAGAAGATCTTTCAGGAAAGAGTAGCATTTGTAAAGGCTGATCTTGAAGATATGGAGGTGGTTTACAGGGGGGGTCTGGCAGATGAAGGGGAGCGTTTCATCATTTTGTGGTGTCGGCAATACCCTCTGGCATTATTTGTGGATGCCTGTCAGCGCAACCCTGAGGGGGTTAAGAAGGCATTAAAGTCTGCCATTGGTAGAGAAAAGCCACCTATTAAACCTCAAACTAGTGTGGAACGTTTGGCTCTGGTAAAATTCTGGAATTTCCTGCGGAAAAAACAAGCAGATGTCGTCGCCTACCAGGCAAAAATTTTACGAGAAGAATTGGGTGATGGGCTTAATATCATTGCCAACCCCCACGAGCTACCTCGCCTGGATATGCCTGCGCAAGGAAAAATTTACGACTACCCGGCGGTTGCGATCAGGCCTTTATTGTTGGACGATGATTTATTCTTAAAACACTATATTGCCCACTTTTCCAGGCTGTTCTATGACCTGACAGAAAAAGCGCCCATGGTCAGTGTGCGGATGAATCTCTCAGCTGCGACACCCCGGTTTGTGCCCACTGGCAGGCTGATCAAAGCCTGGTATGATCAGGCCGTCCAATTTGGCGCCAGCGGGTTCTATTTCTGGACACGGGATTATCCCACTGCTGACACACCCGATTGTTATGATGGGCCAATCCCGGGCAATACAGACCCTGTGGCTTTGGCAAAAGACCGCTGGGAAAGTTCATTGGATGTTTTAGGAACCCTGGCAACCCATCAGCGTTTTATCCCACCTGATCCTGAAGTCGCTATTTTTGTTCCTGAAACCTCAGCCTTAATGTACCGTCCAGAGTGGCGGCAAATTTATGCCGCATTTTCGGCGTGTTGTGAGGCTGGCCTTTATGTCCGGTTTATTTCTGATGAGCAAATTGAGGAAAACGGAATACCGGAAAACATTAAACTGATTTTTGCACCCGTTATTGAATTTGTCTCAGCAAAGTTGAGAGATGGGTTTGATACTTATATCAACCAAGGTGGCTTTCTGTATGCATCCGATTCCCAATTATTTAATAGCGAAGGGCATCCTGATGACCCAATCTCCGGGAAACGTCTCGTTGATCCTGGACTCTTTTCATTTTTCCCTGTAGGTGAACCTACGAAGATCGAAGAAATGAACAAAGCAGCGAAAACTGTCCAAGGCATTGTTGATCAAATCGGTATTAAACCGTTTTCCTGGGTATTCGATATCACTTGTCAGAATTTGCCGTCCTCAACGAAAAACATGCTGCGGAATGACGACCCTTCAGTCGTTTTTGGCCAATGGTTATATGAACATGGTTCTGACTGGATTACACCATTCTTACAATATGGTGAATAGGTTTTGATGGATTCTTATTGATGAGCTTTTCAATTACACCAGTAGAATTACTGGCGGTAACGATTGTTATGAGTTGTGGTGCGGTGCTGCAGGGTTCAGTGGGATACGGGATGGCTTTGCTGGTCAGCCCGATCCTATTATTAATTGAGCCCAGTTATATCCCGGGACCACTGATCAGTGCTGCGTTTTTCTTAACCATCCTGGTCCTTCTTCGCGAAAAAAAAGCAATTGATTTTACTGGTTTAAAATGGGCTACGATTGGGATGATCCTAGGTGTTGTGATAGCAACCATATTAATTTCTGTCATATCCCATGAACTGGTTTCAGTTTTGTTTGGTGTGTCTATTTTGTTGGCTGTGTTGATGAGCCTGTCAGGCGTAAAACTTAATCCCACACCACTGGCAGTACTGATTGCCTCTGTGATTTCGGGTTTCATGAGTATTATTACCACAACATCCGGTCCTCCCTTGGCATTGGTCTATCAAAAGTCAGAAGGGGCACAATTACGCTCAGTTCTGGGCGGTGTATTTATCATCGGCGCCATCATTTCTGTTATTTCATTATCACTGATAGGACGCTTTGGTTTAAATGAATTTGTTCAATCACTCGCTCTTTACCCAGGTATTCTGATAGGCTTTTTATTTTCTAATAAAGTCTTACCGTATATCGACAGGGGATTTATCAGACCATTGGTATTGACGATATCGGCTGTGTCCGGCGTTGTTATTCTGGCAGGCCAGATATTCTAGATAATTAATAGGCATTTATGTCCTTTCCTTTTAGCTTATCAGAAATAATCCTTATCACCCTGGTGATGTTTATGGGTAGTGCGTTACAAGGGTCGGTGGGGTATGGGTCAGCTCTGGTTGCTACGCCATTGCTTGTGTTGATCGATTATCGATTGGTACCTGTGCCCTTTTCAATTGCCTCTTTGTCCCTGGTTATTTTGATGATGTGGCGTGAAAGACAGGCAATTGATTTTCGGGGACTGGGCTGGTCTGTATTTGGAAGGGTGTTTGGCTCAGCCTTAGGAGCCTTTATCCTAGCCCAATTTACATCAAGTAGCTTTGTGTTAATATTTGCCATTATGGTTCTTTTAGCTGTACTGATTAGTATTTCTGGGGTGCGATTTATGCCGACCAAAGGGTCATTGCTTGGGGCAGGATTTTTTTCTGGTTTAATGGGTACGGTTGCAGCTATCGGTGGCCCACCCATGGCCCTGGTTTACCAGGAGGCACAAGGAAAACGGATTCGCTCCACATTAGCGGCTTACTTTATTTTGAGCATCTTGATATCAAGTCTAGCGTGGGCATCAATTGGTATGTATCATGGTGAGATTTTGATTTTGGGCTTGTTTTTACTGCCAGGTACCATAATGGGATTTTTGATTTCAACACGTATTGTTCACTGGATTGATGGGAAATATATTCGACCAGTGGTTTTATCGGTAGCAGCTATTTCAGGAATTTATGTGCTGGTTCAGCATTTTATCAATCAATTCTAAAAATAATTCAATTGTAAACAATTAGATGCCTTCAGCTTTTCAAAATCTATCTGCATTATTTGGTGATATCCATAATCATTGTTCGATGGGGTACGGCCATGGCACTTTAGAGGAGGCTTATCAAAATGCAAGCCTTCAACTGGATTTTGTTTGTGTGACTCCTCATTCGGCCTGGCCTGATATGCCCAGTGTTGATGATCATGCCGAACTTGAGAGGGTTATTCAGTACTCACAGGAGGGCTTTAAGAAAGCCAGGGGAGCATGGGAAGAATATCTCGAAGCAACCCAAAGATGGCATCAACCGGGTGCATTTGTCACCTTTCCGGGTTTTGAATGGCATTCACTTCAATATGGGGATCATCATGTCGTGTTTAAGAACGCTGATTTTGCTCGAATCTTCGATGAGGTGAAGGGTATCAGCGGAATGTCTCGAACCATTCTATCCGTTCGTGAAAGCGGGTCGGATGCCATTGCTGTGCCGCATCATATCGGTTACCGAAATGGCTACCGGGGCATTAATTGGCAGTCACTTAACCCTGATATTTCACCTCTGGTTGAGATTTACTCGATGCATGGCGCCTCTGAATCCAGTCAAGCGCCTTATCCCTATCTGCACACGATGGGTCCCCGTGACGGCCAGGGCACGCTTCAATATGGGTTGGCGCAAGGGCATCGTGTCGGAGTGGTGGCGTCCACGGACCATCATTCAGCCCACCCGGGCAGTTATGGCTACGGCAGGGTGGGGGTATGGGCTGCGTCCAAGGCCCGGGAGCATATCTGGGAGGCGTTTAAGGCTCGGCGCACCTATGCCCTGACCGGTGATAATATCAAGCTCCAATTTTCGATTGACGGGGGGCCAATAGGCAGCATTCTAACCTCAGGGAAAAAAGACAGGCAAATTGCTATTTTTGTTGAGGGCGGTGGTGCCCTGGATTATGCGGAAATCATTTACAACAACCGCGTGATCAGCCGGGAAGATGTTCTGAGGTCTGTTTATAAAATCTCAGATCTGGCTGGACACGAAAAAATCAAAATTCATTTTGAAGTCGGTTGGGGGCAGAAAAATGACTGTGTCGATTGGGATGTGGTTTTAAATGTGATAGGCGGTGATTTACTGGGTGTTGAACCGCGTTTTCGTGGCCATGATGTGGTTGCACCGAGCATGGACCAACGAGATCGGTATGCTTTCACCAAATTAAACCGTCCTTCAACCAACACAATCACGTTCAGGACCAAAACATTTGGCAATCCCAATACACGCACGCCTGCCACCCAGGGTGTATGCCTTGAAATTCGACCTACTGTCGATTCATATCTGGATGGCACCATCAATGGACAGCAGGTTACCGTTTCCCTTAAGTCCTTGTTGAATGGAAGTAAAACAGGTTTTCTGGGTGGGTTCCTGTCGCCGGCCTACTGTTTTCACCAATTAGCGCTGCAAAGATCCTATGAAAGAGCATTTTCACTAACCCATCAGTTCAGCGATTTCGATAAAGAAACCCAAAAAGATGATTGGTATTACGTGCGGGTCCGACAGCACAATAATCAATGGGCGTGGAGCTCACCAATTTGGGTGGCTGGTGGTCAGGCACTAAGATAGCAACGTAAATCCTAATATCTTAGCTGTTAAAGCGATGGTACTCGTCCATGATTTGAATCCCAAAGGCTGTCCCTATTCGGTCGGCACCGGCATCCAGGGCGTCCAGTGCCTGTGCCAGGGTTTTTATCCCACCCGCGATCTTAATCTGCATCTGGTCACCAACGGCACTTCTGATCAACTGGACATCTTCAGGGGTTGATGGCCGCCATCCTCGAAAATGGTTGAAGCCAGTAGAGGTTTTGACAAAGTGTGCGCCAGCTTTCTGGCACAGCAGGCTGGCGATGATAATTTCATCCGGGTTCAGGATGGGGGCTTCAATAATCACCTTCACGGTATGGCCTTTGGCTGCAGAAACAACCCGGCTGATATCATCAATAACCTGCTTATACTGACGGGATTTGAGCATGGGGATATTCATAACCATGTCAATCTCAGCATTAGATGGCAGGTGATTCAAAACCCACAGGGTTTCCCTGACTTTTTGTTCTGTGGTAACGGTGCCCAGGGGGAACCCGATGGCCGGGTCAATGATGATGGGTGAATTTGGGAAGGTTTTATTAATCAGCGGAATCCAGCCAGGCATTACAGAAATGGTAAGGAAATCATACTTTATCGCTGTTTCAGTAAAATGGATGATCTCCTCAGCCGTCGCCTGGGGGTTCAGGTTGGTCTGGTCAATCCGTCTTGCCAGTTCTTGGGCTGTTCTTGGCATAGGTGTCATTTCTCCTCCATGTGTTCTTGAAAGCGGGTGAGGGTTAGAAATAGATGGATGAAAGAATCAACATCATCGATATAAAGACCATTCGCTCCTGCAGTGATAAAGTCTAATGCTGCGACGGGTGTTTCACATCCACCTGAGACCAGGATCTCTAATTCGGACCCAAGATCATTTCTCAGATTTTGAATGGTTTCCAGGGATGTCGTTAGACCATACCCCGTGGTTGTCCGCAATATCAGCTTTTGGGTTTGGGCGATCAATCCAGCAAGACGAATTTGTGATGAAACATCCAACCCGTCCAGGTTGGGGATCAGGCACAGCCGTGCCTCTGTATTGACCTTCATGATCGCATTTATCTCGTCCCTGATGGCATTTTCGTTCCATGCAAGAATGGACTCAATCCCCATCACGATATCGATCTGGTCTGCACCCTGGTCACTCAGTTCCTGGATTTGGGCACACTTAAGCTCGATTGGCAGCCCCCCCAGGGGATAGGCAACGGTTCCAACCACCATGAGTTCTGAGCCCTGAATAATTTTTGCTGCTAATCGAACCTGGTGGTTATTAACCGCAATCCCTGCCAGATATGGTGCTGCAGACAGGTGTTTGGTTAACCGCTTTTCCAGTTCAAGATCTGAAATATGCGGGTCAATCCAAGAGAGGAAGAACCGTTTTGAGAATTCATTGCCTGCCAATTTCATCGTACCTCCAATTCAATAATTTAAAGAAGTCGGCAGATAGAACACCTGTACCCACCGATCGATTTCTAATGAGTTTGGTCAGTAAACTCGGTGTTTCCGAAAAGTTGCCATCATTGCTTCGATGTTCTCAGGGGGCACATTGGCCTGGATGCAATGGACAGTGGCGAACACAAACCCGCCGCCGGGCGCGAGGTCATTGATCCGCCCGACGACTTCTGTTTCAATTTCAGCCGGGGTGCCGTTTCCCAAAACATATTGGGTATCAATCCCACCGCCCCAGAATGAGAGGTCTTTGCCG
>PWSY01000055.1 GCA_003563055.1 Anaerolineaceae bacterium | reverse complement strand
AGGTTCAGAACTTATTATACGGAAGGGAGAAACGGCTGTCAATATTTACTGGTGTGTCGATCTCAGGTGGGTAGACCAGGCACAATTTCATTGCGAAAGGCAATCAAGCCGGAAATTATCAACTTTAATCGGAAAAACCTGCGGGCACGATGTATATGCATAATGCAAATAGAAAAAATGAAAGCTGATGAGAAAGCCCTCAAGAGACTCAGGAGGTCTTCTTAGGACTGAAAGATAAACGGACGTTGCACGCTGTGGGTGTTAATAAACAACATACTATTAATCTGATAATCCCAATATCTCAGATGTAAGTCGTGAACAACCAATCGGCCTTTGCGATTTTTAACGCAAATTATTCACCAATTTAGAAATGCTTTTTCCCGATGGCATTGCTTATCCGAATTTTTACGGAAGGATTGATTGGTTCAATGAAATAATAGATTTCTGACCAGGAAAACTAAGCGGAAAACAATGATCATAGCTCACCATAGATAGCCCACTCGATCATCTTTCTCTCGACCAGGTTCCCAATGATCAAGTATTTAAAATCAGCCACCTGCCAGGCACGTAAGGCACCAAACAAGCCATACAAAACCCATACCACCATCACGATCAGGGGCAGGATCATCGAGCCAATTCCGACCCAAAAGATCGGTGGGGGCGCGGCCTGGTATTGTTCGGGGTTTGTGATCAAAGGGATGAATGTCAGCGCATAAAAGAATCCCCAACAGCTCCACACGACCACTGTCACCAGCATCCCCAGCAGCTGGAAAACAGCTGCTTGCAGTGCCTGTCCGGCTGTGTAAGCTGATTTCTCCTTCTGCATCAGGTAAATTACGATACCCGCAACGGGCCCAACCGCACCTGTGATCACCGCAGCATGAGCCAGGGCAGACAACATCCGTTCATCTCGTGTAAGGTCCTTATCGTCATTCATTTTTCCTCATTTCAATACAATCAGTTCATTTATGAACGCATCAATCTTTATAAAAAAGATGATCTCCAAAGCTTTTAACTTGTCCTCAAAACAGAGTTTCAGATGCAATAGCTAGACAGATTTTTTTAAAAAGCCCAGGTATGAAGTATTTGGTTTCTCATTGGCTCAATGGTAAAGAAAAAGCGGATCACTCTCGAGTATATCACAAATTCACTGAGAAAATCACCTGGCCATCCGCCAGCAAAGCGTTTTCACGCCATGTTCCGCAGCATCAACAGTCCTTGACAGATCAATCTTTATGTCCTAAAATTTATTTAAGTAACTGCTTAAACAAATGGTTATGCCTGAAGTAAACGAACTAGCCCAATTTTATAAAGCTCTTGGAGATGAAATGCGTCTCCGATTAATTGGTTTGCTGGCAAAACAAGCGCCTGGCTCTGCCCGCTGTGTCGGCAGCCTCGCCAGGGCATTGAACACCACTGCACCCAATATCTCTCAACATCTGCGGGTTCTCAAAGAACTCGGTCTGGTGAAAGCTAACCGGCGCGGCTACCGGATACACTATTACCTTGTTCCGGAAATGTTTACTAAATACGAGCAAATCAACACAGTGTTACTTGGCAATATGTCCGTCAACCCGTCTGACCCAATATCAATGGAGGAAACCACCATGTGCTGTAAGAAACATAACGACTGCATCCACCCAGATCAAAAACCAGATCCGAAGGACTGCACTCCCGAACAGATCCGGGAATGCCATGGGGAAGATGCAAAACACCATAAATGTGAAGAAAAGAAAGCCTAAAACACTTCACAGATAGGTGCAAACCGGTAGCAGGTAGTCATCCTGCTGCCGGTTCTGAATCAAGAACACTTGGTATGGTCATCCAAAAAAACCACAAGAAGCCTGCCTCTAAAAATCCGAATAAACCGGATAAATCACCCTCATCCCTCAAACCAAACAGCAGGCCTAAGGGCGCGATCACACCTATCTTAAAGCGCTTGTGGGGCTATCTCCTGCCATACTCAAAACCACTCTTCATTACCCTCACTGCGGCATTATTAACATCCTTAATCGAACTATCTCCGCCCTGGGTCATCCGCTTGACAATAGATCATTTCATTCTTGGCAATGAAAACCATATGGTTTGGTGGGCTGCTTTTGGGTTGATCATCATTGCACTTTTCCAAGGAGGGATTGATTTCCTGCGACTCTACCTGACTGCTTATACTGGGCAAAAAATTGTTTTTAACCTCCGAAACGATCTGTTTGAACATATCAATAAGCTTTCATTTTCATTTTTTGATGAGGCTCGCACAGGTGACCTGATGTCCAGGATAACAACGGACATCGACATCCTCAACAATTTTTTTGGCAGGGCGGCGGTCATCGTCATTACCAATATTATGACTCTTATCGGTATTCTTATCGTATTATCCCTTTGGAGTTGGCAACTGGCATTGATTTACGTTGGTTTAATCCCCTTTATACTGCTTGGCATGTGGGCATATGCCCGTAAAGTCCGCCCCGCCTGGAAGCGTGTACAACAGCACCTTGCCAGATTAACAGAATCAATCCAAGAAACCCTCACAGGAATTCAAGTGATCAAAGTCTTTGGTCGTGAAAACTATGAAAATGAACGATTCAAGACAAAAAATAGCGCTGTAAAATCAGCCAACCTTGACACAAGCCAGATTTCTGCCCTGTGGATGCCTTTTGCAAACATCATTATCGGCGTTGGAACCGGTATGGTGATATGGATCGGGGGACGGAATATCATCACTGGTTTGATGTCTCTGGGCATTTTAGTGGGTTTTACAACTTACATGCAAATGTTACTCAGGCCCATACGCCAGACCGGGATGATGATCAATCTCGTTATGCAATCCATAGCTGCTGCAGAGCGAGTATTCGATATTTTAGATATTCAATCAGATGTTCATGATACCCCCGACGCGTATGCCCTACCACCCATTGATGGAAAG
The DNA here is from genome assembly GCA_003563055.1 of Anaerolineaceae bacterium. Taxonomy (GTDB): domain Bacteria; phylum Chloroflexota; class Anaerolineae; order Anaerolineales; family Anaerolineaceae; genus Brevifilum. Next base: position 20,027 of record PWSY01000055.1, on the reverse strand, counting down.
GTTGAATTTGAAAATGTCTACTTTGCCTACCAAAAACCAGACGTCGAATTACAGGCTTTACACAATATCTCCTTCTGTGCTCAACCGGGAGAAATTATTGCTTTGGTTGGCCCATCCGGCGCAGGCAAGACCACACTAGCCCATCTTCTCTGTCGATTTTATGACGCTCAAGAGGGGAAAATATTGATCGATGGGCATCCTATCACCAATGTGACTCTTGAAAGCCTCCGAAATGCGATTGGGATCGCTTTTCAATCTGTATTCCTATTTGATGCATCCATTGGCGAGAATATCGCCTACGGCAACCCAAACGCAAAACAATCTGAGATTAGCGCTGCTGCCAAAGTTGCCCAAATACATAAGTTCATTGAAAAACTGCCAATGGGATACCAGACCCCAGTTGGTGAGCGAGGTGTTCGTCTATCAGGTGGCCAAAAACAGCGAATTGCACTGGCGCGTGTGCTGCTCAAGAATCCAAAACTGCTAATTTTAGATGAACCAACATCCAGCCTGGACGTCGAAACCGAGCGCCAAATGCGGCAAGCCCTTAAAAGTATCTTGCCCGGAAGGACAACGTTCATTATCGCTCATCGCTTGTGGACGGTGCAACAAGCGGATCAAATTCTTGTGATTGATAAAGGACAAATTGTAGAGCAAGCGCACACATCAACCGAGCAATCAGCACACAGGGCACTGATTGAAAAAGGTGGGCTATATGCCACGCTTTACAATAGTCAGATACATCCGATAGATCAACCCAACATGAGACAAAACCCACAGGAAGTGGCCTTATGACGATAAGAGGTGGGTTTATGTCCCGCATGCAAAGCCGGGAAGAGGAATTTCAAATCACAAAATTGTCAAAAGACGCAACCCGATATCTTATCTTCTATGCTAAGAATTATTTGGGGAAAATGTTACTGGCACTTCTGGCCACCCTTGCAGCCATGGCAATTTCGCTTTCATTACCTTATATTGTCAAGGTTGCAGTTGATGACACCATCGCTCAAAAAAACATGACTGCTTTAACCCTCCTTTCGATCCTGTACTTAGCGTTTGTGTTAATTCATTGGGTTGCTTTATACTGGAGCTCTTATCTGTCAAACTGGGTGGGACAAAACATTGTTTACGAAATGCGAAAAGATTTATTTGATAAGGTCTTGCATCAATCCTTGCGTTTTCATGAACAGGCGCAGGTTGGCCAGATTTCTTCTCGAATAACACATGACATCAACGCTGTTACATCATTTATCTCTGATGGGGCAATAAACTTGATCGCTGATATCATCACAGTGATCGGGATCATTATCATTATGGCTTTATTAAATTGGAGACTAACAATTATCACCCTCATATCACTCCCTGCTGCACTGATAAGCATGCGTCATCTAGGCAAAAAAATGCGCCAGGCCTATTGGAATGTGCAACAGGCAATCGCTGAAGTAAACACCAGTGTTGAGCAGGGCATTGCTGGTATGCGAGTAGTGAAATCACTTTCACGCGAATCTTTTAACATTGACAAATTTCAACAGCTGAGTCTTCAGAACATGAAAGCAAATCTGCGCACTGGGATGCTGTTTGCGGCAGTTTTCCCCACAATGTCAATCACCAACATGTTAGGAATTGCCCTCGTCCTGGGGTATGGTGGCAACATGATCGCTCAGGGGCAAATGACCGTCGGGATAATGATGGCTTTTTTGGGTTATGTCTATCGCCTTTACAGCCCACTGAGAGAATTGGGCCTGGTATACGGTTCTATCCAAGCTGCAGCTGCGTCTTTAGACCGCATTATGACATTAATGGAACAAGAAACAGCCTTGGTTGAACCAAAAACACCCCAAAAACCCCTCAATGGCTTTACAGGACATATTCGGGTCAAAGATGTCCATTTTTTCTATGATAAAGACCCTTTGCTCCAAGATGTCCAATTCGAAGTGCTAGCTGGTCAAACAATCGCATTCGTTGGCGCCTCAGGAGCTGGGAAGAGTACGCTGGCCAAATTACTGGCTCGATTATATGATGTCAAACAAGGCACCATTGTCATTGATGAAATTGATATTAAAGAGATTGCATCCAATGATTTACGTCGCTTGGTTAACATCATCACCCAAGATGTGTTTTTGTTTGCAGAGTCAGTTTATGATAATATCCGCTATGGTGACCCGCAAGCCAGTCCATCAGACATAATCAATGCCGCAAAACAAGCCCAGGCACATGCCTTTATCAGCGAACTGCCTAAGGGGTATCAGACGCAGGTCGGTGAACTTGGTATTAAGCTATCAGGTGGTCAAAAACAGCTCATCGCTTTTGCCAGAGCTATTTTGGCAAACCCAAAAATCTTTATTTTGGATGAAGCCACTGCTAACGTCGATCCACACACCGAATCTTCAATCCAAAAAGCCATGATCGAAATATCTCAAAACCGCACCACCATCATTATTGCTCATCGATTCTCGACATTGCACCAGGCAGAGAAATTATTGGTGCTTGATAATGGGAAAGTAGTAGGTTTTGACTCTCACAACTTCTTAATCCGCCATAATCTCGTTTATCAAAAATTGTACAAACTATATGAATTACAGGAACACAGCACAGATTAAACCCAACTCAAATGCACCTCAAACGAAAGTCCCCTGGTTTTCACAAGCGATTAATTGTCTCAGCGGAGAGGGAATTTTAGCTGACCTTCAGAATAATTGGGCATCACCCAAGTCTCCTAATGAGACAACCAACTGATTTAATAATCGTGCGCATCAACAATCCTTAAGGCAGCGTTTACTAAAATCTTTACTTTTAGGGGATGTAACCTTTATCACCTCAGTATGAGTCACTGGTCTGTAACATCTACACTGCAAAGACCATGTCCTATAAATTATCACAACCGTTTATATTTTTTCAGCCAACAAATAAGATACAGCATCAGAAGAGATTCCAGTAGTTATCACAGACAGGTATGTTCAGCGAGGGAGGGTATGTTTTTCACTGAAGAACTTTCACCTTTGTTTCTCAGGGTAATTATTGCTTTGTTAAGGTGGATTACTTAATAGGCTTCTTAAGCGAATATTATGTATTTAGTACTACGTTAATAACCTATTTCATTATTAACGAAGTACAATATACACATGATAAAGAATTATACAAGAACACTAGGAATCGAATTATTAGAAGATATCATGGGTGAAGTTGGCCCAATCTTCTCATTTGAACAAGCCTTTCGCACAGGAAAAACAAATGGGCTTTCAAGGCAAACCGTGAGAAACATCCTTGGTAAGATGGCTCAAAGCGGCTGGCTTACAAGAGTAAAGCGCGGCCTCTATGTCATACAATCTCCGTTATATCCTGATGAAATCCACCCTTTTGCCATTGCCCAGGCTTTAGTCAGCCCGATGGCTATTAGCTGCTGGTCGGCCTTAGCGCATCATGGTTTCACAACGCAAATACCTCCAATGGTCCAGGCTTCTACTCCTGCTAAGATTGTCACCCCTGAAATGCGATCTGGTGAAGCCTACCGCCCTCGCGGCACAGCGGTCTGGCAGGTCCTAGATATTGAAATTGAATTCATCCATACTAAGGAAGAGAAGTTTTGGGGAATTACCCATGAATGGATCAGTAACTGGCATCGCGTACCATTAACAGATCCAGAAAGGACAACCCTAGATTTAATCATCCGATCTGATCTCTTTGGCGGAATTTCCATGGCGATTGAAACCATCACCACTTATCGCGAAAAGATTAATCTCGCCAAACTGGTCAACTATGCAGTTCGATATAATACTGGTGCTTATATCAAACGGCTGGGATGGATATTAGATATTAATGATGTCAATGAGAAGGTTCTTGAACCCTTGCTAACTTTCAACACTAAAAATTATCATCTTTTGGATCCCCAAGGCATCGACTACGGAGAACCAATTACTCGTTGGAATCTTTACAACAATCTCCCAGGAGGCCCACATGCATAGAATCCTTCCCATGTTGCAACAAAAAGCATCGGAGACAAAAACTGGATTATGGATTATTGAAAAGGATTATGCCATAAGCTATTTACTTTCAGCGATTTTCAAAGTGCCTTTATTAAAACAATTTCTGGTCCTAAAAGGAGGAACAGCGCTCAGAAAAGCTTATTTTAATAATTTTCGTTTTTCTGAAGATCTGGACTTTTCATCCCATCCAAAAAGTAACGCGGCAGAGATTAGAGAAAGTATCAGCATTGCGGTTAATATCATGCAACAAGATTTACAAGAAAGAGGACATTTTTTAATCCAAAGTGAGCCTTTGACTCTCCAAGAACCTCATCCCAGAAAACAGATAGCCCATACCATTCGAGTTCAATTTCCCTATCATCGAGAACCATTATGCCGATTGAAAATAAAAATCACTATTGATGAACCAATTTTGCTAACCGCAGCAATAAAGCCGATTTTGCATGAGTATGACGAGGCCTTAGAGACAAAAATTAATGTCTATCCGCTTACAGAAATCGTCTCCGAGAAATATCGCGCCCTTATACAAAGCCTGGCTCGGTTACAGGATAAGGGCTGGGGTGCAAATCGAGTTTGTCGTGATTATTATGACTTATGGTGGATCCTTAAGAAAGTGGATTTATCTACGCAAAATATTCCTTTTTTAGTCAAGCAAAAATGCACTATGCTGAACGTCAATTACGAAAGTAAAGAAAAGTTCTTTGATGAGTTATTAATCAATGTAGCTAAAACTGAGTGGGAAAAGCTTCTCATCCCCTTTATACCGCATCCAACCCCATTTGAAATCGTATCTCAGGAATTAATACAATTTACACAAGCATTGTGGAGATCTGAAAATTAATCACATCCCAGACAAAACGCTTATAACAAAAACCACCCGGTTTTCACGGATGGCTTCTTGTTTCAGCGGAGAGGGTGTGGTTTGAACCTGAAATACCTTATAGGGTATAACCCCTACTGGCAATACAGCCCTAAACAAAAACCACCCGGGTTTTTACGGATGGCTTCTTGTTTGAGCGGAGAGGGTGGGATTCGAACCCACGGTACCTCGCGGTACACACGCACTCCAAGCGCGCGCATTAGGCCGGACTATGCTACCTCTCCAAATTCACCTGATTTTCAGGCGACGAAAATTATACCAGACTCGATCATTATTGTTAAGGCTGAATTCTGCATTTTATGCAACTTTTCCCGTCGAAGATCGTATACTTAAGTGGAGGTAAAAATGAACAAAAATCAAAAACGTGTCCACTGGCTGCTGTTCCCCTTTTGGATGATCTGGCGTTTGGTGATTTGGATTATCGAAGTCACAGGAAGGCTGATTGGCGCCATTCTTGGTCTTGTATTGCTGATCGTCGGTGTCTTACTGACCCTGACGGTGATTGGGGCAATCATTGGTGTTCCCCTGATCATCTTCAGTATCATGCTGATTATCCGCAGCCTGTTCTGACCAAAATTCACCCATTTAATTATAGAGCAAAACGGCCCCACACACCAGCACTCACTGGCGGGCGGTTTTGCGCGTTTATTTAATCGTTATTCGTTATGGAGTCAACCAGGTCAGATAACGAATGGTGATGGCCCCTAAATCAATCCCCTCTATTAAAAACCAGCCTGGCTTTCCCTGGGATGTTTGGTACAAGACATAAGCCGCATCGGGTAGGTCCTCAAAACCAATATCACCCTCAGATAATTCGATGTCAATGCAATCATTATATGAAGGGGGTTCCTTACCAAAGACCTTCCAGCGGGCCCCATTCATGGCCTGCAGGATATAGAGCGGGTCTCCCCCATACTGAAAAGATAAGTCAGACTTGGTTGGGTCTGCCGGGTTGAGTGTGGCAGTGTCAAGATCAAACTGGTCTCTTTCCGATAATCGCACTTGCCCTGTCAAGTGTCCGTTTGGTTGTGGGGTAGGTGTAACCTCAATTTCCGGTGTTTTCGTTGATGAATACACAACCTCAATCTTAACCCAAAAAGGTGCATCACCATGCGGCCCAATACCAAATAAATCACCCTCTGCATTAATTAACATCCAGTTGCTCTGATAAACACCTGCCTGCTGGGGCGCTTCAAAATCAACCGTTATATCGATTATTTCTCCGGGTTCTACCGGCTGTAAAATATAATGCGTATGAAAAGCATTCAAACGGTTCCCCGAGTAAAAGGTGACCGCATACAACCTCGTCCATGTACAGTTGCCCACGTTGACCAACCGCCAGGTCTTCGAAAACCCTTGACCAGGCGCCAACAGCGTCCCATCGGGGATGGTGACATCGATGGGCTGGCCAGCTGCCGCCCTGTTACAGAGCAGCTCACCTGTGGGTGTTTGCATTAACGGACGGGTACGGTCGATAGTCGGGACTGGTGTAGTCGTGCTGGTTGGCGTTGGGGTATTGGCGGGCACATGCCGCTGAGTTGACTCAAAATCTGCGGTAGATTGACTAACAGCCGTCTCGAATAATTTGGCCTTGTCTAATGTCGGTAATTCGGCTGGCGATGGGTCTTCAGCACATGCAGGGAGAGCAACAAGAGCCAGGCTCATTAAGATTATAAAAATCCATTTCTTCATCATCTGGATATCAGAGTCTACCTCAAACCCAAATAAAGGATAAGAGAGAGAAAGTTGGTATTAATCACCCCCGCCATCCCTTCTGAATGCCGTCTAGTAAATGGGGTATAGATGCCTTGTCAGGAAATCAAGATTAAAGTATAGTTCTAAAATCAAGGCTCACGAGACCAACTCGAAAAACCATTCAGAAAATAATCCTATGACACAGAACTCGAAATTAAACGCCTGGTTGGACCGCCCAGTCTTTTCCTTCTTACCTCAATTCACAATTTATCACCTTGTTGTGACTCTCATCCTGTTGACCACCATCCTCAGCCGTTTTGTGATGTTGGGAGAACGGGTAATGAGCCATGATGAAGTCAATCATGTGGTGCCGGCGCATACATTCTACCAGGGAGGAGGTTACCGTTACGACCCGGTTACCCACGGCCCGCTTCAATTTCATATGATTGCGCTTTCCTATACGTTTTTTGGAGCCAATGATTTCTCTGCTCGCATCCCTGATGCGCTATTTGGCATCGCAGTCGTATGTTTTGCGCTACTCGCATTTAAAGATTATCTGGGACGGGTCGGTTCATTGGTAGCAGGTTTCCTGTTCACAATTTCACCGTATATTTCTTTTTACAGCCGCTATACCCGCAATGAGATTTTCATTGTCTTCTGGGGCATGGCGCTCATCTGGGGGGTGCTGCGCTATCTTCAACACGGGCGTAAAAACATGCTGCTGTTTATCACCATTATTACCGCCCTGCACTTTACAGACAAAGCCACCTCTTATATTTTCACTGCGGAACTATTGATCTTTTTAGCGATAGTTTTTACGGCCCGGGTCATCACCAAACCCTGGCGTTCCAGACAAGCCCGCTCAATCTTTTTAGCTGTGGCGGCACTGACTTTGCTAATTGGCCTGATCCTGTTCGGTTTTGGCTATAATACATTAACCTATGCGCCTTCGGATATCACAGAAGAAGGCGTGGGTGTAATGATCAGTGAATTGGACCGAACCAGCCGGATCATTATTGGCGGCCTTGGCCTGAGTCTCCTCATCGGGGTGATCACTGCCGGGTATTTTCTAATCTCAGGAATTGGCTGGCAGGGTATTCGGGATGAACGCACCTTTGACCTGCTAATACTACAGGGAACCATTGTCCTGCCCCTTCTGGCAGCTTTGCCCATGGATCTCCTTGGCTATAACCCCCTGGATTACAGCACAAGCGGGGTCATCACCTCACTGCTATTTGTGATACCTTTGCTCACTATCGCGATCCTAATTGGAATCTGGTGGAACTGGAGGGTTTGGGCTGTCAATATTGGCGTTTTCTGGGGCATCTTCACCATCTTTTACACATCGATATTCACTCAAGGCAGCGGTTTCCTGATGGGGATGATGGGGGCATTAGGGTACTGGCTGGCCCAACAGGGGGTTGTCCGGGGCACCCAGCCGCTTTATTACTATGCACTCGTTCAGATTCCACTTTATGAATTTTTGCCTGCTTTTGGCACCCTCCTGGCTGCTATCATGGGCATCCCCATCCTCAAGGAATCTTTGAAAAAACACAATCAAATGACTCAAGCAGAAAATGGAAATGACATTGCTGAAGCCTTAGAAAGTGAGCAAGAGCACGCTGAAGAAATACCTGCCTATGAAGTGAACATCGACCCAGGTGAAAATGAACAACCCAATCCAATCATCGACAACGAAGGCGAGCTTCGTCAGCCACCCGTCTTGGCTTTGTTGCTTTACTGGTCGGTGATGAGCTTGATTGCCTTCAGTTTTGCTGGGGAGCGAATGCCTTGGCTCACATCGCACATTGCCATGCCGATGATCCTGACCAGTGGATGGAGTTTCGGAAAGTTGCTGGACTCCTTCAACTGGTCAAACCTCAAACGCAAACAAAGCGTCCTGGTTCTGATCGTTGCATCCCTTTTTCTGCTGACAACTATTCGCACCTTCGGTGTATTACTTGGTCAAAATCCACCTTTCCAGGGAAATGAACTACTCCAATTAGAAGCGACCTATTCTTTCCTGCTTGCCAGCACCAGCATGGTGGCATCAGCTACCGGGCTGTATTTCTTACTGCGATATTGGACCACGAAGCAAGTTGGGAAATTTGCCCTGATCCTGTTCATCGCCCTGTTGTCAATGACCACCATCCGCACAGCTTATCGTGCTAATTTCGTCCTCTACGACACGGCAAAGGAATTCTTGGTCTATGCCCACGCTGCCCGCGATCCTAAGGATGTGCTGGAGCAGGTCGAAGAAATTAGCCATCGCCTGACCGGGGGAAAAGACATTGTTGTCGCCTATGACAGTGATATGTTATATCCTTACTGGTGGTATTTCCGTGACTATCCAAATAAACGCTGGTTTTCTGGCAATCCCACACGCGATCTGCGCGACGCACCCGTCATCCTGGTCGGCAGCGGCAATTACGGGCAAATCGAACCGGTCGTCGGCGATGAATACATCCGGTTTGATCACCACCGCCTGTGGTGGCCATCCCAGATGTACTACAATATGACTTTCCAGCGCGTCTGGGACGCATTAACCGACCCGGCCATGCGTGCCGCCCTATGGCAGCTCTGGTTTAATCGAAATTACCAGCCTTATGCCGCCCTGGCAAACATCAACACATTAACCCTTGAAAACTGGCAGCCATCCGATTCGTTCCGCATGTACCTTCGCAAAGATGTGGTCTCAACAATTTGGGAGTATGGGGTTGCACCTGCCCCCCTGGAGCCCACAGTTGATCCCTATGAGGAAAAAACCATCCGTCTGGAAGCGGACCTGATTCTGCGCACTAACGAGCTCTTCCAAGTTGATGCCCCCCGAGATATCGCTATTGCCTCTGACGGCACATTATATGTGGCAGATTCCCGCAATCACCGCATCCTGCATCTTGACCAGGAAGGCAACCTATTGCATGCATGGGGCACATTCGAAGCCAGCGATTTTGCAGCCAATGTCATTGCTTCTGAAGGAAATTTCAATGAGCCCTGGGGCTTGGATGTAGGCCCGGATGGGTCTGTTTACGTGGCGGATACCTGGAATCATCGCATTCAAAAATTTACCGCCGATGGACAGTTTCTTGCCACATGGGGCCAGTTTGGCGCAGCCGAATCCCCCTATCATTTCTGGGGCCCGCGCGGTGTGGCTGTGGATGCTCAAGGGCGCGTTTTTATCACAGATACGGGCAATAAGCGTATCATCATCTTCGATAGCGAAGGGAATAATTTAGCCTCTTTTGGTGGCGCTGGTTTGGGAGTCGGTCAATTTGACGAGCCTGTTGGTATCGAAGTGGACAACCTCGGACGGCTATTTGTTGCAGATACCTGGAACAAACGCATCCAGATCCTCATCCCCGAAGGGGACACCCTGCAGTATCCCACCCACATCACCTGGGATATCGATGGCTGGTACGGCGACTCCCTTGATAACAAACCCTTCCTGACAATCGACGAAGATTACAATGTCTATGTGGCTGACCCAATCATGGGAAGGGTTTTGGTCTTCGACCAGGATGGCTCTGTCCTCGTGTCATGGGGAGGCTACGGCACAGCACCGGATGAAATCGGCATTGCGGCTGGATTAGCCGTTGACCAACAAGGTCGGGTGTGGGTCTCAGATGCCCTCAACAACCGGCTGATGCGATTCACGCTTCCCCCACTGCCATTGGAGGATTAATCCACTCCCATCTCCCGGGCAGGCAGGCTGAGGGCCAATTAGCATCGATAGATTATTTCTTCTTGGACAAATAAGCTGCCAGACGGCGAACCTTCTTCTGAATTCCCCGAGTTTTAACCGGAAGCATGCGTTCAAAAAGCATCTTGGTGCGATCTGGGGTGCGACAGCTCAGGTGGCGCCTCAGGCAGGATAGCCGAGCCCGGCCCCCACACCTGCGCAAACACCAAAACAAGCAAAACCATCACACCAGCAAATGAAATACTTCTTGTTTTGCTCATCACCCACCTCTTTTGGGCTGGGCTTTTTCACCAAGCCCACCATTCACCTGAATTTAATTTAATATTAGCGGTATAAAGTACCTTTCTACCTGCTCTGGAATTGCTTCAAAGCTTGCATAGATCGTGTGATTTTCCTGAACTTCATTGAAGGTATAAACACCACCTTCCACATCATCCGGATATACAGAGACACCATCCACTTTAACATCTGCAATTTGGTAACCATTTTCCGCTGTGATCGTGAAGCTCTGGTCTTCCCCGCCATCCACAGTCACTTCACCTGAAGGTTTAATGCTGCCATTATCCCCGGCTGTTGCCAATATCGTGTAGACCGCCGTCTGCGTATAACGGTATACACCTGGGTGGACCAGTGTTGTGCTTTCACGCAGTCCACCGACCGACACTGGGGACATCACGTCCGTGTCTGTGCGGGCTGCATAACCGCCCGGCGTAGCTACGTAAAGAATTGCACGATCTTCCTCCTTCACAGTTGCAAGCGCACGGATCAGCACATAACCTAAATCGCCAGGCACCCGGAACCATGTCTCCCCATAATCAGGTGAATACCGCAGCCCGGTCCGTGATGCCGCATATAATGTCTGTGGATCGGTTGGTGTAAATATCAATTGTTCAAAATTATCATTTGGTGATGGATAAAATAATACATCCCAGTCCTCTCCCTGGTTAGAAGAAACCATAATCGCACCAATTGATCCATCCATAACAACGATATGGGGCTCCTTACCTGAATTTCGATCTGGTTCCACGGCGATACTGTGAACCCTACCAGGGTACACGTATCCTGGCTCTCCTTCCATTCGCACCCAGGTCTTACCGGTATCCTCGCTGCGATAAAACCCATCCGTCGTACCGGCATAGGCAATCGTCCCATCAAGGGTGTCAAATGCTAGGTCCCAAACCACTTGCATACCTCCAGGAGTGTCTGCAAGCACCCAGGATTGGCCTCCATCATTTGAATAGTAAATGCTGCCATCCGAATAATCCCAATTATCCCTATCGCACAAGTGCATTAATCCAGCCAATAATGTGTCCTTTAATTTTGGATGAGCGCGAAGGACTAGAAAAAGGCTGACACAATCTTTATGTTCTTCTGGCAAATCTAATTCCACTGTAGCAATCCAAGTCTCCCCACCATCATCGCTTCTATAGATCGTGTCAAATCCAGCTGCAAAAACACGCTCAGGAACAAATGGATCAGCCTCCATTGTTTGAATATGAATATCTGCATGCAATAAGAAATCCCACGATGTCGCATATTTTAAACCTCGAAAAATGCCTGATGTGTGGTGCACACTCCCATAGACAAGGCTTGGGTCAGCAGGGCTGACCCTCAGATATTCAGGCACTGTTGCTGTGAGACCCTGGTTTTTTGTTTCCCAAGTTACTCCCCCATCAACCGATTTATAAATGCCAAAAAACCTATCACCAAGGTAAACTACATCGGCGTTTCCTGGACTTTCTACAATAATACTCGAATGAGAGAGTTCATTCCAGGTAATGATTTCCCATGTATCCCCACGATCATTTGACCGGTAAAGACTACCTATTAGATGCCAGTAAACCCATCCTGGCTCTTCATGGGGTGAAATGAAAAAACGATCGAATATTCGCGTTTCTTCAGGCCCATAAGGATGATCTGGCGGTAGGTCAACCTCCTCCCAAGCAGTATAGCTGCCATTAATGCTTTTGGCGAGTTTATCGCCACCAATCCATAATTCATCTGGGTCAAAGGGATTAAACTCAATTTTACAAATATATGCCATATCAATGGGTCTTGAAAGGAATTCCCAACTCTCTCCTCGATTATTTGAAATGAATAAATTTCCTAATCCAGTTCCCACCACGATTATTTCTGGATCATCGGGGTGAAAAGCCAGGTCGTTGATAAAGGGATCAATAGGATCATCTAAAAGGCCATCTATGACAGGAAGCCAGTCTAAACCATAGTTTTTTGATTTGATCAAGCCGCTGCCAAAATGACCATGATTGGATACACTTACAAAAACGGTTCCCTTTATCTCCGGATGAGCATAAGGACTGAGACCACTACTGGCACAGCGCCAGCCTGGCACTTCAGCAGAAGGGTTGAAAGGAACCGGGAATTGTGTTTCCAACGGTGCCCAATTATCCCCTTCGTCTGCGCTGTGGAACAATTGCCATGGGGCAAAGAGATATAAATGGTTCGGTTCCACAGGGGAAATTGATACCGCCTCTGCATAGCCGTCTGCAAGGATGAACTGCCAACTTTCCCCGGCATCCCGGCTGCGATACAAGCCGATCCCATACGCGCTGGCATACAGCGTGTTGGGATCCTGGGGGTTAATTACAATTTCGTCAATCCTTCCACCCTCAATTGTTCCAGCGGTCCAGACATCTATTACTTCAAATGCACCATCCAAAACAGCAACTTCCTCTGGCGTATTCTCAACTTTCAGGTCATAAACACCAGCATCCCACCCCGATGGGATAACCACAGTCAAGGTGTGCTCATCCTCCCAGGTCACATCTTCTAGCTTGGTCTCTCCCAGGTACACTATCGCTGCTTCTATAAAGTTCGACCCGCTGATCGTAATCGTTGTGTTCACGTCATTAAGCGCGCGGTCTGGCTCAACGCTTGTGATCTCTGGTAATGCTCGTCCTGGTGCAGCCAGCGCAGTTTGACCCATTTCAAAACCCATGGCATCTTCAACGCCAATTACAGAAATCACAGTCGCTACTGCGATCAAACAAACAGCAATAGCAACGAAGCCCTTGTGTTTCATCCTACTACCTCCGTTATAAAATTAGATTGTTAAAGTCGATAAATAAAGCCACCTGGGCATCACAAAGGATAGAACCAGGTCACGTTGGTGTTTAGCTGATGAGTCCCACCCCAGGAAGTTGGCTTCTGTTTTTTTGTAAGCAGGTTTTTTCCTTCCTTACCCACAGTATATAGGACAATGGCATCATTGTCAAATTTTGTACTGAAATCCGATCTGAAAAAGTAGAAATAAGTAATCTTATCAATCCATCAGGTTGGCAGGGCAAAAAATAAATAATGCTACATATTAGACTGAAGGTAAAGTGCGTTTACTCACCCTTCCAACCCGATTACATCTAATTAGCGGGGTGCCTTATCTAAAGAAATTAACCGGAGTTAAAGAAAAAGAGGTCGCTGAGATGCGACCTCTCTTTTTATTGCAGAATTAACTGTTCAGCCCATAGCTTTTTCAACAATGGCTGAAAACGCTTCCGGCTCACGTACTGCCAGGTCAGCCAGCATCTTACGGTTGAGGTTAATCTGCGACTGCTTCAAGCCATGGATCAGACGGCTGTATGTGGTGCCATTCTGTCGAGCAGCTGCATTGATCCGCATAATCCACAATTTCCGCAAATCGCGCTTCCGTACCCGACGGTCTCGATAGGCATACCATTGACTTTTTAGATATTGTTCGTTGGCGCGCCGAAACAGCTTGCTCTTGGTACCATAATAGCCTTTGTTAAGCTTCAAAATCTTCTTATGGCGTTTATAGCTATGTGGTCCTCTTTTTACACGTGTCATTGATAACTCCTTGGCGAACCCCTGGGCGTCGGTGACCTGATAAAATCACCTGTTGTCAACACCCAACAGCCGCACTAAATTATTTGATCAAATTATTATTTTTTCTTGTCCATATAGGGTGCAAGACGACGAACCTTCTTGCGAATACCCCGGGTCTTGACTGGGATCATACGTTCAAAAAGCCGTTTGGTCCGATCCGGTGTGCGACGGCGCAGGTGGCCTTTGCCAATCTTGGTGCGCATGATCGTCCCGGAGCCAGTCATCTTAAAACGCTTCGAGGTTGCCTTATGGGTCTTCATTTTGTACTTGCCATCTTTTTGTTTACGTGGCATTTTACACTCCTTTCAAGAAAATCCTACGGCACGCTTAACAGACCGTAGGGATTATACTACTTTATTTTAAATAAGTTGCTGAAGGAAAAGCTTATCGCAGCAATTATTTGTCGGGGGCGAGCATCATGAACATTGTTCGCCCTTCCATCTTTGGGGCCTGCTCTACTATCGAGACATCCGATAATTCTTCGGCGATCTCTCGCAGGTCTTCAAGAGCAATTTCCGGGTATGTAATTTCTCGTCCCCGGAAACGGATGGTTACTCTCACTTTCATCCCGTCCAACAGCCACCTGCGAGCGTCCCGCACTTTGAAGCCTTTATGGTGATCTGTTGTTTTTGGACGCAAACGGATCTCTTTGATTTCGATTTTGGTTTGCGATTTCCGTGCTTCCCGTTCTTTCTTTTCCTTCTCATATAGGAACTTGCTAAAATTCATGATTCGGGCCACGGGTGGGTTGGCGTTGGGTGCCACTTCGACCAGGTCGTAACCGGCTTCTTCTGCCAATCTCAGTCCTTCTCGTAAACTCACCTCTCCAAGGTTCTCACCTTCTTGGTCAATCAGTCGAATGGTTGTGGCACGGATATGTTTATTGATTCGATAATCGTCTTTGTTACTTATAGTAGACTCTCTCCTTCTGATAAGACTAAACCATATTAAAGCAAATGTAAGTCCCACACAGGGAACGAGATTTATCTTACCATAATCTTAGGGAAATCGTCAACATTTTTTCTGCAACAAAACAAATTCCCTTTTCCATAGCCAAAGCAGGAAATGGAAAGCAAGATCATGTGTTGTAAAAATAAGACGACTGCGCTGAAAAGAATTATGCCTGTTTATTCCTCCGTCAAACCAATCTGCCTTCTAACCGGGTCAGACATGATCCAGCATTTCCAATTCTGAGAGCAGCGCTCTCCTGCGATGATAGGTGCTCTTAATGCCCACCAGGTATGTCTCCCATGCTGCTTCATTTCCCAACACAACATAAGCCTGCTTTGCCTTGGCCAGCCAAGATGCCGCCCGAGCATAAGACTTACGAGATGATTTTTGTATTAAAATGTCGGCTTGTTCCTGGCTGACCTGGATAACCCATTCCGGACGAAAAGACAAAACCCTGTCGGCAACTTTTTCAATCATTGGATATTGCCAGTTTTTGGCCTGGTTGGCGATCTGTATGGCCCGATCCCACTCCATTTCTGACAGATATACATCCAGCATTACACTCGAGTCCACAGAAACCTCAAGCGCCGCAATCAGCAGTCCCTTTACACCGTCCCAGGTTTCTCCATAAAGTGCTTTGAGTTTTTTGAACAACGGATAGTTAGGTTTAATCTCAAACGCTGCCCGGTAAACCTTGATAGCCCGATCATTTTGCCCCTGATCTTCCCAAATACCCCCCAACCAGATATGCAGTTGGGGATCATTCTCTTCCAAACGAATGCCTTTTTCCGCTAACCTGATTGCCTCTCTCAATTGACCCACTGCCTTTAAAGCTTCGGCAACCCTCAGAATGTCATAACCTTTCAACAAGTAATTTTGAGCTGCTTGAAAAGCTTCGCTATATTTTTCCAGCTGGATCAGCATCAAGCTGTGGAGGACATATTCACCCTCTTCCAGGGAATAGGCCAGATATTCTTCAAACCCTTGCCGACGGACAAATATATTGAGCCTGGCTTTTATCAGGATGTCTCTGGCAACTGGATTGGCCTCTAAAAAATCCCTGCATGGATTTTCTGCCCAATCCGCTTCCATAACATAAAGGATGATTTTCAGGTCCTCAAACCCGTACAAGCTCAGCTTCTTTACCGGATTGATCAGGCGCTGACGGTAGGCGCTCATTTCTGGTTCAGATAGGTCACTGATTAGAATCGCCTCAACCAGGGGATAAGCCAGGCTATACAAAAAATCCGTCCATAAATCATCAAGATCTGCGAAATGACCATATCGCCCGGCCACCTCTGAAAACAAAATGGTCAGAATTTCCAATGCAGTTTGCGCTTCATTTCCCTCTAAAAAGTCACAGGCTGCTTCCTGAATTTCTTCCAATGCCATTGTAGCATCTAACATAATCCAATAATCCTCTGGCCCATATCTTTCTTCCACATAATCAAGGATATTATTAACGCGGGTTTCATAAAAGGACATTTTTATGCTGCCACCTTCAGGACTTTTGGCAGGCGATGAGATTATGATTGAATCTTGGATGGTTTTCTGCAACCAGTCGTACCCCTCAGATTTTGAATCAACAGATTGGATGAGGATATCGGCCAAGGTCTCCTGATCCAATTCTAGTAATTGTGCTTTGATACCCGCCACGTCCACAAATTCATCGGGGTCATGAATGTACGTCAATACCAGCGCGATGATATGTTTACACAGGCCGCCCCAATCATAGGGGCAGGTGCAGTAAGCATTTGAGAGGCCATCTTCTGCCAAATGCACAACCTGCTGGTAGAAGCGTTCACTGCTGCCAATACACTTGCCCGATAGTTGCTGCCCCTGGTTAGATGCATCGTAAACGGCGCCATGCTGAAATAAATCCATACCCCGATCAAAGCTCTTGCTCGAAGACAAGGACTTCAGTGATTCTTCCGTTATAGTCTTCATTGCTTATATCCACATAGGACAACAGGTACTGGCACGATACCATCATCCTCACATTCTAGTCACATCAAGTGAAACCTGGCTGTCCGTCCATCAGCCCACGACTTTATCCTCAACTTCCTGTAATGCCAGCGCCAGGAAATCGTCCACCATCATCGAACCTAACCGCTCACCACTTCGCCGACGGATATCAACCGCATTTTCTTCCATTTCGCGGTCGCCAACCACCAGCATAAAGGGCACTTTTTGCTTTTCAGCATCCCTAATTTTGGCATTCATGCGATCGTTGCGATCATCCAATTCCACCCGCAGACCAGCATCCTTCAGTTGGTCCGCAATGTTGGCCGCATATTCAACGTGCCGGTCTGCAATGGGGATGATAACGGCCTGAACAGGCGAGAGCCAGATGGGAAAAGCCCCTCCATAATGCTCGATGAGGGTGCCGAAGAACCGCTCCATGCTGCCCAACAACGCACGGTGGATCATGTAGGGACGGTGGGGCTGGCCATCTTCTTCAATGTAGGTCATATCAAACCGGTCTGGCAGGTTAAAATCAAACTGGATCGTCGAAAGCTGCCATTCCCGGCCCAGGGCATCATTGACCTTTAAGTCAATCTTTGGGCCATAGAAAGCGCCACCGCCTGCGTCAACTTCATAAGGCAATGCCAACCGCTTGAGGGTATCTTCCAACGCAGCTTCAGCCCGATCCCAACGTTCAAGCTCCCCGGCAGCCTTCTCGGGCCTTGTGCTCAGGTAGGCTTTGATGTCACTGAACCCGAAAGCCCGTAAAATGTTGAGGCTGAAGGTTAACACAAAATCAATCTCCTTCGGCATCTGGCTGGGCGCGCAGAAGTGATGGGCATCATCCTGGGTCAACCCTCGCACCCGCATCAGGCCATGTAAAACACCGCTGCGTTCATACCGGTACACCGTACCTTTTTCCGCATACCGCATGGGCAGGTCCCGGTACGAACGGATATCCGATTTGTAGATCTGGACATGAAACGGGCAGTTCATCGGTTTGAGATAATATTGCTGATCTTCAATTTCAATAGGGGCATACATATTTTCTGCAAAGAAATCGAGGTGACCGCTGGTCTGCCATAATTTGGCTTTTCCGATATGGGGTGTGTAGACGAAGTCATAGCCGTGTTTGACATGCTCATCTTCCCAAAAGCGTTCGGCAATATAGCGGATCATGGCGCCCCTGGGATGCCAGAGGATCAACCCCGCTCCCACGTCATCACTGACACTGAACAGGTCCAGTTCTCGGCCTAACTTGCGGTGGTCACGTTTTTTTGCTTCTTCCAACCGCCACAGGTATTGCTTGAGCTCCTTGGGTGACAGCCACGCCGTCCCATAGATTCGCTGCAGCATGGGGTTATGCTCATCACCACGCCAGTAGGCGCCAGCCACATTCATGAGCTTGATCGCTTTCGGATGGATCTTTCCCGTGCTTTCCAAATGCGGCCCCCGACAGAGGTCCACAAATGCATCACTTTTATAAATGGTGATGTCTGGTTTTTCCTCAACCGGGTTCCCATGCTCATCCACATCGCCCTCTTCGAGCCCCTGGATCAGCTCAAGTTTATAGGGCTGATCCGCAAAAATCTGCCTGGCCTCCTCAGCAGAAACCTTTTCACGGACAAATTCACTGTCATTTTTGATGATCTCACGCATGCGGGACTCAACCTCTTCCAGGTCTTCAGGGGTCAAAGGCCTGGGGAGGTCAAAGTCGTAATAGAAGCCGTCCTCAACGGGCGGCCCAATGGCAACTTTTCCCTCCGGGAATTTCTCCAATACGGCCTGCGCCATCACATGGGCAGCAGAATGCCGTAATTTGTAAAGTTTTGACTCTTCATAATTACCTGCCATCATCATCCTCCTAAGGTCCCGGGTCACCTAGGTTAGGTAGGTGATCCCAATTATTTTCTGGACAAATTAACAAAAAAACCCTCGCCCACTGGGACGAGAGTATCCTCACGCGGTTCCACCCAGATTTGTCCATGGACTATAGCCCATGACATCTCTTGGAGCCGATAACGGGGCCAACCGTTCACCTTACTCAGCCTACAGACCTTTCCGGTTCATGCTCTCGGGGGGTGTTCAATGACCCTTGCCTGAGAAGACTTCCAGCCGTTGATCTTCTCTCTCTGTTGGCAGCAGTCCACTTACTCGTCCCGGTCAACGCATTCTTTTATTGAGTGGGTGGTATAGGGATCGAACCTACGACCTCCGCGATGTCAACGCGACGCTCTAACCAGCTGAGCTAACCACCCGTAGGCCTTAGCATTATACAGCCTGCAGTGGATAAAATCAAGGGTAATTTCAACTTTGCTTTCTCAGCAGTCCATTTTTAATGATGCGGCATTTTTTGACCCTGCCAGATTATGACTTACCCGCTTTCAGGATCATAAATGAACAAGCCAGTCCACTGACAAGAAACACAGCGCGCTTACAGGCAATTAATTCCCATCATATCAAAAATATTGCTTGTCAGCCTGAATAATGCGTGTTAATATATACATGTATGAACAAGTTACCATCATTATTTATTGATCAATAAAAAGGAGTTGCCTATGTCCCACATGTTTATCCCCGGCCCTGTAGATGTTGCGCCAGAAGTGCTTGAATCCATGAGCAAGCCCATGATCCCCCATCGTTCTCCGGAGTTCAATGCACTTTTCAGAAAAAATGAGGAACGGCTGAAGAAAGTGTTTATGACAGAAGCGCGTGTGTTTCAACCCCCTTCTTCGGGTTCAGGCATGCAGGAGGCGGGCATTCGCAATTTAGCCCAGAAACAGGTACTTTCCTGTGTGAACGGCGCTTTCAGTGAGCGCTGGTATAAGGTGGCCGTCTCTAATGGTAAGGAAGTTGACCGGCTTGAGGCAACCTGGGGCCATCCAATCATGCCCGATAGCCTGGCAGAGACACTCAAACAAAAGCATTATGAAGTGGTCACCATCGTTCATAATGAAACCTCCACCGGCGTCGAAAACCCCCTCAAAGACCT
>PWSY01000044.1 GCA_003563055.1 Anaerolineaceae bacterium | reverse complement strand
TCAGCAAGGCGTAAAAGGTTAACCACAGCCGGCTATTTGCTAAGAACCTGATGGCTAAAAATTGCAGCAACCCCAACACCAGGTGGTGAACAGCGAATAAGAAATGGGTGCCGGCGTTCATGTTGATCACCCTGAAACCGAAGATGAAATTGTCCATAAAGTTGTACCAAAACAAGATGCACAGGAGCAGGCTTTGCAGCGCAGTGACCAGGATCCAGATCGTTGAAGGGTAGCTAAAATCCCGGAGTGCATTGGCCAATTCTCCCGCCAGGGCAGCCAGCATGAGACCCTGGATGATGCCGCCCAGGGCAAAATGGACATGGGCTTGATAATTGTGCACTTGTTCAGGTAGATCGGACATGATTTTGATATCTCTTTTTTATTTGGAAATAACAATAACTGGTAGCCGAAAATCTCTGCTTTGAAAAATTTTTGCTATTGCCAGCTATTCAGCAAATAAGGCTGATAAGCACGCCAAGACTTCCTGTTGGGTTTGTTCGTTGATCACACCAAGCTTTTTTATCAACCGTATTTTATCGACAGTTCGAATCTGATCAATCACAATCCAACCCGCTACGCCATTGAAGTTGCATGAAATACGAGTGGGATATTCATGGCTCTTAGTGGTCATTGGGGCAATAATCACTGTGGAAATGTGTCTGTTGATTTCATTTGGAGAAATAACCATGGCAGGTCGAACCTTTTTTATAACATGACCAATTGTTGGATCAAGGTTGACTAAAAAAACATCAAACCGAGAAACTTCAAGCGATTTTACCATTCCCATTCTTCATAATCCCATTGGTGGTCAATGGCATCCGGGATAAGAAGGAAATCATCATCTGATTCAGGAGAACTCGAAAAAGCGTGTTCCCAACCCTGTCTTGGGCTGGCAACTGGCCGTACAATCAGGACGCCATCTTTGAGCATAAGCTCAACCTGCTCGTCAGCAGATAATTGTTCAAGCAAGGTTTTTGGTATTCTGATGCCTTTTGAATTGCCTATTTGGATGATTTTTGTTTTGAATGTCACCTGAGACCTCCATATAAGTAATAACATTGTAATTACTTTATTGGAAAAAGTCAAGAGAAAACAGTTAGAAATGGTAGCTGCTCAGTCTGCAAGAGATTCAAGGGGGTGTGATTTGGCGGCGGAGCCGCCAAATCACACCCCCTCTCTTTGATAGCGGGACTACCTGAGTAGTTACATGAAATGGTTGATTTTCAGCGGAGAGGGAGGGATTCGAACCCTCGGTAGCCGCAAGGGCTACAGCGGTTTTCGAGACCGCCCCAATCGTCCACTCTGGCACCTCTCCAAGTTTGGCGCATTCATTATACTCGATTATAAAACGAGAATAAGCGTGGCTAAATCTCACCCCTGGCGGCTTTCTTTTAAGAGTGTGTTCACTATTTGCTGTCCGAAATGATGAAAACGATACGGTACGTCCCGCATATGAAATTCAAGCGCAGCCAGATCGGTGGGGTTCGCCCGCGCGATTCGAGTGAGCACATCACGAGGGAGAATCACGTCGGAAGGCACACCCAGCTTACGCCCGGTGACCTTGCGCCAGAGCTTGAGGGCCTCTATCCGGTCCAGTAGGGCATTATTCGGTCGTTTGCATTGGGGTGGGTATTCCGGTGGGGACTGCAGCCCGTCTCGAATGGCTTGCATGAGCCCTTTCCCATAGCGTTTAGCGGCGCGAGCATTAAGCCCAGACAGGTTTTCCAGCGTGTTCCATTCAAGAGGGCAGGTCCGTGCAAGTTCGATCAGTACCTGGTGGCTGAGGACTTTAAACGGCGGTCGGTTTTGCGCCTCGGCTTTTGCCTCACGGAACTGATACAGGGATTTGAGTACAGCAGCGTTTTCTGGGCTCAGGTCGCGTGCACCGTGCAACTTCCAATAGTCCGCTTTATGATTCTCAGTTGTGTCTTCTATACCATGGGTCAAGCGTTGAAAATCTTCCAGCGCCAATTCCCAAAGACCCGTTTCAACCAGTTCGGTGCGGAGATGCCCCTGGAGGGGGATAAGATAATGGCTGTCCAGGCGGGCATAGGTGCGCATGTCTGGTTTGATGGGGCGTTTACCCCAGTTGGCCCGCTGATACTTCTTATTCATCTCGATGCCAAAAAACCTCTCAAGTAATGCCCCCAGTCCAATTTTTTGATAACCCAGTGTACGTGCGGCAATCATTGTGTCAAAAAGAAAGTTAAACGCAAAACCATAATCACGAAACAGGCAGATCAGGTCGTACTCTGCGGCATGAAAAACTTTTAAAATTTTCTCCGAACGGAAGATCGGCGCCAGGACGGAAAGGTCCGCTAACGCCAGCGTATCAATCAGGTAATCTTTCTCGTGGGTGGAGAACTGCAGCAGGCACACCTGTTCTTTGTAGGCATACAGGCTGTTGGATTCGGTGTCAACGGCCAATATCTCCTGGGCTGACAGCTCACGAGCGACTTCGCTCAGTTTTTGGGGTTGGTCTACCCAGACCAGTTCAGTGTTTTCAATTGATAAAAGCATAGCTAGATTATAGCGTAATTTGAATAAGGGTAGAATTGGTCAATGGTGAATGGTGAATGGTGAGTGGGTGAATTGGGGGTAGTTTTCTGGATGATCTGGTGGGATGCTATAATAATCAGGACAAGCCCAGGTTGCCGGATCAAATGCTGCCAGGTCAGTAAATGTCTGCATCAGGTTATCAGTTGGGTGCCTTGTAGTAAATTGGACGATTTTCTGTTTTTACCGGTGGCATGTCGATTGATGGATGTTGGTGGTTCCTTCCTGGGTGGCGTCCCCTGTGTTTATGGATGAGTTTTAGAATAATTGGATCTTGCGAAAGTATCTGGAGAATGAGGCCAAATGAGAGCGGTGTTACAAAGGGTTAAGCAAGCCAGTGTTAAAGTTGAAGGGGAGATGGTGGCAGAAATCGGGTGTGGGTTGCTGATTCTGCTGGGTGTTTCGCCGGAAGATTCGATGGCCGTCGCGGAGCAATTGGCTGACAAAGTGGTTCATTTGCGGATTTTTGAGGATGAGGATGACCGGATGAACCGCTCAGTTCTGGATATGGGTGGTTCGGCGATTGTGGTGTCACAGTTCACGCTTTATGCGGATACAAGTCGTGGCCGGCGTCCCTCGTTTATTGGCGCTGCCAGACCAGAGGTTGCCGAGCCGCTGGTGACTGCTTTTGGGCAAATGTTGGCTGACAGGGGAGTGCCAACCCAAACGGGCGTATTTGGGGCGCATATGGATGTGGCCCTGGTCAACGACGGCCCGGTCACAATTACCTTATCGTTTTAAGGCAGCCTGAGGTTTCATCTGGATTGTGACTGCATGAGGTACCCCCAAAAATACGGCTGTCCCTTTCTATGGGGACAGCCGCAGGTTGTTGAAGTTCATCTAAACTTGGATAAGCAAACAAATGTGTTTAGGGTTTAGCCGTTGCCATCTGCCAGTCGGGCAGCCCGCAAGGTATTCTGCAGCAGGGTGGCAATGGTCATGGGGCCCACGCCGCCGGGAACCGGGGTAATCGCGCCCGCAACTTCACCTGCTTCTTCGAAGTCAACATCCCCAACAAGTCGGTAACCTCTTTTAAGCGTATCATCTTCAACCCGGTTCACGCCCACATCAATGACAATTGCACCTGGTTTGATCCAGTCGCCCTTCACATATTCTGGGATCCCAACAGCAGCGACCAGGATGTCCGCTTCGCGAATAATTCCCGGGAGATCTTTGGTGCGTGAGTGGCAGATTGTGACGGTCGCGTTGGCGCTCACCAACAGCAGACTGACGGGCATCCCGACGATATTGGACCTGCCCAGCACCACCGCATTGGCACCCTCTAACTTGACGCCGGTGTGTTCGAGAAGTGTCATCACACCGGAGGGTGTGGCCGGGACAAACAGCGGTTCGCGCCCTTTTTGCGCTAACCGTCCGATATTGATGGGGTGAAAACCATCCACGTCTTTCTGTAAGCTGATTGTGTTGAGGACACTTTCTTCATCCAAACCGGCAGGCAATGGCAGCTGGACCAGGATCCCGTGGATCTTGGGGTCAGCGTTTAGTTTGCGAACCAGATCTTCCACTTGTGCTTGTTTTGCGTTGGCAGGTAACTCATGGCCGATGGAAAGGATGCCAACTTCTTCGCAGGCTTTGTGTTTCATCCGCACATAAACCCTTGACGCCGGGTTGTCACCGACAATCACGGTTGCCAAACCGGGTACAGGGAGGCCTTTGGATAACCGTTCATCAACACTTTGTTTTACTTCTTCTCGAAGTGATTCAGCGATGGCTTTACCATCAATTAATTTTGCACGCATTCATCCTCCTATTAGAAAAGTTTTACCGTGATTATACCCGAACAACGGTATAATCTTATCATGACAAAGAACTGGACCGGACAAATAATGGTTTTGGGTATCGCTGGTGGTACGGGATCTGGAAAAACCACCCTGGCAGAACTAATCCTGAATACGATCGGGCGTGATAAGATCAACTATTTGCCGCACGATGCCTATTATAATGATCAAAAGCACCTATCTTTTGAGGAGCGGGCAAGGGTAAATTATGATCATCCCGATGCACTTGAGACATCCTTGTTGGTACGACATATCCGGCAATTAAAAGCTGGCCACACGGTTGAATTGCCAGTTTACGATTTCACAACCCACAGTCGTAAAGAACAAACCATTCAAGTGGAGCCAAAACGTGTCATCCTGGTTGAAGGAATCTTGGTCTTTGTTGAAAGAGATCTGCGCGAGCTGTTTGATATGAAGATATTTGTGGATACCGATTCCGACATCCGCTTTATCAGACGCTTGATGCGGGATATTGAAGATCGAGGGCGGACGATCCAATCGGTCTGTGAGCAGTATCTCAAAACGGTCAGACCAATGCATCTTGAATTTGTCGAATTTTCTAAACGGTTCGCTGACATCATAATCCCTGAGGGTGGATTGAATACTGTTGCCTCAGATATGGTTATTGCCCGACTTCAAGCTTTGCTAAATGGAGAAGCATCTTTTGAGCAATAGTGAACCTAACATCCCATTAGAAGTAGACGTAGAAATAACTCAACAACCACCGAGCAAGAAACGGTTATCTAAAAGAGGGCTCAACATAATCCGAGCCCTCGTGTTACTGGGGGTGATCGGACTGACTGTTTTATTATTGATTTACCGCGAATATATCCAGGAGTTGGAAGCTTTTGGCTATCCGGGAATTTTTTTGGTTTCACTATTGGCCAATGCCACGATTCTGATCCCTGTCCCCGGTGTGGTTTTTACTTCAGCAATGGGTGCGGTGTTTAATCCATTTTTGGTCTCTCTGGCAGCCGGCAGCGGCGCAGCATTTGGCGAGTTATCTGGATATCTGGCCGGGTTCAGCGGTCAGGCAGTGGTAGAAAATGCTGAACAGTATAACCGGGTCGTCAGTTGGATGAGAAAATATGGGGATATAACGATTTTATTATTGGCATTTATTCCCAACCCTCTGTTTGATTTGGCCGGTATGCTGGCAGGGATGCTCAAGATGCCCATCTGGAAATTTTTGTCTTTTTGTGTGGTGGGGAAGGTTTTCAAGATGATGATGTTTGCTTATGCTGGTGATTGGTTGATGAGACTTGTCGAGGGGATTTTCTAGTGGCGTGAATTTCATACAAACGGTGTAAAATTGAGAGTGATAATGAACCGAAGGTAGAAAGGAAATGATGGGTTATCAGGCTATTGATCGTTACATTGAAGATAATTTAGATGCCAGCATTAATGAGCTGGCAGCATTATGCGCTCAGCCGAGTGTGGCTGCTCAAAACCTGGGAATTGAAGACTGTGCAGACATGATTGCACAAAGCCTGGCAGCACGAGGTTTTGATGTTCAGATCCTGCCGACAGGCGGGTCGCCGATGGTGTTCGCAGAGCGCAAGGGCCGCAGTGATAAGACTCTTATTTCCTATAACCATTATGATGTTCAGCCTCCTGAACCATTAGAATTATGGGAGTCGCCACCCTACAAGCTCACCGAACGGGACGGGCGTCTGTATGCGCGCGGCACAGCGGACAATAAGGGTAATTTTATTGAGCGTCTATTCGCGATTGACGCCATCCTGGAGACAGAAGGCGAGCTGCCCTGTAATGTCAAGTTTGTTGTGGAAGGTGAAGAAGAAATTGGCAGTGTCAATCTGGAAGCCTCGATTAAGGCACACAAAGAATTGCTCTCGGGAGATGTGTGTGTATGGGAGTTTGGCGGTGTTGACCATGAGGACACCCCCATCCAAACGATCGGCATGCGCGGGATTTGTTATGTTGAGCTGCGCGTACGCACCGCTAACCAGGATGTTCACTCAGGCTTGATGGGTTCTATCTTTCCGAATGCAGCCTGGCGTCTGGTTTGGGCATTAAACACACTCAAGGACAGGGATGAAAATATCCTGCTGCCTGGATTTTATGATGATATCATCCCCCCGACGGATCAGGAAATTAAGCTGCTGGCACAGCAGCCTGCCGCAATGGATTACTTTAAGGAAAAATACCAGCTTGACCATTTTATCAAGGGGATTGATAATGAGCTCGACCTGGCTATTGAGGCGGTCTATCAACCAACCTGCACGATCTGCGGGCTGACCTCAGGTTATCAGGGTGAGAAAAACAAAACAGTGCTGCCTGCTGAAGCCACGGCTAAAATTGATTTTCGTCTGATCCCGGATCAAACGCCTAAAAAAGTACTTGCACAATTGCGAGAACACCTTGATAAACACGGTTTTGAAGACATAGAAATTGTGGACCTGGGCGGCAACCCCGGCGCAAAAACCGACCCGGAGCACCCTATGGTGCGTGTTGCGGTAGAAGCAGGGGAGGGTGTCTATGAGAAATCGACACTTGTGATTCCTATGATCGGTGGGTCAGGACCTAATTACATTTTCCAGAAATATTTAGATGTGCCGATTATCACCTCAGGCGCGGGTGATGCAGACACCAATATT
>PWSY01000175.1 GCA_003563055.1 Anaerolineaceae bacterium | reverse complement strand
TTATGCCAGATGGGCATTTCAGAATCAAAAAGGCTCCTGTCAGCGACATTTAAATCGCCGCCACACACAGCGATATCTTTGAGTTTCACGAATGACCGGTTAGCGTTTGGGTACCGGGTTTCCATTATTGCTTTAGTGATGACATTATAATAAAGTGACATGGATGGGTCTTGACCCACCTGTTCAGCCAACCAGTCAATCATCTCGGGGCGGATTGCCGGGATATCTCCCGATGCGATTATCGCTTTAGTGTTGGCCGGATGGTCTTCTGTGGCCTTTAAGACCCCGTAATGGATATTTTCAAACAAACTATCTTGATCGGGCAGAAAATGAAGCGGTTTCTGCGCCTGTAATCCGGGTTGAGACGGCAACCCGATGACAAATAGTTCATCAACAGCGTTTGAGTCATCCAGGGCTTCGATCACCCACTGAACCATGGGTTTGCCGGCCACATCAATCAGACAACGTGAGCCACCCTGACTTTCTTCATAAAGGGGGTCATCCGGGGACATTTTCCCCCCTGCTAAAATGACGACATTCATTTTCATCAATTTAATTCCTGTAATTTTGGCTGGAAACCAACCGCTGCTACCAATTCTGCCACATGGTTAAAATAAGTCTTAAAATTACGATAATCGACTTTTCCCTGGTAGCCACTGGCAGCCAACAAAGCCGCTTCCATGACATTGGTGCCAAAAGACCTCCCGTCGTAAACAGGGGTGGTTGTCATCAGATATTTGACTCCTGCACTCTTAAACAGGGCAACATCAGATGGGGTGGTCGTATTGGTTACAATGACCTTGTTTTGCATGTTTTCAGGCATAAAACGGGTGATGTAGTGACAGTCTCCAGCTATCACGTTTGCCCACTCAAAAGCCCACTCGAACTTTGGCTTACGCTGGTGCTGGCGCTCTCCGGTTGGGTAAACCCATTTAAATGGCAAACGGCTGACGATGGGGATTAACAAGGTAGCCAGGGTCTTAATGCCCCGTTCCTGTCGAATGGGGATCCTGAGGCCAAGAGAAAATAGCGCGTCCCCAAAAAGACAGTCGTAATCGGCATCAATAAATGACCTTAACAAACCATACCTGTCTACGGCAGTCATGATCAGGGCCCTTCGGCCGACCTGATTGAGATAGGGACTGATCTCCTTTTCCAATATTGTTGCCGATTGCGCTTCGAGTGTGTTTTTCAGTCCACAGCCGTCAACAACCGGGGTTGTTTTTACGTCCCGCACCAAGGGTGTAATTGAATGAAGCGGATACCACTTGTCAGACACAAACAAACCCAGGTCCGCCCCACCGACTCCAAATGCATGCACCTTGCCGTCCAATTCACGGAACATCTGACGAGCAGCTTTCATGTCACCATCTGTTCCTACACGGCGGATGAGAACATCCTGGTTGAGCAGATTAACAACGACGGCATTGTCCCGCTTGGATGAACCAATGCTGATACTAAGGGCTTCTTTCATCGATAATACCTCAAGAATAAAGTCTAGCGGGAAGTATACCATAGACTGCCTGCAGTCCAATATGGCCTATATGATACCAAACACGACAGATTGGATAAAGATGCGAAGGTTATCCGGGTTATAATAGGCTTGAAGGTTTCGAGGAGAATAAATATGACCGAACAGAAACTGGCGATTCTTTGGGATATGGATGGCACCATCTTTGATACTAAAGAATGTCATTATGCAACCTGGGTGTATGCCCTGGAAAAATTTGGATTCAACTTGCGCAGAGAAGTTTATGATGCTAACTTTGGGCGGAATAACAAAACATTAATTCCGCTTTTACTGGGATTTCAGCCAGAGGAGAGCCTGGTTAATGCCCTTATTGATGAAAAAGAAGGTTATTTCAGACAGATTGCACCTGAAGAAATTGCCCTCGTCCCTGGTGTGGAAAGCTGGCTTATCGAAGTCAAACAAGCCCAAATACCGCAAGCAGTGGCTTCATCCGCCCCAATGGAAAACATCACGACCTTGTTATCGAGTTTTAATTTACAGCACTATTTTAATGCCTTTGTTTCCGGCGCTAGTCTGGCTGCCAAACCGGAGCCAGATGTCTTTCTGGAAACCGCGAAAATCTTGGGGCGGTCACCAAAAAACTGTGTGGTGGTTGAAGATGCCATCCCGGGTGTGAAGGCTGCAATAAATGCTGGTATGACCTGCATTGCTGTTTCCACGACATGCACCATAGCTGATTTGTTACTGGCGGATCACGTTGTCAAGGACTTTACCAAGCCTTTATCAGAAATTTTAAACTATTTGGGCTTTGGTCACCTGCCGAGCACTTCAGCTTAACCATTTAACACCACTTCTCCATAAACTACAATATAATAAAGGAAATCCATGTCTGAATATCCTTGGATCACATTTTCCTTTAATGGATGGGAAATTGTTGTGGATCGGCATGTCGAACTTCCCAGTTTTTGAGGAGATGACTTTGAATACTGAAAAAACCGCTCATTCTCTCCCGAGTAAATTCCGCTTATTATTTTCGATCGTGATTATTTTGAGCCTCATGGCGGGTTGTCACCAGTTGCCCTGGCAACCTTCATCAGAAAATGCGGCTTTAGATGTGGAAGACGTTGAGACCGAACAGCTTCTAGTTCCGACAAGGGAACCCCGTAAAGATTTGCCACCAGCTTTGGTGGAGGTCTTTCCCATACCGGATGATTTCATCGGCTTGCAGGAGCCTATTTCCTTATTTTTCAATCAACCGATGGACATCGCGTCTGTTGAAGCAGCCATCCATTTTGAGCCAAGTATCAGTGGGCGCTTTGATTGGGAAGACGATCAGATCCTCACTTTTTATCCTGATCAGTCCCTCCCGGCCGGCAGTAGATTTCATTTGGCAATTAATACCAGTGCCCAGGCAGCAAATAAAAAGACCTTGCAAGAAGCTATTGAGATTGATTTTCAAACAGTTGAAAGCCTAAAAGTTATCCAAACCATGCCGGTTGATGACGCTATGGATGTGGCCCCTGAAAGTGCAGTTTTTGTTGCCTTCAATCAACCCGTGGTACCCCTCGGAGCAGAAGCATTGGCGGAACCTGCTTTCACACTCTCGCCAGATGTCACAGGCAAAGGTGAATGGATAAACACGAACACCTATATCTTTACACCCGATCCGACGATGAACGGCGGTACGGTTTACACCATTGAACTCAATGAGTCCCTGACGGCGACATCCGGTTCTCGTTTAGCTGCTTCACAACGGCTAGAATACACTTTCACGACAACATATCCTTCAGTGATGAGCATTAACCCACCCCCGGAGGATCGCCTGGGTCTTAATGGCCCAATTGAGGTGCGGTTTAATGTACGTATGGACACGGAAAGTGTGGAGGCGAATTTTTCGCTGATCAGGCTCGATGGGACTGGTGTACCCGGAAGTTTTGAGTGGGATGAAAACTTGAAAGGGTTTGCTTTTTTCCCTGATGAAACCCTCAACCGAAATACCACTTATACCGTCCGAATTCGTTCCGAAACCGAGTCTGTCGGGGGCCTGCCCATTGGGGAAGAGACTGAGACCTCACGGATATCTTTTCCATCCTTTTCGATTGATCCAGCAATGTCACCGGAATTTCAGAGTTATTACGGCGAGTATGGGCAATACAATATTCGATTTACAACCCCCCTGGACAGGGAGGATTATGCGGATAATGTTAATATCATACCAGATGTCAGTTGGCAAAGCACTTTTATCACAGATGGCGATAAAAGCCTTTTCCTGACAGGCTATTTTCATCCTGAGACCGACTATTCGGTCACGTTGGACGCAAATCTTAAGGACATTTGGGGGGGTAGTCTGGGGGAAGAAGCCATTTATTCCTTCACCACTCCCCCGGCGAAGCCATCTCTGAGTTTGTTACCGGGGGTGACAGCTCATAATATGATTTTTATACCCGCGTCTGTTTCAGAACTTGTCTTGCAAGCAACCAATATCAACACGCTCGTTCTGGAAATTGCCCCAATCAGCCTCACAGATTTGGTGACGTTGTTACATCCCGAAAATTACAGCTATCGGCAACTTTTTCTACCTGAAAACCTGGAAGAGATCACGCATCATCTTGAGTTGGAGAGAAATGTCAGCGAAGTAATTTCCGTCCCGTTGAGCTTCCAGGAAAACCCACTGACCCCCGGAGTCTATTTCCTGGGTTTGTCATCTCCAGATATCGATGATGATGTGGCCCAAAATTACCATAAACTTTACCTGATCGTTAGCGATAATAACCTTGTGATGAAAGTTGGCCCTGAGCAAGCTTTTGTTTGGGCGTCCCAGCTTGAAAATTATGAACCGCTGAGCAATGTGCCCATCGCGGTCTTGAATTCAGAAGGGGATCTGTTAACCAGCGGAAAGACTGATTCACAGGGCTTTTTTATGGGCGAATTTGATCGCTTTGATGAGCCTTATACCAGTTTTTTCTCTTATGTTGGTGAGCCCGGACAGGCGGATTTTGGTTTTTCCATTTCAACCTGGGGAGATCAATTTGAGCTTTATGAAGCAGGCATTTTGCTAAATACGCTACCCGCTCTATCTGAGGCTTATATCTATACAGATCGCCCGATCTATCGGCCAGGTGACAGCGTTTATTACCGTGCGGCTGTTTTTACTCGTGATAATGGCATCCCTGCCCCTGCAGGCCTGGAAAATGTTACTGTCTCCATTTATAGCGACGCTGGTATGTCGGGTATTCCGGTCAGGCTTTATGAAGAAGTTAAAGCATTGAGCCAGTTTGGGACGGTTGATGGGGGTATGGTTTTACCAAAAGATGCGCCTACAGGCATGTATCGTATTGAGCTTGCACATGAAGAGGGTTTGATGCAAGTCCTTTATTTTGATGTGGCTGCTTATCGAAAACCGGAAATTGAATTGCAGGTAGACTTGACCCCATCCGAAATTCTTGCTGGTGAGATGCTGGTTGCATCCATCCAGGCGGATTATTATTTTGGCTTGCCTGCTTCAGGACAGACTTTCTCCTGGACGCTTTTCAGGGACGATATTTACTTTGTTTTGCCTGGCTACCAGGTGGGCCCGCTGTTCACACCCTGGCTTTCCCCCCCACAGGTGGATTATTTTTCGCCGCTGGGAACGATTATTGCATCCGGTGAAGGTGCAACCGATGAACAAGGTCATGCGGGTCTGAACTTCGTAAAAAATGATCTCCTCCCACCCGATGAGAAGGTGGGCCATTTACAGGCTTATCATCTTGAAATCACTGTTAAAGATGAGAGTGGTTTTCCTGTCAGTCACCATGATTCAGCCATGATGCACCCTGAAAAATTTTATATTGGCGTACGACCGGAAAGCTATTTTGGACAGGCTGATTCGTCTTTTTCATTTTCATTGAAAACAGTTGACTGGAATAAACAACCGGTGGGTGAGATTGCTTTGGAGGCGACTTTTGAGGCGATAACATGGGAGGTTGAGAGGACATTCAACCCTGAAAATCCATACCGTTATATTCCTCAAACAACGTTTATTAACAATGCCAGCCCAAAGACAGGTTCTGGCGGTAATGCACGGGTATCCTTTACTCCCCCAGAGCCGGGTACATACCGACTCACACTTGAGTCAGGTGAGGCTGTCACCCAGGTGTTGGTGTGGGTCGCCGGTTCGGGCAGTGCAGTTTGGCCGCGTCAAACCAGAAACCAGATCAGCTTGACCCCGGACTCTTCAAACTATCAGCCCGGGGAGATGGCAGAGATATTTTTCCCCAATCCTTTTGAGAATAATGCTAGGGCATTGGTCACGGTCGAAAGAGGCCAGGTTATGAGTGCTCAGGTTTTGGAAGTAGAAGGTGCGGGACATATGCTTTCAATTCCCATAACAGCAGATTCGATTCCCAATATTTATATTTCCGTGATGTTGTTTGGAGAAAATGACACAGGCAATCCGGACTTCAGGCAGGGAATTATTAACCTGCCAGTGGCACCAATCAGCAAAACACTTAACGTTGATCTGTCACTGGACCCAATCGAAACCCGGCCAGGAGAGCGGGTCTCAGCCACATTAAAAATCACTGATCTTGAGGGCAACCCAGTCCAGGGCGAGTTTTCAATTTCAGTGGTGGATAAAGCTGTGTTAGCACTGGTAGCACCCAATAGCCCACCGATCTTGGAAGCCTTTTATGGCGAACAACCCCTTTCCATACAAACCAGTTTCTCCTTAAAGTCCTATGCAACCCAGATGGCTTTGACCAGCATGGACAATGGCAGAGGCGGTGGCGGTGATATGATGGCCCTGCCAACCATTCGAGAGGATTTTCCGGATACGGCTTTTTGGCAGGCTGATGTGATTACCGGAGTGGATGGCACCGCTCGTCTGGACATCTCTCTGCCAGACACACTCACCACCTGGGTGGTTGTCGCTCGGGGTTTGACAGAAGATTACCTTGTCGGGGAGGCTGAAGCTGAAGTCCTGACCCAAAAGGAATTGATGATCCGACCGGTCACGCCGCGTTTCCTGGTTGATGGTGATGAGGTTGAGATGGCAGCGGTGGTACATAATAACACCACAGAATCACGGGACGCCTTTGTTTCGCTCCAGGGGAGCGGCTTCATATTGACAAATCCGAATCAACAGACACAATTGGTAACCATCCCACCTGGGAGCAGCATTCGTGTAGATTGGTGGGGAAGGGTTGAAAGCCTTGTCTCTCTCAGTTTATTTTTTCAGGCGGTTTCAGGGACTTTGGATGATGCCAGTACACCGATATGGGGTGATTTGCCGGTTATGCGGTATAACATGCCCCATACTTTCAGTACATCCGGCCAACTCACAGATGAAGGCGAGCGGCTTGAGGTGGTGAGCTTACCGATGTCAACCGACCTTTCCTCTGGTGAACTGATCCTTGAGATTAACCCATCACTGACAGCTGCTCTGGTAGAAGGCCTTGACGCCCTTGAGCACACACCCTATAACGACACGGCATCCATCTTATCCCGTTTGATGGCGAACTTGAGTGCCTACCAGGCCCTGAGCAATCTGGGTATTGATTCACCCAAATTACAGGCTAACCTGTCGAACCTGATCAGCGAAGGGATTCAGAAACTTTTAGAAGCTCAGAATGTTGATGGGGGCTGGTCCTGGTGGGGCAGACAGGCGGCTGTTGAAGTGTCATCAGACCCATTTATTTCTGCTTACGTTCTGTTGGGCCTTGAAGCGGCGTCTGACGCAGGGCTGGATATCGGCACCCAAGCAATTGATCAAGCAGCGGCATTTGTTATCAGCCGCCTCCCACAACCAGGAGAAATGGACACGGTAATGAAGCTTGACTTGCTTGCTTTCCAGGTCTATGCTTTGAGAAATAAAGACTATGCCTCACAAGCAATCATAGACGAATTGTTTGCTCGCCGATCAGAATTGAGCCCATGGGCTCTTGGTCTGCATGCATTAACCGTACACGAGAAGTGGGGGTCCAATAACCAGGTCGTTACCATGCTGTCAGATCTCGAAGCACGTGCAGTACGCTCAGCAACAGGTGTTCATTGGGAGAGCCAAAGATCAACTTGGTTATTGCCAGGTACACCAATCTTTAATACAGCAGTAGGCGTATTGACCCTTGCAAGATTGGATCCTGCTTCAACAAGCTTACCCCTGGCACTACGATATTTGATGATCCATCGAAACATCAACGGACTCTGGGGAACAACTTTCGAATCTAACTGGGTATTGATGGCAATTACACAAGCCTTGCAGGGTACAGGTGATTACCTGGCAGATTATGATTTCACGGCGTCCATTAATGAGATCATGATTGCAGAGGGTAGCGCAGCAGGTCCTTTACCCCATACGTCAGTCAACGCAGCAGTGTCAATAGATTCGCTTCACCCGGATGCTCCCAATACGCTGCTGATTTCAAGAAGCGCGGGTGTAGGTACTTTGTATTATCGGGCAGGATTGCTGACATACCAACCTGCAGAAACTGCCGAACCGATTTCCCGAGGTATCCGTTTGCAGCGGGAATATTTCCTGGATGGTGAGGGTTGTCCTGGCGGAGATGGTTGTACACCCATTCAATCCCTGGTGGTTGACCCACAAGACCCAACACAGGTCATCACAGTTGCTCTGACAGTGATTGTTTCACATGAGATGGCTAACTTGATGATCGAAGATTATATCCCAGCTGGCACTGAAGTTCTCAACCGGAGATTGTTGACATCTCAAACGGTTGCGACAGACTACGAAACCTTATACGATCCCAGGGCACCTTTTAGAGGAGGTTGGGGTTGGTGGTATTTCAATGAACCACAAGTTTATGACACCCATGTCCTTTGGACAGCTGACCGTGTCCCACCTGGCATATATACATTGACCTATGAACTGCTGCCCCTGCAGAGGGGTGCATTCCAGGTGTTGCCAGCCCATGCATGGCAATATTTCTTCCCTGAGGTGAAAGGCACAACCGCAGGTGATCTATTCCTGATTGAATAAAACATGTCAATCTCTACCAGAAAAGCCATTTGAGCCTTTCAAATGGCTTTTTAATTGGTCAGGGGGTAAAGATTGATACCCTCACGCACTAATAAAGGGGATAACGGCAATGATGCAAAAGCCCAAAGCCACAACCAGGCAGGCAATAAGGATGTCGTCTTTTTTGCGGGTATCTGCGACGAGAAAGAAAGGTGGTTGCCCGGTGATTTGTAGGGTAGGACCGGCTTTCCAGGCAAAGAAGATGCCACCAAGCAAGCCGCCGATATGACCCATATTGTCGATATTGGTGCCAGGCATGAAACCGAAAGAGAGATTGATCGCCAGGATGATTAACAGGTTAAAGAGAGCATGCCGTGTTCTTTCGGGGCCAAATAGCCCTCGGTTTTGATAGATGAACATGCCTTCTGCGGCAAAAACACCAAATATGGCGGTGGATGCACCTAAAGAAGGGGCGGGTGTTAAAACAAATGAGAGAACATTGCCTGCGAATGCTGACAATACATACAGTAGTAAAAAGCGTCCATGGCCATAAAACCTTTCCAGCCTGCGCCCTATGATGTACAGGGCATACATATTGACAGCAATGTGAAGAATTGAGCCGTGCAACAGGGCTGGGGTAAAAAAGCGCCAAATCTGACCAAGCAAGATCAATTCGTTAATCTTGCCACCGAAGAAAAAGAGGAAATCATTGCCGGTTAAATTAAGGATAAGGTATTGGAAAGCAAAGATAACGACAGTTATCCCGATTAATGCATAGGTAACAAAGGGTGTTCGTTCAGGCATTTTTACCTGCACAGGTTCACGGGGAGGTTGAAAATCTGCTTTTGAGGGATGATCGTTCATAACTGAACCTTCCTGGGCTGAATCCGGTGATGCTCAGCTAAAATAATGCTTTCAATCACATCTAAAGTTTGGCTTAGTTTATTGTTTTCGTTGACGACAATATAATCGAATATATCGAGGGTCTCGTATTCGGCTTTTGCAGTTTTAATGCGCAAATTCAGTTCTTCTTCCGTTTCGCTCCGGCGATCTCTGAGGCGTTGCAGCCACTCTGCTTTGCTATGGGCTGTCAGGAAAACCAAGATTGCATCCGGACAGAGCTCGCGGACGGTTTGGGCACCCTGGACGTCCAGACGCATGACCACATCTTCGCCACTCTCCAGCGCTTCTCTGACATGCGCTTTTGGTACGCCCTTATAGGCAGAGTAAACCCAAGCATGTTCTAAAAATTGGCCTTCTTGGATCATTTTCTCGAAAGTGTTTTTGCTATAGAAAAAATAATCTTCGCCGTCAACTTCGTTCTCGCGTGGAGCTCGGCTCGTGGCTGTAATTACAAAATGGAAAGGCAGTTGACGGTCTTTCAATCCCTGGACAACGGTGTCCTTACCGATTCCCGAAGGACCTGAGATAACAATCAGGAGGGGCGTTTTTGTGGGTTTTTTTAAATCAAAATCAATTATTGTCATTTATAAAGTTGCTTAACTTTCTTGTGTGAACCTGTAAAATAAGGTTTGGTGACTTAGATGAACAAATTTCTTGGATGCAGTCCAATCATTGATTATAATGTATTTTAGAACTTGAACTGGAGAAATGCCAATGCCTACTTATGATTATCGTTGTATTGAATGCCGGGAACAATTTGAGCTGTTTTTTTCCTATGCTGAATATGATCAGAAGAAGGTGACCTGCCCCAAGTGTGGAAGTGAGCGTGTTCAGCGTCGGATTGGAAAAATTCGATTTGCAAAATCCGAGGAAAGTCGCATCGAAGATATGGTTGACCCATCCAAGTTGAGCGGGATTGAGGATGACCCAAAAGCCCTGGGGCGCCTGATGCGCCAGATGGGGTCTGAGCTTGGGGAAGAGGTTGGTCCGGAATTTGATGAGGTGGTATCTCGGCTCGAAAAAGGGCAAGACCCGGAACAAATTGAAAGGGAAATGCCAGAATTGGCTGATGACCTACCTGGTTCGGATGACTTATAATGGCGTGTTCAGGTTCTCATCAAGTCTAACAGGTCCTCAAAGGACGTAACCCAGGATATGGCGTTGAGGAAATCGGCCAGGCTATTGAATGATTCCCGGAACGCGACCACAGCTGGGCCAACTGGGTCTTCACCGGAGGGCCCCCCTCCTGGGGCGGCATTATAAGCACCATAAAAAGCGAAATAAGCCTGGTTAAGTTTTCGGATGGGGTAGCCATTTTCCCAAAAAAAGGTACGCCTTGTTTCCATGTAGCTTTCGGCGGCTTCCACCTCGCCATTGGCAAGCAGATGGTCAACTTCTACACGGGTGATGCGCATTTGTTCCCTGAAATCGAAGATGTCCGGGTCAGGTTCGAATTCCCATTGTGTATGTACCGAGTCTGGAGGGGGTTGGATTAATTCTGGTGGCACATGGTCTGGGTAGTATTTAATTAAGATCAATAGCCCAAGTTCTTCACCTGCCAGGGTGGCGGTGGTCTCGTTGATGGTATAAAGTTCCGGGCTGGTGAAAATGCGAACTCCGAGCGGACGTAGGGTCAGGAAGTTATGCACCCATTCATGTGCAATCACCTCTGTCAGCCACACAAGGTCGGTGGTTTGCATGACCATGTTTGGATAGGTGCCGATCCCACCAACGGGGGCCACCAGGGCAGCATGGTCGAGTTTGTTGAAGATCTTTTCTTCAATGGCGTCTCTATAATCGGTTGGAAACCCCGGTGTCAGGGAAATACTCATGACCTGCCGGATTTCGGTGCGGGGTGAGATGATCAGGTTGTTGGGAGTGGCGCTGGTTTGATAGAGGGGAGGGGGGATCACCTGGCCCAACATATCCATGCCGACATCGCGTAACACGTCCATTAATTGGTTTTGCAGGATTGATTCAGCTACTGGCGCCATTGAATCAAGCAATGCCTGCTCTTGTTGCAATACTGCTTTTAAATCCCGACTGAAATAATCGCGGCCCTGGATGGTTGGGTCAGAATAGAGCATCACTAACTCAGCGTTGAGTTGGTTGACTTTGCGAACCTGCTCAAGTGTATCGAGGACGATCTGACTCTGTAATTCAGGTTCAATAAAACGCTCAATCGATAAAGCCCAACCAGACACCTTGTTGCCTAATGCCTTCAAAGTCCAGGTGGCGAAATCGAACTCAACATCACGGGTAAAGGCGCGCACTTGCGTGTTAAACCCGCCAAACGGAATGACCGCTCCTCCTAAAAGGAATGATGCTATCAACAGCAGGACAATGAAGCGTAGAATGCGCCACATATGATCCCACATATTACGGATTGGTCTGGTGAAATGGTCAAAAACGGTCATAGCAGGATTCTAGCACATTGGGTAACTGGATGCATATAGGGTGTTTTCGCCAGCGTTGATCTGATAGTTTTGTGTATCAACAAAGTTTGCTTCGGTCTGGTTGCAGCGGACAAACCGTGTCATTACCAGATTTGCCTGTTCCTCATTATTTCCTTGCTGTAATGATGGCGTTTCCATCGTTTTTATACATCGTTTTGAATCAGCTGAAATCTGTTGGTTTTGAGGGTTAACAACCTCGTGGTTTAATTATAGTATTTAAAGGTACTATAATATACCGGTATCGATTGGATATTTTATGGATCAAAAAAACGCATCAGGCATCACCATCAGCATAGATGATATCACTCACCAGGTAAAAAAAGTTTTTGCCATCCGAAGCATTACATCGGGTGGGACGAAAGAAGGCTATCGTGTCCGTTATGCAGGCCGGCTCAAGGCGGATGACAGTGAAGCCGCCTATGACCAGTTAGCTCACGCGTTACTGCCCTTCCGATTGATGCCTTTATTCCGAAAAGCGGATGATGAGCATCTCGTATTAATCACGGATAAGCGACCGGAGCCAAAATTCGGCCCGATATGGGTCAATATCGTCTTGTTTATTTTGACAATTCTCAGTGTGATGTTCACCGGTGCGCAATTCTCCGCTGTTGAGCCTGATCCGCAGGCTTTGGCATCCCTGGGTGGCATTCTTCAATTTATCCTTCAGGGATGGCCCTTTGCGGTCAGCCTGTTGGGAATTTTGCTGGCCCATGAACTGGGGCATTATATTGTCGGGCGTTCCAGGGGAGAAAAGGTGACGCTGCCTTATTTTATTCCATTTCCCTTCAGTGCTTTTGGAACGATGGGTGCCTTTATCAATATGAAAGAAGTGCCAAAGAACAAAAAACATCTGGTTGATATCGGCATTGCCGGCCCCCTGATTGGACTGCTGGTGGCCATCCCTGTATTGTTGATTGGACTCAATCTTTCCAGTCTGGGCCCCCTAGAAGCTGAGTTGCCAGAAGGTTATGTTGTTTTCCTAGAAGGCAACTCGATATTTTACCTGTTTGCAAAGTACATCACCTTTGGGGAATTATTACCCCAACCGGTATCCTATGGTGATTTATCCCCATTTCTCTATTGGGTTCGATACCTCTTTACCGGTTCACCGGTTCCGTTGGGAGGTCTGGATGTTCATATTCACCCGGTCGCCTGGGCCGGTTGGGCGGGTCTCTTTGTGACTGCGATTAACTTGATTCCAGCAGGCCAATTGGATGGGGGCCATATCCTCTATGTTTTATTGGGGAAAAACAAAGCCAAAAGAACGTTCCCCTTTGTGCTTGGTGCGCTTGGGGTCATGGGGTTTTTCTGGCAAGGTTGGTGGTTGTGGGCTGCCCTGGTTTTCTTGTTCGGCCAGCGTTATGCAGAACCACTCGACCAGATCACGACTGTTGACCGCAAGCGGAAAATACTGGGACTGATTGCCCTGGTGATCTTTATCCTTATTTTTATTCCTGTGCCATTGGTGATTGTACAATGAGCGATTTGTTCTACTGAATTTGTTAAACTGAAAATAGGCACTCTTAAATCACATGCGAAAATTAAAAGTTTCTATTCAAAAGCATTACCTGATTTTGACACTGGTTGTGACCCTGACCCTGTTTGGATGTGCTGAAACACCTCAAGAATCTGCTATTCAGACTCCGCAAGGAACACAGACGCCCTTCTCCAGTCCAACCGTCACGCAGACGGCCACGTTGACGAAAACATCCACAATAACACCAACACCGACAAGGCCTGCTTTTCTGGACATTGATCCGGAAAGCCTTTCAGGTGTTGTGGTGCGTTTTTCCCATCCCTGGGTGGGGGGGATTGCCAGTGCTTTGGTTGAAATAGTCGAAGAATTTTCGAGAGAAAACCCCTATGGAATCCGTGTCGAGGTGGAGGCGTATGGCGGTGAATGGGCTTTATTGGAATCACTGCAATTTGATGTCGATAATGGCAATGTTCCCGGGTTGATCGCTGCAACACCTTATAATTTATCAACAATCAGGGGGGATTTTTACACCATTAATTTGTCAAACTATTTTGATGATCCAGAATGGGGTTTTTCGCCCGAGGACATCGAGGATTTATTCCCAGTTTTCTTTGAACCCTTCACTATTCACGAGGCATTAATTGCCTTGCCGGTTGCACCGCAAGCCACGGTATTGTATTTCAACCAGACCTGGGCAGAAGAACTTGGTTTTATCGGTATTCCTGGTGATGAAGGGGATTTCAAAGATATAGCTTGTGAAGCCACTTTTTATAACTGGCAGGATGAAGATAAAGCGGATGGTTCTGGTGGTTGGCTGATTAACCTTGACCCCACTGTGCTGACCGGTTGGTACTTTGCTTTCGGGGGTGTATTGCCAACCGATGAAACGCCCACTTTTAATAATGAAGTCGGGCAGGCTGCATTTTCGTATTTATGGTCTGTAAAAAATCTTGGTTGCAGTTGGTTTTCTCGAGACCCAGACCCCTATTTTTATTTTGTTGATCGTTTTGCCCTGGTCTATGCCGGCAGACTGGATCAGATCCCAATTCAAACGGGTTGGATGGAAATGGCAGAAAGTGCTGACGAATGGGTTGTGATAGGTTTCCCGGGGCCTGATGGTCAGAAAATAACTGTAGATGGTCCCGGGCTATCGATTACAGCCAATACATCTGAGAGCCAGATGGCTGCCTGGATATTTGCACGGTACCTGCTGGAGCCAGAAGTACAGGCAAAACTTGTTCATGCTGGTTTTTCATTACCGGTGCGTCAGTCAGCCTCGGAATATTTAAACGATTTTATAAGGGAATACCCGCAATGGGGGCAGGCAAAAGAGCTCATTGATGTTGCAGAACCTGTTCCGGTTTATAGTAACTGGGGAATTGCACGCTGGGTATTACAGGACGCTATCTTCAGGCTTCTTCAAGCCGAGACAGATCAAACCCTGATGCGATTAGAGGAGCTTGATTCCAATATTATCGAACTGGAAACCGTTTCACCCTGATGACCGAAAAACCTGTTGTTACCATTTATACCGATGGTGCCTGCCAGGGCAACCCGGGGCCGGGTGGCTGGGGTGCCATCCTGAGCTATGGGCCTCATCAAAAAACCTTGTCTGGTGGTGAAAAGGCTACAACCAATAATCGCATGGAACTGCAGGCTGCATTGGAAGCCTTACGTGCGTTAATGGAGTCCTGCAAAGTTATCCTATATACGGATTCAATGTACTTAAAAAGAGGGGTTACAGAATGGCTGCCAAATTGGAAACGACGTAACTGGCGGCGAAAGGGAGGCAAGCTCGCCAATATTGACTTGTGGAAAGCGCTAGACGAAGAGATCACGCGCCACGATATCGATTGGCGCTGGGTACGGGGACATGCTGGAAATGTCATGAATGAGCGCGTCGACCAATTGGCGTGTAGAGCAATCCCAAAATAGTTTCCCGTTAGTTTTTGCCTGAGTGAACAAGAATAAAATTGCCGATTGGATGTTATCAGGAAAGGTTTATGGTATATGATGCCTGACACGGCATATGGTGTTTGGTGTGCTATATGACATAATAATTGCCAGGATCGTTTTTTGATGTTATAGTAGGTTTAATTCTGGATACCACCTGGCTGGAAATTCGTTGTTGAATTTGTGAGGGTTTGGCTTTGGTAGAGCTCAACCTATATCACGATATTAGGGATATTTGAGGAAACAAGATGGTTCGTTGGATAACGGCCAAAAAGTTTGCAGTTCAGTTAATCCTCATTTTTACACTCTTTACCATGGGGACCGTCATCATGCTGGGGATACCTGTGACGTATTTATTGGGCCGTCAAACCGAAATCCAGCTACGCGCTCTGCTGGACCAAACCAATCAAACAACGATTGCTTTATTTGATAATAAAATCAACCAGCTTGAAAGAGTGGGGTCATTAAT
Organism: Anaerolineaceae bacterium; assembly: GCA_003563055.1. Taxonomy (GTDB): domain Bacteria; phylum Chloroflexota; class Anaerolineae; order Anaerolineales; family Anaerolineaceae; genus Brevifilum. The sequence continues at coordinate 7,470 of PWSY01000175.1, read as the reverse complement.
TACAGAAAGGCCGGCATTACGGCAGCTTGTTTTTAATGGTGAAGATATAGAACTGCTGATAGGCTACTTAGAGGATTTTCTGGCAAATTCAGGTATTGATGTCATTGTCCTTTGTGTTCCCAGTGAGGTTATTGCCTGGGCCGGTGTTGATGATGGCGTTGAGCTTTGCGCCCCAGATGTTATCCACGCCTTTCACACTGCAGATAGCGAGGTGTGGATTCTTTCAAGGGGCGAGCTTGTAAATGATAATACAAGAGAGTTCCATGTCGTGGTTGGGAAATTAGCTATCTCCATCCTGGGTGAATTTCAAACACAATCAGGTATGAATTATTTTCTTTTTGATAATGGCCTGAGCAGCGTTACCACCATGCCAGATATAGATGATCGTGCATTGACTGGTCAATTTCATGAACTTAAGCACTATCAAGAATTGATATTGAAAGAGAACAGCGCAGGTGATCATACATATATGGTTGCCAGAATCCCTTTGCCTGATCAGGGGTCATTTGAACTGATTGGGTTAATGGACATTGAAGCCCTTCGAGTGGTGAATCAACAGGTGCGGACAGTTATACTGGCAACTTTTTTAACTGTCGGTGTGATTGGTGCTTTTGTTGCTGTTCTAATATCACGGCGGATCAGCCATCCACTCAATCATCTAGCAAGTTCGGCGATGGCCCTGCGCAAAGGTGACCTTTCGACTCGGTTGACCAAAGAGTCTGATATCTGGGAGATTGTTCAATTAACCAATGCACTGGAAGATGCGCGGGTTAGCTTGAAACATTCGCTTGACCAACTACGAACAGAAAAAGCCTGGATTGAAAACTTGCTGGATTCAATCGTTGAGGGGATCATAACAATTGATGAGAAAAATCGTGTGACCTATGCCAGTGAAGCAATAGAGCGCATATTGGGAAAAGAGCTTGCTTATATCCTGGGTCACCCGGTTGATGATCTCTTCAAACCAAGCTCGGGAGAAAACCTCTTCAGCCACCAGATACCGGATGCCAATCAGAGCCGGCAAATTCCAGTTAGAATAATGGATCGAGAAGTGGTACTTGTTGTTTCAGCCTCTGAATTTATCCCACCTGATGCCGGTAATGCAGATATCGCTCTGGTTGTCCGTGATGTAACCGATGAAGAACGTGTCCACCGGTTGATAGGCGCGTTTTTAGCAAATATCACCCATGAGTTTCGAACACCACTTTCCGCATTGGCTGCATCTGTCGAATTGTTGATGGAACAGGTCCCCAGCCTCTCGCCAGATGAAACGATGGAATTATTGAATGTATTGAAGATTGGTATCATTGACCTTCAAACCCTGATAAATAATTTGATCGAAGCAGCCAGTATTGAAGCTGGTCGGTTCAAAATGATTCCACGGCCTGTTTTATTGAGTGCGATTTTGGTGGAAGCTGTTAACACCATTCAGCCTATTGCCTCTAAATATGGTGTTTCAATTTGTCTGCCTAAACCAAAGCCCGCATATCTGGTCAACGCAGATCAACGGCGCACGATTCAAGCAATGCTTAACTTACTTTCGAATGCCATCAAGCAGAGCCCGGCGAATGGGAAGATCTTCATCAATACCATGTTATTAAAGGAGCATGTTGTGGTTGAGGTGCAGGACCAGGGCGGCGGGGTGCCCAATGAATTACATAACAAGCTTTTCAATCGATTCACCACACATGATTTAGGGAAGGAATTTCCACAACTTGGACTGGGGATTGGCCTTTCTGTGGTGAAAGCCATTATTGAAACGCAGCATGGTAAAGTTGGTTTTAAGAATAAAGAAGATAAAGGTGCTATTTTCTGGTTTTCATTGCCGCTTGCCAAAGGAGATTAATCATGAAAGCTTTGATTGTCGATGATGATCGTACGTTGGCCGATTTATTGGCTTTTACATTACGGCGTTCTGGTTTTGAGCCGTATCTCGCATATGATGCGCCATCGGCTATGAACCTATTCAATCAGGTGCCAGTGGAAGTAATTGTGCTGGATATCAATATCCCAGGTGCGCCGGGATTGAAGGATGGATTTGACGTATGCCGCAACATACGAAAAATTTCTGAGGTTCCAATCATTTTATTAACAGTACGTGATGATGAAGAGGATATCCTGCGCGGCTTGGATTTTGGTGCAGATGATTACGTTCAGAAACCTTTTTCACCCAGGCAGCTTGTTGCCAGGATTAAGGCTGTGTTGCGGCGTTCCGATAGCGCACGCATTCAAAATTTGGCCCCTTACGCTCACGATGATGTTATGTTCGACCCTAATTTGAGGGAGTTTATGCGTGATGGACATGAACCAGTTTCTCTGACAAAATTGGAGGCACGTTTGTTGGATTATTTGATGCTGAATATGGGTCAAGTTCTTCCTACTGAAATGGTTATTGATCATGTGTGGGGGCCTGGTGGGGGAAATTCAGAAATGTTACGACAATTGGTGCGACGTTTACGGAAAAAAATTGAGCTCACACCGGATGATCCGGTATTGATCCATAACCGACCCGGTGTGGGTTATGGATTTGCGATAAAATGAAATAACGCTTGTCAGGGGAAAATATTATCCTTTTTTATCACTAATTTGTCACAACCTTGTCACTATGAAAGTCACGAGCAACCGATACAATTTTTTAACAAATATATTTTGCGCTTTTTGTCATTGAATTGTTGAGGGCTCAATGTCGATTCGACTTGAAAATATCAGTAAGTATTTTGATCACACGGCAGTTGTGAATAATATCAGCCTCGAAATTAAAGATGGGGAGTTCTTTGTTTTGCTGGGGTCGAGCGGCAGTGGTAAAACAACGGTTCTTAATATCATCGCTGGCCTGATCGCCCCTGATAAAGGTAAGGTCTTATTGCATGATCGAGATGTCACCTATCTGCCAACACAAAAAAGACGTATTGGTTACGTGTTTCAAAATTATGCCTTATTCCAATATATGAGTGTGGCACAGAATATTGAGTTTGGGTTAAAGATTCGTAAAGTCCCCAAATTGGAACGGGTAACCAGAAGGGACGAGTTGTTAGAGCTGGTTGGTTTGGTGGGCCTTGGTGAGCGAATGCCAGGTCAGCTCTCAGGGGGTCAGCAACAACGAGTGGCCCTGGCCCGGGCGTTAGCTTTGGAGCCGGATGTGCTTCTACTGGATGAGCCTCTGGGTGCATTGGATGCAAAAATCCGGGTCGATCTGCGTCGCAGCTTGAAGAGAATTCAACGTCAATCTGGTGTTGCCGCCATATTGGTTACCCACGATCAGGAAGAAGCTTTCGATTTAGCAGACCGGATTGGTGTGATGAATTATGGTCGGTTGATTGAGGTGGGTACACCACAGGATTTGTACCGATATCCCAGGACGGAATACGTGGCCTCATTTTTGGGTTCTGCGAATTTATTGTTAGGGAACATTAATGAGGATCAAGTCTATATTGGCAGCAATTCTTTTCCGATACCAGAAGAAACCATTCATCTCAGCTCGAATGACCGCGCACAGATCCTCTTCAGACCAGAAGATGTGGCGCTCGCCGGATCCGAAGGAGAATTAGGTTGTTTACCTCTTGGCAAGGGGCGAATAATTGAGAAAGGGTTCAACGGCTCTAATGAACGCCTTCAAGTAGAAATACCCGCTATTCAGGGCGTTCGGGCAATCTCTCCCTCAATCCCCTTTGGCCTGTCCGGGTTTGTCATGGAGGTAAACCGTTCTGCGGAGCAAAGCACCAATCTGCCCCTTTCACTAGGTAAAGATGCCTGGGTGGGTATCCGCCGATTGCATGTGCTTTCACACCCTGGATTAAATTTTCTTCTCCTCACGGATGGGTCACTACGCAGCCAATCTGCGATTTCTATGTGTGGTTATTTGGCTCGAATGGCACATGCCCATGTCTTAATGTTGGGTCTGGAAGAAAACAAGGACCGCCTTCATGATCACATCCAGACTGCCAGAAAACAAATCGGCAGTGGCATGGCCTCCCTTCAAACACTGACCTCTGGGGCACCTTTCGAAGTTGCGATTGCTGAAGCAGTGGAAAAAAAACACATCGACCTGGCTGTCCTTGGCTGGCGACCGACTGCAGGTCTTGACCAGCCAGAAAAAGTATTAAGCGTTGGTGAACACCATTTATTATTGGCGACAGAACCAACCGTTCGACTTGGAAAAGCTTTGATTTGTCTGGCAAGCGGTGAACCTGCAAAGGATACTGTCGTTTTTGCCGGGCGTTTTCTCCGGCATTTAGGGGCAGAAGCAACTTTGATGACCGTACTTCCCGATGAGCTGCATGATGATTTCAATCGGAAGCGTGTGGAGCGATTCTTGTCAGGTGGGCAAAGCAGTCTGGTTCGATATGGAGTCCCTGCAGAGACGAAAATAAAGACCGGTGGATTGGTCGCTGCTGTCCAGGAGGAGATGAAAAACGGTGCTTATGACCTGGTTGTTTTGGGTGCACCTTTACCGGAGCTGTTAAAACAAAAGGGCTTAAGTGGTGTAATTGGGTCAATTCTGACTTCCGTTGAAAATTGTTCGTTCTTAATCATTCAATCCCAGCCAACATTAAGAAATCAAAATCCCTTCGGGAGGTTAAAATGAAATGCTTTAAAATGTTCATTGTTTTCACATTAATCATCAGCAGCTTGTTGGCATCCTGTTCAGGCTCGGGTGGGCAATCGGGTGATCAGGTGCGAATTGTGCTGGCTGCGTACACGACACCGCGGGAAGCTTACCGAGAGATCATCCCGCTGTTCCAATCATACTGGAGGGAACAAACCGGTCAATCTGTCATTTTTGAGGAGTCTTACTTAGGATCTGGTGCGCAATCCAGGGCGATTGTAGAGGGATTTGAAGCCGATATTGCTGCGCTGTCACTTGAGGCAGACATCACCAGGATCGAAAAGGCTGGTTTGATCACCCATGATTGGCGCAGTTTGCCTTATAACGGTATGGTCAGTACATCCATTGTCAGCTTTGCCGTGAGGCCTGGGAACCCTCGACAAATAGCAGATTGGGAAGACCTGATTAAACCAGGCCTGAATGTGCTCACACCTAACCCCCGGTCGAGTGGAGGAGCCATGTGGAATATTATGGGCTTATATGGCGCTGCTAAAAGAGGTTATGTGACGGGGGTGGAAGCAAATAGTGAAGAAGCTGCTCGCGCATTCTTTCTCTCTGTTTTACAAAATGTCAGCATCATGGATGCTACCGCAAGGGAAAGCATCACGAATTTTGAAAAAGGTGTGGGTGATGTAGCTATCACCTATGAGAATGAAGTGCTGGTCGGTCAACAAGCCGGGCAAAACTATGAATTGGTGATCCCACGTTCAACACTGCTGATTGAAAATCCGATCGCTTTGATCGATGAGAATGTTGATAAATATGGAAATAGAGCGGTTGTGGAAGCGTTTATTGATTTTCTTTTTACGCAAGAGGCACAGAAAATCTTTGCCAAGCATGGGTTGCGATCACTCGATCCCGAAGTGGCCGAAATAACACAGGATCAATATCCCCCGGTGGAAGATCTTTTCACGATCGAATACTTTGGTGGTTGGGATGTGGTTACCAATGATTTCTTTGGCATTGGCGGTATTTATGATCAGATCATTCTTGAATGGCAGGGGCAATGACCGAGAAGGCACTACCGTCCCTTAAAGAGACAGCCAGCCTTCGCAGGCCTCAATGGGGGCGTTGGGGGATTCGATCAATGGGAATGATCTATCTGGTCGTCCTCCTGATCATTCCCATCCTTGTGATCCTTCAGGATGGCCTTCGGGAAGGTTTAGCTGGATTATGGTTCCAGATTACCCTGCCAGCCGCCTGGCATGCGTTGAAATTGACCTTCTGGACTTCGGGTGTGATGACCATTATCAATATGGTGATGGGCACCCTGACAGCTTATGTGATGGTACGTTATAATTTTCCGGGCAAGAATATGCTGAATGCTATCATCGACCTGCCCCTTGCAATTCCCACCCTGGTAACAGGTGTGATGCTGGTGATTATGTTTGGCCCACAACGTGCCTTAGGCGCTTGGCTGCAAACTAATTTTGGTATATCGGTAATTTTTGCGCCGCCAGGTATCATACTCGCCCTGCTGTTTATCACCTTTCCCTTTATGGTACGGTCTGTTCAACCAGTCTTAATGGAGATAGATCGACGTCAGGAAGATGCGGCTGCCACTCTGGGTGCGAATCAATGGACGATCTTCAGGAAAATTGTTTTTCCTCATCTGTCCTTGCCGATTGTCAGCGGAGGATTTTTAAGTTTTGCCCGGGCAATTGGTGAGTTTGGGTCCATCATCATTGTGGCTGGTAACATCCCCATGTATTCACAAACAGCAGCCGTTTATGTTTTAGGACAGGTCGAATCAGAGAACAGGCTGGGTGCCAGCGCAGTGTCCATTGTCATGATGGCTGTTGCCTTTAGCAGCATTATTCTGGTCAGCCTGCTGCAAAGGTGGACAAGAAAAAGGAAATCACAATGAGAATCACCTGGCGATTGGGCAAAAAACAGCGATTTGTCGGTGAAAAACATGTGAAAAAACCTACCGAGAAAAGTACGGTTTGGGTTGAGCGCATTTTGATCCTCATCGTGGTGTTTTATGTTGGCGGCCTCATCCTTGGGCCGGTAGTGACACTGATTATCAATGCTCTCAGTGAAGGCATGCCACCCCTGATTCAAGCCATTACCAGACCGCAGGTTCTTGGTGCGATTTGGATGACTTTCTGGATTGCCTTGATTGTGATAGTGGTTCACACAATTTTTGGAACCATTGTTTCCTGGATGATGGTGCGCGATCGCTTTATCGGTCGGTGGTTCTTGAATGGCTTGATCGACATTCCCTTTGCTGTTTCCTCGGTGGTTGCTGGCTACATGTTGCTGCTTTTATTTGGGCGCAACAGCGTCCTGGCGCCACTTTTAAATACTTTGGGTATTAGAATCGCTTTTGCAGCACCTGGGATGGTTTTAGCAACATTATTTGTTACCCTTCCATTTATGATCCGGGAGTTGATCCCCGTATTGGAAGAAATTGGCACGACACAGGAAAAGGCTGCTGAGACATTAGGCGCTAACAGCTTGCAGACCTTCTTTTTGGTGACATTGCCAGCATTGCGTCCGGGCTTGATTTATGGGTTGACATTAACCTTTGCCCGTGCGTTGGGTGAATTTGGCGCGGTATTGATCATAGGGGGCGGGATTATTGGCCGAACCGAGACATTGACCGTATACATTTTCAGGGCACTGGATGACCGCCAGTACATTGGTGCTTATGGGGCTGGGCTGCTGTTGGGTATTTTTTCCGTCTTCTTGGTTCTGGGGACGGACTGGCTTCGCCGTCGATCAGGAAGATAAAGACCTTCCCGCGAGAAACTGGGAAGGTCTTTGAATTTTATTGGTTTTTATAATTATTGCTCCAGGGGGTACCCTCCATCCATCCAGGCTTCAAAACCACCCAGGATGGGGTTTGCTCTCGAAAAACC
>PWSY01000008.1 GCA_003563055.1 Anaerolineaceae bacterium | reverse complement strand
GGTTGCTTATTATCCGTTCAAATTGTGAAGCCTACGTTACGAAAATATACATACGAGATTGCTTCGACCTCTGCGAGGTCTCGCAATGACCGCCTATATGAGATGTGCTGGTGTCCGACAATGCCATATATCGGCTCTCTCATCCTCGTCGATGGTAATCGCCGATCGATGCAAGATCCCCCACTGCAAAGAATATCACCATCACTGATAAACAAAAGGCAGCACATCGGGGCTTGGGTGGCACCCTGGATATGCTGCCTGTTCAATTATTTTAGAATTCAATCACATTTTTAGATATTGTGATGCAAATGTTCTGATCCTATGAGCATCTAAAAAGGTGCAAAGATCAGGTAAGTCCCATCAAATCCCACATCCCAGAAATAGGCCGAATCTTCGTAATTAAGCATCACGCCGATAACATCCGGCAACTCATCATGTGTTGCAAAATACGACTCGGCTGTCTCCCAATCATCCCATACCTGAAAGTCAAACACCTCCTCAAAAATCTCCCCAAGAGCCAAATAGAACGCCTCACCTTCCTGAACATTCTGCAGCGCATAGCGGACGTTATACGTCTCCCCTGGGCCAAAAGTGTGATAATGCACTGCTTCAATTCCAAATGCCTGGTCAAGCGCGGGGTCTAACCGATCTCGCATGAACTGGGCATGGGGGTATGGCGGTGTGTCATCGGGCATCCAGTCGCCATCTAGCCCGATTTCAGCTTCAGGTTCAGGTACGTCGGCTTCGGGTTCAGGCGCTACAACTTCAGCTGCGCTGCCGCAGGCTGTCAGAATCAGGGCGGTTAACATCAACAAAACGGTAAAAATGGTCATCTTGGCCTTAAACATGCTTACATCGCTCCTCAGATCTAATGAATGGGTTGAGGTTTTCCTGGATTCAAACATATACCCATAATATGTATCCTCACAATAAACCCTACCAAATCTTCCCCAAAACATCAAGGTAAATGGATCAAAGTCTCCGCGTTATAGCCTGAGATTCAGCTCTAACCTGTGCTATTAAATAGTGTTAGGTTGGAAATATAACCCTGTAGGTGACGTATGGCGATATGAGATTGACGATAATTAACCTTCTCAAGTAAATGGTAGTTACCTTATATCTGTTCGATCTGAGATTGCTTCGATCTCTAAGAGGTCTCGCAATGACCTATTATTTGAGATGGGTGGGTGTCAAGTTGTAAACGTGACCCACATCCTTTGTTGTCATCACGAGCGCAGTGAAGTGATCTCATCATCTCTTGTCAGCAAGCGCGCAGAGTAGTGATCTCATCAAAGGTCTGCTGCCTTCACACCCCGCAACCTTCACATTGATTACAGGAACCAGGTCATCTGACATTAGAAATCTTGTCAATCTTTGTTAATAATCTCAGTAAACATATGCTTGTAATTCAAAGACCGGTATTTCCAGGACCAGCCATCCTTTTCAATCACCCGCCGGTTGTTGATCCCCATTCGCGCACAAAGATCGCGGTTATCCCGGAGCTTGAGCAATGCAGCCCGAATATCAGCTTGTTCTCTGCGGACAATGAAACCATTTTGCCCATCTGTAATCAACATTGACACAATCCCCACTGGGGTGGAGATCACACAACGCGCTGAGGCTGCTGCCTCTAATACCGGGTTAGGCGTGGACTCGGATTTGCTGGCACAAAGATAAACATCAATATCCCGGTAAAACTTGGGCATTTCATGATGGGGAAGCCAATGATTTTCCTTGCTGACGACGTGTAAGTGTACATTTTCTAGTGACTGGCAGACCGGTTCAATGATATCAAAGAGCCCTTTATTGCCACCATGTGCGTCCGTACCGCCTGTCCAGCCGACAAACAAAGGCTGATCGTTGGTTGTTGATTTGGGCGGGTGGGGATGGAATTTCTCAACATCAACGCCTGCGGGATTCAAAAAGACATATGGATGCAGGGGGGATATCAGATCAAATAACCCCGGGCAATTCGTGGATACAGCGCAAGCCTGATCCAGGTAATCTTCGACAAGTTGCTCTACAGTTATCTGATATATTTCCTGCCAACTCCAAAAACTGGCCACTTGAATGCACAATTTCTTCTTTGGAATGAAATTTCTTTGCAGAAAATCAGTCTTCCAATACATGCAATAAACCAGGTCATAATCCTGATGATTGATGACAGGTAAATCCTGAGCATAGACCTTAGAAAAATCAAATTCTCCCTGAAGTTCCTTCATAAAGGCGGAAGACACATTGTCGAAGGCCCACCCTGGCACGTCGCAAACGATTAAGATCTTTGGTATTGTGGACAATGCGCTTTACTTTCTCATTTTCGTAGGTATCAATCTAACCAAACTTTTCATAGCAGAATTATAACCAACCTTGCCCTTTCCGGTTTTTTCATCTCTAGTACAGCGAAGTGATCTCGTCTTCGAGCCATAAAATGACCTGCGTTGTGTAACTCTAAATATTATGTCGATAGCAACATAACCATGTAGGTCACGTATGGTGATGAGAATTTATTATAAAGTCACCTTCGCTAGCATATTATGGTTAAATTATGAACGTTCTATCTGTGAAGCCTACGTGACAATAGAGATTGCTTCGACCTCTGCGAGGTCTCGCAAGGACCAGATATACGAGATGCGTACGTGCCAATCCCACATCTCCCAAACCCACCGACGTCAATCCGTCAGTGTGGTTCTGCGTAAGAACTGGGCGTTGATTGCCACAATGATGGTGCTCAATGACATAAGCCCCGCCCCAACTGCCGGCGAAAGTAAAATACCCCAGGGGGCCAAAACGCCGGCAGCGAGAGGCAAGGCGATGATATTGTATCCAGCAGCCCACCAGAGATTCTGGATCATCTTGCGGTAGCTGGCTTGACTCAAAGTGAAAATCTTGACCACATCCAGTGGGTTGCTTCTCACCAGGATCAGCCCAGCCGATTCGATTGCCACATCAGTACCCCCACCGATTGCGATTCCGACATCAGCCCGGGTAAGTGCCGGCGCGTCGTTTACGCCGTCACCTACCATCGCCACCCGTTTACCTTTCTCCTGCAGCGTGATGATCTTCTGGTCTTTGTCCTCCGGTAAGACTTCGGCAAAGATTTGGTCAATGCCTAATTCGGCCGCCACAGCTTCAGCAACCGATTGGCTGTCGCCGGTCAACATGGCAACTTCGATCCCTAACCCATGAAGCCGCTCAATTGCCTCGTGACTCTCTGGGCGGATCACATCCGCCACTGCAAAAGCGGCGATAATGCCTTCATTTTCGGTCAGGTAAACCACGCTGTGCACTCTTTCAGAAGCGGATTTCGAGAATGCGGTTAATTCATCCGATGGCGACACATTAAGCTCTTCCAGCAGCTGGGGTCCACCCACAAAAACTGAGCTGTCCTGGTATTGCGCCTTTACACCCCGTCCTTTCAAGGCGGAAAAACCACTGATTTCAGGAAGTTCGAGTTCACGCTGATCAGCCGCTGAGCGGATTGCTTGTGCAATTGGGTGTTCAGAGTCGCCTTCAATTACTGCAGCTAACGCCAGAGCATCCGCCTCACGCCAATCTGCCGTCACCTTCAAATCCACAACACCAAACTTACCTTCAGTCAGCGTTCCGGTCTTATCAAATACCACTGTGTCGATTTGCCGGGCAAGTTCCAGTGCAAGTCTGTCACGAACCAAAATGCCATTATTGGCACCCAATGCGGTTGTAATTGCCACCACCAGGGGTACAGCCAGCCCTAAAGCATGTGGGCAGGCAATGACCAGAACGGTCACGACGCGTTTCAAGACTTCCGAGTCAAATCCAATCGCGATGATCCAACCCATAAGTGTCAGCGCGGCAACACCCAGGGCAATATAGAACAACCAGCCAGCCGCTCTATCGGCCAATTTTTGGGTCTGAGATTTTGACCCCTGGGCTTGTTCTACCAGGCGCATGATGCCAGCAAGCGCGGTTTCATCCCCGATGGCAGACACCTTAACTCGCAGACTGCCATCGCCGTTGATGGTCCCTGCAATCACTTTCGAGCCAGGTTTTTTGTCCACCGGTCGCGATTCGCCCGTAATCATGGACTCGTCCAAACTCGATTCGCCTTCAATCACTTCACCATCAGCCGGAACGCTGGCACCAGGGCGGATCAAAAGCCGATCTCCCTTTTGAAGTTCTTCGGTAGAAACAGTTTCAATTGAACCATCACTGGTAATTCTTTCAGCCTCATCGGGCATCAGTTTAGCCAATTCATCTAATGCACCTGAAGCCTTGCGGATAGACCGCATCTCAAGCCAATGTCCCAGCAGCATGATGTCGATTAAAGTAACCAGCTCCCAGAAGAAAACCTCACCAAGGTCTGTGAACTGCGCGTACAAACTGTAGATCAGGGCGACGGAAATCGCCAACGAGATCAGCGTCATCATACCGGGTTTGCGCGATCGAATTTCGGGGACGGCCATTTGCAGAAACGGCACACCACCATAGCCAAAAATGATCAGGGAGAAGATGACGGGAATCCAGGTGCTGCCCGGAAAGGTTGGCATTGTGTAGCCAAACCAGCGTTGAAGCATTTCACTGTAAAGCAAAACCGGGATGGTTAATACCAGGCACCACCAAAACCGTGTGCGAAAAAGTTGTTCGTGGCCTGAGTGATCCGTACCGTGATCACCATGACCGCTTTGATGATCCCCGTTATGCTGCTTTGAATCGGCACCGTCAAGATGAGCAGTGTGATCCTCATGATTTTCTTGGTGATTGGGCTGGTTATGTTCTTTATGATCCTGATTATTCATGATTCACCTTAATTAATGGCTGGCTAAGCACCACTTCTGACTCATTCCCCGCTGAAGAAATGGCTGGAAATTCTTCTAAATTATGATAAATTTTCATGTGTGTTATCATTCAGCAAAATGTAACTTTTCAGAACTTTCTTATATTTTGGCAAATTTACCGGTATAAGTCTCATTTATCCGAGGTGTTACTTTAATTTTATGATACTGGATTTACCGGGTGTCACCCAAATCCTGATATCTAAATGGCATCCCCTTTCACCCCAATCAGGCTCGTACTGGCACTGGTGGTCATTTAGATCACATATGGGGCCCCAAATCTGAAGATTAACAACCTCCACTAGCGAATTTTGACTGCATTATGTACGTTCAAACTGTAAAGTCTGCGTGACAAAAATATCCCTGTCCGAGATTCCTATGGCCTCTGCGGGCTCTCGCAAAGACGAAAGGGGTGATCTGGGATTGCTGTTCATTGATGAGCAGGAGAGCGACAGGTTGGGGCCAAATCTTGTGATCGGGAGATCTCCCAACAACCCCTGGTCTGCCTGGGAATAAAAATGCACCCCTTCTTGTGGTATACTCTTAAGCGAAACTGATACAGATGCGATGGCTGATAAATGCCACCCACCTATACCAGGCTAATTGGTAGATTAAGAAGACCTGACAACCCCAAAAACAAGCCATGATCTGTATTTTAACCATGATTAATGGCTATCTATAGCCATTTACATAGCAACTGTTTAAGAAATATTGGAGGAAGAATGAGATTCAAGAAAAGCAAGACCATACCCATACTTCTGGTGGCAATAATCATTTTAATAATGCTGCCAGGGCTGGCCTGTAACCTTTTTTCGGCTGAGCCGAGCGAACCAGAAGTTGTCGAAGAACCGATTATCGTAGAAGGACCCGAGGTGATTGAAGAGCCACAGCCTGAGGAAGAACCAGCCTTCATACCAGAACAGGTGCGGCGGATTGACTTTGATGGGCTCGGCTTTGAGGGGACGGTGCACAGTGTCGCTTACTCTATAAACGGCGACATGATTGCCACCGGCATCTTCACACAAGCGGACATCTGGCTCATCGATGACGGGAGCCTGGTGCAGTCCTTTGAAGTCCGAAACCAGGTCGATGGCATCGCGTTTTTACCTGGCGATGATGTAATTGTGCTGAGCGTGGGAGGCACTTATACTTATAGCATCGCCAGCGGTGAAGAGATCTTGGATTTCGGTGATCGGGGCTTTGATCCCAGGATTGCACTTTCACCCGACGGGACTCTGATCGCCAGTGGCAATCGCAGCGGGGAAACCAGGATCTGGCGTGTGAGTGATGGGGAGCTGATGCTTGAGATGGACCCGAATGAGCATGTCGAAGGTTTTGCCGATTCGACCGCGGGAAGGATGATGACATCGCTGGCGTTCTCACCAGATGGCCGACTGGTGGCTTCCGGTCACAATAATGGGTTGATCTTCATCTGGAATACAGAAACTGCTGCATTGGAAAGGCTGATCGAGCCGCAGACGGATTATTGTATCGCCGATGGCCTGGCTTTTTCCAATGATGGTCAAATCTTAGCGATGGGTGGGGCGAGAGATGGTTTTACCGAGGTTATCAGGCTCTTCCAAGTCTCCGATGGCAGCATTGCGCGTGATTTAGAACATGGGTCCCGAGGCGGGACCTATGCATCACCAGTGGTCTTTTCACCGGATGAGAGCTTGTTCGCCTTTGGCGCAACGGACGGCATTTATATCTGGTCATTGCCTGACTATGAACTACTGCACACCATCCCGATTGAGGATACCGGGGAAACGGATTGGGTGACTGACCTAGCTTTCTCCCCCGACAGCCAGTACCTGCTGGCGGGATACTGGGATAATTATGCCATCCTTTGGCAGGTGCAGGAATAAGATCTAACCGGCATCCAAATTAACCAGAACATGATCCCCATTGGTGTTTATCACTGGTGGGGATCGATCTTTTTAACCCACCCGATTGGGTTTTCTTCTCATTTCGGGCACAGCAAAGTGATCTCATCATTTCATGTCAAAAAAGAAAACTCTATCCGAGATTGCTTCGACCTCTGCGAGGTCTCGCAAAGACCAGTGCTGGTGTCACGTTGGAAACGAAACCTATTTTTATATTCGTGACATCAAAATCCCCGTTAGCCGGATAATAACCTCTGATAGGCAATCTGCCTTGATCAGTGCCAGGGGCATATCCACCGCAACCTTATACAAGCCACCCAATATACAATAGAGTAAACTATACTTATTAGAGTTCAATCATAAAT
>PWSY01000136.1 GCA_003563055.1 Anaerolineaceae bacterium | reverse complement strand
GTGGCGATGAACAGATCAATGAAAAAAGGTATGCCATCGAAAACCGGGTGCTGATTGTGTTTGCCACCCAGCAGCCCATCGCGCATGACCTGCGCCTGCTGGCCGCCATCCTGGAAGTGATCACAGAACTGGAACGGATGGGGGATTACGCCAAAGGGATCGCTAAAATCACCCTCCAGATCGCCGATGACGACACCCCAATCCCTGCCCGCGAGATCAGCCGCATGGGAGACCTGGCCGTGGGCATGCTCCACCGGGCCCTGAGCGCCTTTATCGCAGAAGATGTCAACATGGCCAACCGCATCCCGAAAGAGGACGACCTGGTCGACGAATTGTACAACCAGATCTACCATAAAAATGTGGCCGCCATGATCGCCAATCCGGACATCATCGACCATTCCAACTACATCATGTGGGTGGTTCATAATATCGAACGAATGGCAGACCGGGTTATCAACATCTGTGAACGAACAATTTTCATCGCCACCGGTGAATTGATTGAGATTGACACCTCAGACGACGATGATTTGGATGACTGGGATGATGAGGACGACGATTAAACCGGCCGCCCGTTGGCCCTGAACAATCCCCCCAATACCGACGGATGATCGCCGGTTTTTTATGCCTCTGGGTGGATCACGAAATAAATTCCAATGCACGCCCAACCTTTTTCATTGCCGGAACGGTGTATTATCTCTGGACGTGGATGACATCCACATCTGGTCAAAACCCTGCCGTTCTACAGGGGCACTATTTAACCCCACTTTTTTGCTAGTAAAGCCCAACCAATATTCAAGTATAATAACCATCATCAAGAATTGTCCCCGCGTGAAAGGTGACCCTATGTTAGAAAAAAACAACACGCCCGGCAAACTCATCATTGTTGAAGGTATTGATGGAAGCGGAAAATCCACCCAAATTGACCTGCTTTACAAGTGGCTCCAGACTCAGGGACAATCTGTTTACTTCAGCGAATGGAACTCATCAGGCCTGGTAAAAAGCACCACAAAACTTGCCAAAAAACGCAAACTTTTCACCCCCACCACCTTCAGCCTGCTACAATGCACGGATTTTGCAGATCGGTGGGAAAACCGCATCCTGCCCATGCTCAAAGCTGGTGTCATTGTCCTGGCAGACCGCTACGCTTTCACAGCATTTGGCAGGGATGTTGCCCGAGGGGTTGACCGTAAATGGGTGCGTAATTTATATTCCTTTGCCTTGCAGCCGGATATTGCCATTTATTTTCGTGTCCCGCTTGATATTGCCATTCAACGCATCACCAGCGCCCGGGCAAAACTGAAGTACTACGAAGCCGGTATGGACCTCAACCTCTCTGACAGCCGTATCCAAAGCTTTAAACTTTTTCAGGAACGCATCTTGAATGAATATGATCGGATGGTCGATGAATTTAACCTGACCATCATAGACGGGTCATTAACGGTCCAGGCACAGCAGCGCCTGGTGCGAGAAATAGTAAAACAGGAGCTTAAAGGCTGGAAAGGGCTCCCTATCCCGGAAGGCAGCCCTCACGTACGCCTGCAAGCCGAGATCAGTGCCGAAACGGGAGGTAGATGATGTCTGAACCAATCTTTTATGGCGCTGGATTCCCCTACCGGCAGATTGAAGACCTGCCTGGCAAATTGGTCGTCCTGGAAGGATCAGATGGGGTCGGTCGATCAACACAAACCCAACTGCTCCGCCACTGGCTGGAAGACGAAGGGTTTGCTGTCTCTGATACCGGGTTGCGGCGTTCCGAAATAACCCAAAAAGGGCTGGAGGACGCCAGAAAGGGTCATACATTGAGCAGGATTACCATGAGCCTTTTCTATGCCACCGATTTCGCAGACCGATTGGAAAACCAGATCATCCCGGCTTTGCAGGCTGGTTTCATCGTCCTATCTGACCGTTATTTCTATTCCGTCATGGCCCGTGACATCGTGCGCGGCGCCGACCCGGCCTGGGCGCGCCAGCTCTATGGCTTTGCCCTTAAACCAGACCTGACCCTTTATCTCAAGGCGGATGTGACCGACCTGGTCAGCCGGCTGATCCATGGACGCGGGCTGAACTACTGGGAATCGGGCATGGATATCAGCCCTCATAATAATCTCTACGATAGTTTTATGGATTACCAATCGAAATTAATCGACTCCTTCGATCAATTATCCTCTGAGTTCAACTTTATCCAGGTTGATGCCGCCCAACCAGTCATGGACGTGTTTGCTGAATTAAGAACGCATATCCAAAACCTGCTTGAAGATCAACAACCCATCCTGGAGGAAGACTTTTAACACCGGGTATCGGTTTGATTAAACATCCACATCAAACCAAAAAAAGGAGGTAAGAAAAATGGGTCAAGAAGTCCAAAAAGCCATTTGCATTTTTGGGGCAAAATTTTTGCTAGACCAGGTTCACGCGCTTGAAGATGAATGTCAGGGAGCGTTGACCGGGGAGGATATTGAACATGTTCACCGGATGCGGGTGGCTTCACGCCGGTTGAGAAACGGCCTGAGCTTATTTAAAAATTGCCTGCCCGGGAAAAAAAGAAAAGCCTGGATGGATGAGATCCGCAAAATCACCCGCGCTTTGGGTAAGGCCCGTGATCTTGATATCCAAATTGAAGCCCTCAACCAGGCCTGTCAACGTCCCCTGGATGACGAATGCCGTCCCGGGTACAACCGCCTCCTGTTGCGTCTCAACCAGCGCCGGGCAAAAGCACAAAAAAAGGTCGACAAAACCGTCAAGAAACTGCAAAGTGAGACCATACTCAAGCCAATGCGAAAATATTTGGAAAAGTTGATCGCTGGCTCAGAAAACGTCTACCTCTATACCCCGTCACTCTACCAGAGAGCCTTCACAACCATTCACCATCGGCTGGCGGATTTTCTGAGTTACCAGCAGCACATCTGGGACCCGGAAAATATCGATCAATTACATGCCATGCGGATTGCGGGCAAACACCTCCGCTACACGTTAGAGGTATTTGCACCGATTTATCAAAACGCGCTTGATCTGCACATCCGGGCCATGAAAGAAATCCAGGACCTGCTGGGCGAAATCCATGATAATGATGTGTGGATCAGCTGGTTGCCCCAGTTTATTGAAAAAGAACGGGCCCGCATTGAGAAGTTTTACGGCCACAGCGACTCGCTTACAGAACTGCTCGCCGGCTTGAATCACTTTATTGCAGATCGCAAGAAAACCAGGCATGAGCAATACCAATCTTTCCTGGCCACCTGGCAAATACTCGCAGAAGAAAATGCCTGGGATGTGCTAACAGAGATCATCCAGACCCCTATGGATATTGAAACCGCCCTTGGGTACCGCGCAGACGAAGGTGAAATAGGGCCTGATGAACCAGATACTGGCCTTGCAACCCAAGTGCCTGAATCAGCGCCTGATCAACCCTCTCAAGACAACCAGGACTCCTCTCAAGAGTCCGATACCAGCCCATGGCTTGAAATACCACAGCAAGACGAATAATACCATCCAATGAAGCTCTCCCTGATCGCAGATATTCATGGCAACCTGCCAGCGCTCGAAGCTGTTCTGCAGCACGCCCGCGCCCAAGGGGCAGCCCACATCATTCTAAACCTGGGGGATATGACCGGGTACGGCCCTTTCCCAGACGAAGTGGTACGCTGGAGCCAGAGTCCCAAGGTCACCAACATAATGGGCAATTACGACCAGAAGGTGCTCAGCAAACAGCATCGAAAAAACCGTTGGCACAGTGTCAAAACAGCTGACAAACGCAGGATGTTCCAATGGACCTATCGAGCCCTGTCAAAAAAATCTCGAAAGTTCATCAAGTCCCTCCCGGAACAGCGGCTGCTTGAATTTGACCGGGTGCAGTTGCTCATGACCCATGGCAGCCCGACGTCATTGACCGAACATCTCAGGCAGGATACGCCTGAAACCCACCTGGCAGAATTGAGCACCCATACCAGGGCAAATATTGTGCTGTGCGGCCATTCACACCAGGCCTTCAAACGCAAAGTGAACGGCGTCCTGTTTGTCAACCCTGGCACCGTTGGAAGGCCGGACGATGGCGATCCGCGGGCCAGTTATGCCATCCTGGATATCAGCCAGGGCCACGTCTCTGTCACCCATTTCCGCATACCCTACAACACCATGGCCACCGTTCGGGCACTGCGCCAGGCTGGGTTGCCGGACTCCTTCACCTGGGTTGTTCGCTATGGATTAAACTACCAGGATGCAACCCAAAAGATGGCCGAGGCTACCGACATTTTGGTCCCCGACCCCAACGGGGAGATCACACTGCTGACGGATTTTGGCCTCCAAGACCATTTTGTGGGCGTGATGAAAGGCGTCATCGCCAGTATCGCCCCCCAGGCCAGGGTCATTGACATCAGTCACCAGGTCCAGCCGCAAAATATCCGCCAGGCAGGCCGTATGCTGGCAGAAGCTGCGCCCTATTTCCCCCCTGGCACAGTCCATATTGCCGTGGTCGACCCGGGTGTAGGGACAAATCGGCGTGGCATCGCCGCCCGGATTGGTCCCCACTTTTTCGTTGCCCCCGATAATGGGCTGCTGACCCCACACCTCACCCGGGCGAATGATGCGGGTGAACCGGTGCAGATCGTGGCCCTTAACAAAAAGCAGTATTGGTTGCCGGAAATCAGCACATCCTTTCATGGACGGGATATCTTTTCACCCATCGGCGCGCACCTTGCCAACGGGCTCACACTGCACACCCTCGGTCATCTGATCGATGACCCTATCAGGCTAACTTTACCGCAACCCCGCCCCATAGAAGATGGATGGCAGGCCGAGGTAGCCCTGGTGGATGTCTTTGGCAATCTCAGTACCAACCTGCCCGCCTCGGCTCTACCGGATGACCTCGATAAACTGACCGTCACAATCAATAATGAGACCATCCATGGCCTGACGCGCGCCTTTGCAGATCGGGCACCGGGCACCCTGATTGCCATAATCGACAGCACCAACGCCCTGGGGATCAGCTTGGTCAATGGCAATGCCGCCAAAGAGCTTCATGCCAAAATCGGCACCCCTGTGGTTATTAAGGTCACATAATTTCAAACCCATCACAGAAACCCGCTCATCAAAGGTCTCACAAAATCAACCTTTTCATGAGGGTGTTTTTTAACCTGGCTGTCAGTCAGCCACTCCTTCACCACACCCCCCTTTTCACTCGTATGCTAAGTAGTTACAAAAACAAACCAGTCGCGGTTATGTGAGGTAAAATTCTTCTGATAATAACGCAAATGAAACAAAGGAACCCATGGCGATCAATATTAACCACATTCGAAACGATTTCCCCATTCTAAAAACCACTGTCAATGGTCAACCACTGATCTACCTCGACAACGCCGCCACGACACAAAAGCCACAAACGGTCATCGACGCGGTCACCCAATATTACACAACTTACAACAGCAATATCCACCGGGGGACCCACCACCTCTCGAACCTGGCCACAGAAGCCCATGAAAACGCCCGCAAGACCGTGCAGACCTATGTCAACGCCGAGCACGATCACGAAATTATCTTCACCCGTGGAACCACAGAAGCCATCAACCTGGTCGCGTTTGCCTTTGGCGAGGCTTTTGTCAACCCGGGTGATGAGGTCATCGTGACCGAAATGGAACACCATTCCAACTTCGTCCCCTGGCAGATGATGTGCGAACGACGCCAGGCGCGCTTTCGTGTTGTCCCCTTTAATGCAGATGGGGTGCTGAAGCTGGATGTTTTTGAAAATCTCTTAAACGATAAAACGCGCATCGTTGCCTTTAACCACGTTTCCAATTCACTGGGAACGGTCAACCCCGCCAGGCAGATCATCCAAATGGCCCATGAGGCCGGCGCGGCCGTCCTGGTGGACGCAGCCCAATCTGTCCAGCACGTCGATCATGATGTGCGCGCCCTGGATGCCGATTTCTACGCTTTTTCGGGCCATAAAATCTACGGGCCAACGGGCATCGGCGTCCTTTACGGCAAGCAATCCTGGTTAGACGCCATGCCGCCTTATCAGGGTGGCGGTGAGATGATCGAGCTGGTTACCATCGACAAAACCACCTATAACAAATTACCCTTTAAATTCGAGGCCGGCACACCCAATATTGTGGGCCCGATCGGTCTGGCAGCCGCCATCGACTACCTGAACACAATGGACTTCAACGACATCGTGGCTCACGAAGATGACGTTCTCGAATATGGCCGTCAGCGGTTATTGGAGGTTGATGGTCTCAAGCTGTATGGCAATGGCAAACACCATACCAGCATCATGGCCTTTAATATTGACGGCATCCACCACTATGACCTGGGCACGCTGCTCGACACGAAGGGGGTGGCGGTCCGCACCGGGCATCACTGCACCCAGCCGATCATGACCGCCCTGGGGGTCGAAGGCACGGTGAGGGCCTCCCTGGGCCTGTACAATACCCGGGCGGATATTGACGCGCTGGTGACAGGCATCCAAAAAGTAATCACGCTCCTGGGGAGGTAATCCATGCCAACAATTAACGAGACCCAGGCCCAAATCGTCGAGGATTTCTCCTTCCTGCCGCAGTGGGACGAACGCTACGCCTACCTGATAGAACTGGGGCAGAAAATGGACCCCCTGCCAGAAGCGTACCGCATTGAAGAGAACCTTGTGCGGGGCTGCCAGTCAACAGTGTGGCTCCATCGGGAATGCCGTGACAGTCAGGTCTTTCTGCAGGCAGACAGCGATTCCCTGATCGTCAAAGGGCTGGCAGCACTGCTGATGCAGGTGTTTTCCGGTCAGCCCGCAGAGGATGTCGAAAAAACGGACCTGACCTTTTTATCCGCTACCGGGTTGAATAAACACCTCTCCTCGCAGCGCGCCAATGGTTTGCTGGCCATGATCGACGAGATCAAAACCTTCGCCAAAGGCTGCGCGGCTGGCGACCTGTGAACGCCGATTTTGTCTTAAAGATATTATCAACTCAAAATGGAGAAGTGATTACATTCTTATATAATCAACATCCAGAGCTGGTTTGATACTAATCCAGTTTTTTTTAATATTCGATATGATCCATTGAACTGGTACGTTTGTTCTAAAACTATAATC
>PWSY01000028.1 GCA_003563055.1 Anaerolineaceae bacterium | reverse complement strand
CTTTGACCTCAAGACCATGCAGGGCGTGGCTGAAAGGCCCCACATCCACCACCAGAAGGCTGAGGGGATCCATACAGGCGATGCTGAAGGGTTTTTCTCCGATACTGGGGAGCCAAACCATCACAAATTGTCCCGGGTGTGCATCGACAGAACCATCAAACGTCAACCACTGTGTATCAGCGTTGAGGTTCTTTTTAGAAACCAGTCGCATTGTCCGAAAATTTGCCCGCATACCTATAGCGCCTTTCCGATGATCTCTTTAAGATCACTCAGATGATGTGTGTCCATGAAAGCTTTCACCTCATCCATAACACGGCTCACTGCCTGCGGCCCGTGGTACCAAAAGGCTGACCCAACACCAACACCAGTCGCACCAGCCATCATCATTTCAATCGCGTCAATCCCAGTCAGGACACCCCCTGTACCAATGATTGGCACATTCACCAAACTCGCAATCTCGGCCACACACCGCAGTGCGATGGGTTTTAACGCCGGGCCAGAGAGTCCACCAGTTCGATTGGACAGAATTGGCTGACAGGCCTCTGCATCAATCAGCATACCGGGCATCGTATTAATGGCCGTGATCACATCCGCGCCAGCTTCCACCACAGTCGCTGCAATTCGACCGATATCCGGCACATTAGGCGCTAATTTGATCGCAATCGGGATAGGATCAACAACATTCTTAACAACCCGGGTTACTTCCGCAGCGCTTTTTGCATCCGCGGCAAAAGGCAATCCATAATCATCATGCACATTTGGGCACGAAATATTAACTTCGATCAAATCCGGTTCAGCTTCAGCAACCTTTCCGGCCACTTCACCAAATTCGGATTTTTCCCCGGCAAAGATGCTGGCAAAAAGCAGCACGCCAGTGGGCTTGAGCATTTCTTTCGCTTTTCTGAGGTCATTCGCTTCTTCGACTGCCCCGGGGTTGGTTAATCCAATGGCATTTAGCAGACCATGCTCCCATTCCACCATGACCGGGTTGGGATGTCCCTCACGAACCGTCGGACCACAACTTTTTGCTGTCACAGCCCCAACACCCGCTGATGCCACCCTTTGTAATAAGGTTGCGCTCGTTCCCATCACCCCGGAAGCCAATATCAGAGGATTACGAAGTTTCAACGGACCTATTTCTACCGACATGTCCAGATGGTCTGCCAAGAAAAACCTCCAGAATAAATAAGGATCAGCTAAATCATATAGTCAACTATCAGTTACAAACGCATGGTAATTTTAACACCAAAAAAGTGTAAACTTGATGATAAGCATAATTGGCCTTTGATCAAGTGCTGCTGATATTGTGGTTCCAATATTAACAAATTATTAACATCAAAGGGTCCATATGATCTATTTTTTTGGTAGACTTAATCGGGTAATTTTACCTAATTTATAATATTTTTATTGAAAGAGCTTTTACATGGAACAACCACAACATTGGCATAACTTATCCATCCAGGAAACATTTGATGTCCTTGAATCAAAAAACCAGGGATTAACTGCCCATGAAGCAGAAAGAAGGTTAGATCAATACGGGCCCAATCAATTTGGGGAGGGCAAGCGAACCAGTAGATTTGAGATTTTGCTCGCCCAAATCAAGAATCCCTTAGTATATGTCTTGATGGCTGCAGCCCTGATTTCGCTAATTGCCGGAAAGAACATCGATGCTATCGTTATCTCCATCATTATCATCATCAACACATTAATTGGCTATTTTCAAGAATATCGCGCTGAGGCCGCCCTCGAAGCGTTAATGGCCCGGGCCGCACCGGAAGCTGTGGTTGTTCGCAAACCAGAAGGGCGAGATGACTACATTGAAATGAATATACCTGCTTCTGAGCTGGTTCCCGGGGACATCCTGCTGCTCTCAGAAGGGGCAAAAGTCCCTGCGGACGCACGTCTTATTGAGGCCTATAATTTTGAAGTTGATGAAGCCATGCTAACCGGTGAAAGTTTTAGTGTTCCAAAGACCAAAGAAGTGATTGACGGCGAAAAACCCGTCGCAGAAAGAAGGAACCTGGTGTATGGCGGAACAGTCATCACCAGGGGACGCGGGCGAGCCATCATTTATGCAACCGGTGCGAATACTGAAATGGGAGAAATTGCCACACTAATCATGGAAACCGAGAAAGCCGTTTCACCTTTGCAGATTCAAACTGCAGACCTGGGTAAAAAACTTGGGATACTCGCTGTCTCCGTTGCCAGTATCACGGTGTTAATCGGGTTAATCGTAGCACTGGAACTCCATGAAATGTTCCTGTTTGGGCTGGCATCAGCGGTTTCATCCATTCCTGAAGGCTTACCTGCCGTGATGAGCATCACCCTAACCGTGGGTGTGAACCGTATGGCCAAACAAAACGCGCTCATCCGACGATTGCCCGCAGTTGACACCCTGGGTGCGGCCAGTGTGATCTGCTCTGACAAAACAGGCACACTCACGACCAATAAGATGACGGTGCAAATATTCGTTGTAGGTAAAAAGCAAATTCAAGTCACCGGGGTTGGATATAAACCCTACGGGGAATTTCACTTAGAGGGAGAAACGGTCGATCCCTGTGCACATCAAGATATCCATTTGGCCTTAAAAATCGGCACCTTGTGTAATGACGCACGCTTGATACACCATCCAGATGACCAGGAGAAATGGGAAATCAGAGGGGATCCTACAGAGGCTGCATTGGTTGTGGCAGCCGCTAAAGCGGATTGTTTTCGAGAAACAGCCGAGGATGATCTTCCCCGGATTGATGAGATTCCGTTCAATTCCGCAGATAAATACATGGTCACCTTTCACCAGGACGATGAAGAAAATACGGCTTATGCCTTTGTTAAAGGCGCGCCTGAGAAGATTTTATCGATGTGTCAATTCATTCAAATCAACGGTAAAGTTAAACCTTTATCGGAAGAAATGAGCCAGTCGATTGATGATGAGAACCATGAACTGGCATCTGAAGCTTTACGGGTGCTCGGTCTGGCCTATAAAAAGATTACGCATGACCAAATTGGCTCAATAAAAGAGTCAATCGAAAAAGATCAGGAACGCTCTCTCACATTTGTCGGTCTGGCTGGTATGATGGATCCACCCCGCCCTGAAGTTCACGACGCTGTCCAGCGCTGTAAAAATGCCGGCATCAGGGTCATCATGGCGACCGGTGACCATAAGCTAACCGCTCAAGCAATTGGGCACCAGGTTGGGATCCTCGAAGAGGGAGATCAGGTTATCACAGGTGCAGAAATGGATAAATTGGATGACGATGCTTTAGATAAGGTCCTTGAAAGCACATCTGTCTTTGCCAGAGTGGCCCCCCACCACAAACACCGGTTGGTTGGCAGCTTACAGCGCCATGGTTATGTGGTCGGCATGACCGGAGACGGTGTCAACGACGCGCCTGCCCTGCAGGCTGCTGAGATTGGCATTGCCATGGGCATTTCAGGTACGGATGTAACCAAAGAGACTGCTGAAATGATCCTGACCGATGATAATTTCGCCAGTATTGTCAACGCGGTGGAAGAAGGCCGAGTGATATTCAAAAATGTCCAAAAAGTCGTTAAATTTCTGCTGGCCACAAATATTGGCGAAGACCTCACATTGATCCTGTCACTGATTCTTTTTGCTTCGAAGGGGTTAATCATTTCGCCTGTGCAGATATTATGGGTTAACCTGGTCACAGACGGCATCCTCGATGTCACCCTGGCCATGGAACCAAAAGAAGCCGATGTTATGGAAGAACCGCCTCGCAAAACCGGAGCACGCATCATCGACAAAGGCATTTTATTCAACATCCTCCTGGTGGCATCCATCATGGCCGGAGGAACCTTGCTGATGTACCAGCGGGCGGCTAACGGTGGAGACCAGGCTTATGCACAGACCATTGTCTTCTCCACGTTGGCTATGTTTCAGGTGTTTAATGCCCTCAATTGCCGCTCGCGCACGATTTCTTTTTTCAAGATGCCCCTTCTACGGAACCCCTACCTGCTGGTTGCCATCATTTCTTCCATCCTATTACAACTATTCGCAGTGTATGTACCCTTCATGCAAAACGCCCTCGGGACATCACCACTTCGATTAGCTGATTGGGGGATCATCCTTTTGGTGACCAGCACCATTTTTATCGTGGATGAAATCAGAAAACAAATCCAACGCCAATTGAAGATAAAAAAAACAATCAGTCATAAGCCAATTTAATCAAAAAGGTAACTGCTCAGGCAGCCCTGATGATGAAGGGATGGGGGTGTGGTGTGGCGGCGAAGCCGCCACACCACACCCCCCTATTACCCCAGGCGCTGAGCGGTTACTCAAAAAGGTCATTATTTTTCGACTGGCATAATCAAAACCAATATTGTAAGATATTTCTCACCGATTCTGAATATTGGGTACACTTAATTGGTCTGTTCATTTTTATATGTTTACCAAATGAGGAAAGGCATTTATATGGACTTAGAACAACAATGGCATACCTTAAACACTGATGAAACAATCTCAGCCCTGGAAGCCCACCAGGAAGGGTTAACCGTTGCTGAAGCAGAAAAAAGATTAGAGGAATATGGCCTGAACGAACTCGAAGGCGACCGAAAGATCAGCAAACTGGACATATTGCTGTCGCAGGTAAAAAATCCACTTGTTTATGTACTGGTCGCTGCTGGAATTATTTCTCTGATAGCCGGAAAGAACACTGATGCCATTGTCATTGGTGCGGTCATCATATTCAATACATTGATCGGTTTTTTCCAGGAATATCGGGCTGAAGAAGCACTTGAAGCGCTTAAATCTCAGGCTGCCCCGGAAGCAGAAGTCATTCGTAAACCAGAAGACAGTGAAGAATACATTGAGATGACCGTTCCGGCCAAGTATGTTGTCCCCGGCGACGTGATATTGATGGATGAGGGCGACCGGGTGCCTGCCGATGCTCGTCTGATTGAGGCTTTCAACCTCGAGGTTGACGAAGCGATGCTCACCGGTGAAAGTTTCAGCGTCCAAAAAGAAACCGACCCGCTCCAGGCTGATTTGCCCGCTGCTGACCGGACTAACCTGTTATATGGCGGTACGGCCATCACCCGGGGGCGAGGCAGAGCCATCGTTTACGCAACCGGAAAATCCACTGAAATGGGCAAAATATCGACCCTGATCCAGGAAACGGAAAAAGTACAGTCGCCTCTCCAAAAGCAAATTTCCGACTTAGGGACAAAATTAGGCATTTTTGCTTTCATCATCGCGCTTGTTATGGTTGGCGTTGGTTTGCTTGTCGCTCTGGATTTAGAGGAGATCTTCTTATTTGCCCTGGCCACAGCCGTCTCTTCAATCCCTGAGGGACTGCCCGCTGTGATGAGCATTACACTTGCCGTTGGTGTCAACAGAATGGCTAAACGTAATGCCATCATACGACGGTTACCTGCTGTAGACACACTAGGAGCCGCCAGTGTGATCTGTTCCGATAAAACAGGGACGCTGACGACCAATAAAATGACCGTCCAAAAAATTATGGCCGGGGACAAATTAATTGAAATCTCAGGCACAGGTTACGAACCCAAAGGCAATTTTCGCTTTCAAGATGATGATTTTGACCCCTGTGAGGACCCGGATATCCGCCTGGCGTTGAAAATTGGTTTGCTGTGCAATGATGCTCGACTAACCAAACATCGAAATGGGGAAGAATACTGGGACATCCGGGGAGACCCCACCGAAGCCGCAATGATCGTCGCAGCCGCAAAAGCAGGGTTTAATAAAGAGACACAGGAAAAAAAATACCACAGGATAGACGAATTACCCTTCAGCTCGAAAACGAAGTTTATGGCAACATTTCATGAACATGACGACGAGGTGTGGGCTTTCATCAAAGGTGCCCCAGAAAAGATCCTTTCCTTTTGCCAACACATCCAAATTAATGGCGAAACAAGGAAGTTATCAGAAGAAGATCGAGAAAAAATCCTGGAACAAAACTACGAAATGGCCGATCAGGCTTTACGCGTATTGGGATTAGCCTATCTAAAAATTTCGAGAGATGCCATCGAATCAACCAAAGAAAACCTTGAATATGATCACGATGTCAAGATGATTTTTGTTGGGTTATCAGGGATGATGGACCCTCCCCGTGAAGAAGTATTTGAGGCAATTAAAAAATGCAAAACAGCTGGTATCCGAGTGATCATGGCCACCGGTGACCACCAGATTACGGCAAGAGCAATTGCTCGCTCGATTGGTATTCTTGATAAAGACGGCAAAGTCATCACCGGTACAGAAGTTGAAGACATGGATGATGAAGCGTTGGAAGAGGAATTACGTGAAGTCAATGTCTTTGCCCGGGTCGCACCGGATCACAAACACCGCCTGGTTCAGTCACTCCAGCGTCTCGGCTATGTCGTGGCGATGACAGGTGATGGCGTGAACGATGCCCCGGCGCTGCAGGCGGCTGAAATTGGCATCGCCATGGGCATCACCGGCACCGATGTCACCAAAGAGACCGCCGAAATGGTGTTAACCGATGACAATTTTGCCAGCATTGTCAATGCCGTTGAAGAAGGCCGGATCGTGTTTGCCAACGTCCGCAAAGTGGTTAAATTATTATTAGCCACCAATGCTGGCGAGATTTTAACCTTGTTGAGCGCGCTGGTCATCCTGACCGTGGAAGGATTGATTATCACACCGGTGCAAATTTTATGGATCAACCTTGTCACAGATGGTATCCTGGATATCACCCTGGCCATGGAGCCCAAAGAAGGCCCCGTGATGGAAGAACCACCCAGGAAACAAAACGCTCGCATCGTCAACAAGGAAATTATTTTCAATATCCTCATCGTCGCCATTGTGATGGCTGTGGGAACGTTGTTCGTCTACCAGCAAACATCCAATTCCGAACGGATGATCGCCCAAACGATGGTCTTCACCACCCTGGCCATGTTCCAGGTGTTCAACGCTTTTAACTGCCGCTCTCAAAAGCAGTCCATCTTTCAAATGGGGTTTTTCAGCAACCCCTACCTTTTGTTGGGGATTGCCGGTTCGGTATTGATGCAGGTTTTCGCCCTGTATGTGCCCTTCATGCAAGAGGCGCTTGAGACAGTACCCATCACCCTGCGAGATTGGGGATTGATCATCCCGGTCACCGTCAGCATCCTGGTGGTAGATGAAATTCGCAAACTCATTCAAAGGCAACTAGACCGTCGCCAGAAGTGAATTATGGTTTATCTGTTTGCAAATATAGCTGATCGCGGTAAAATTACAATTGTTAAAACGCGGGCGTAGCCAAGTGGTAAGGCAGTAGCTTCCCAAGCTACCATTCGCGAGTTCGAATCTCGTCGCCCGCTTTTT
>PWSY01000234.1 GCA_003563055.1 Anaerolineaceae bacterium | reverse complement strand
TGATAGATCCAAAACCCATCCAGATAAATCTGTCGTTCCGGTTTTTCATCCGGCCTGGCTCTTGGATCTAAATCGCTGCCGCGTAAGAAATCGCCTGCTTGTACATAAACAACGGGCAGAGGAGCTGGCTCAAAAAATAAAAACAGCGGGATAAATAACTCATGAGAATAAGCTGCTGTAGTGAACTTGTCGGTCTGCAACGCGTGTGTGTCGTCATCGCCTTCGACCAATCCCAGGCCACCACCATCCCAAAAGGCTTCACGGGCAAAAACACTGACGGGAGAAGACTTGTCTGGCATCAACGCAATGAATAAAAAGACGATCATTATGATGAAAATTATTGGCTTCTGTGACTTAATCATCTGATCCTTAAGTGGTTCGTCGACTGTTTAATCAATTAATTGACACTGGTTTTTATTCTATCACTTAAGCGTCAAAACGCTCACCAAGATCATCAAAATTGTGCATCTCGAAAAAGCTCGATTAACACATTCTGGTGGGTAAGCATTGATCTTATTCCGACATTAATCATCCTCTTCGCATTTTTTCCGCCATCACCAATCCAAACCCCTATGCGCTAAGAATCTGGTTCTTCATCCTCATTCTCTTTCACGTTCTGTCCTGAACTGGTTTCCGGATCATCTTCCAATGGAACCAGGGAATTGGAAAAAATGTTCAGCTCTTGATCATCTTCGGTGGCAAAATCCAGCAAATTGGGTGTCTCAATCACCTGAGGTGTCTGTTCTAAAGGTTCAGGTTGACTGGAGGCTAACCAGATGACGATTATGATCCCATACAACCCCCAGAATAATAAGAAACGGGAATAGGGTATGTTCAGGATTGGCCGGGCCAGCTCACTAAATGTTTGCACATTCGTCGTTGTGACCGAAGTAACCCCCGAAAACCAGAACTGGGAAAATAGCCAGGGTTCATCAATAACATGAACATTGACACCTAACCCACGTGCACGGTATGTCAAAATATCTCGGTTCGAGATACCAGTATCCACATAAACGATTTCATATCCCAGATCAGCCAACAAGTTTGCATCCGGCAAGTCGGTGCTGTTAATCTCAGCGACACGGGTAACCTGAGGGGCTTCGTCTTTTAAGATGTTTAATTGTTCCTGGTCAACAATCAACCAGGCCAGACTGTCCAGACGAGATTCACGAAGGTTTTCCAGTAGGCTATCAAAATAATCTTGATGGTGTGGATGATCATCTGGGGGGGTGTGGAGGTTAAGCAAGACCACCATTCCTTCGCGATCTGCTAATGACAGCGCTTGTGCCAGTGTGGGTATTTTTTGTCCCTGATTGATACTGATCTGCGTTTGAGAAACAAGACCTGCATCGATGGTGCCATAGGGATCCTTTTGCAGGAACCACAGGCCTGCGTTCAAGGTATCAAGTTCATCCCAGGTGAAATCAGATCCGCGATCTTTGACACGCTCTGGGTAAACTTCGGCAATATTGGTCGTCCGCTCAAGTGTTTCATCCCGCATAAGGAAGGACACCCCATCCAAACTGATACGAACATCCGTCTCAAAGCCCAGTGCCCCTTTATCAGCCGCCAATTCAGCCGCGCCCAAAGTGTTTTCTGGGGCCAACATAGCCGCGCCGCGATGCGCAATCAAAGCAGGTTTGGTTGGCAAGTCTTCCTGGTAAGCCCAGTTTGGTGGATAAATGGTCGGGATCAGCCACAAACCCACAAGAATAGATAAAACCAGTAAAATTCCCGCTGACCAGAGCCAACGACGTTTTGCGTGAAGGTGTTTTTGTCGCAGGTAGAGGATCAATCGACGCAGCCAAATCGCGGCAAATAAAAATAGCAGCGCGTCAATAACAAGGCGCGTCAGACTTAATAGGTGAATGAGAACACCTCGTTGGCTGGGCTTTTCCTGGAAGATGATCCAAAAAGTAAGGTAGAAACCCACCATCAAGATCACACCTACTGCAAAGAATACCCAATCGTGGATCGAAGGAGTGAGGGCATGATGTTGGTCAATTTTATACAAAACCCAAAACCGGATCAGACTCCACAATCCGATGATACCGGTGAGGGCCATGATGAGTGTGGTATAAGAGATTGACCAACCAATCACATCAGCCAAAAACAAGTCAACATCACCCCTGAACCTCTCCACAGCAAACCAATAAACCAGATAAAAAAGACAATGAAGGCACAAAACAAAACTAAAATACTTATGACCTCGAGCCTGCCAACGCTTTTTGGTGTTTATTTGAGTCGACATCAAGAATAACTCCCATTCCATGGTGAACCGTATTATCATTATAGCCAGTAATCTGTAAATTTGATAATTAATCACGGGATTAATTAATAGATAACCGTGATAAAAACTGAAAACCCTGGATCACAAAAACAGAATGGTAAAATTACCAAGTAAGATACCATTCGACAAATGTCTATCTATGAAGTTGAAAGACATCCAGCCACCTTGAAATGAACCGCCTCACCACAACCCACAAACAGGTGATACAGTCGTTGATATCCCAAGATTCCCATATCCAT
This sequence comes from Anaerolineaceae bacterium, assembly GCA_003563055.1. GTDB lineage: Bacteria > Chloroflexota > Anaerolineae > Anaerolineales > Anaerolineaceae > Brevifilum. Next base: position 4,831 of record PWSY01000234.1, on the reverse strand, counting down.
CTCACCAGCAGGGACCTGTCTTAACAGATAGTTCAACGCTTATTTGAAAATATTACGATCAATAAAACCAGCATCCCACAAGATGTCACAGGAAATGAACACTTATGAGCCAAAATGAACCTGATAAACAAATGATCCATAACTTGTTAAAAACAGCGCAAAAACCTGCTGACCTGTCCCTAAAACGCCATGCCTACTACAAAGGGAAAATGGCCACCATGCCAAAATGCCCCATTCATGGATACGATGATTTTTCCATCTGGTACTCCCCAGGTGTCGCTGCACCCTGCCGGGCAATTACGGAATCGCCCGACGAAGTGTATGCCTTAACCAATAAGGGCAATACCATCGCCGTCATCAGCGACGGCTCCCGTGTGCTCGGGCTGGGGGATATTGGGCCTGAAGCCGGGTTGCCGGTTATGGAAGGGAAGTGCTTGCTTTTTAAATATCTTGGGGGCGTCGATGCCGTTCCACTCATGCTGGATGTGAAGGAAGAAGATGCCTTTGTTGAGACGGTCCTCAGACTACAGCCATCCTTCGGTGGAATCAACCTGGAGGATATCGCCCAACCCAAATGCTTTAACATCCTGGCCCGCCTCCAGGGAGAAGCGCATATCCCCGTCTGGCACGATGACCAGCAAGGCACGGCCACAGTTACCCTGGCAGCCCTGATGAACGCGCTCAAACTGGTCGGAAAGCGCAAAGAAGCGGTGCGGATCGCTTTCATAGGGGCAGGGGCTGCCAACATCGCCTGTTCACGGTTGATCTTCGCCTGGGGTGTAGACCCGAGGCAAACCTTGATGGTCGATGAGAATGGAATTCTCGGCAAACACCGGGTTGATTTGCAGGACAACCCTCATGCCTGGGCAATCTGCCAGGGCACCAACCCCCATGGTAAGACAGGCGGTATCCCAGAGGCCATGCAAGACATGGATGTGGTGATTGCCTATTCAACACCTGGGCCGGGGATCATCCTTCCAGAATGGGTGGAAAAGATGCGTAAAGATGCGATTATATTCGCCTGCGCCAATCCCATTCCTGAAATATGGCCCTGGGAAGCCAAAACCGGCGGTGCGGCTGTCATCGCGACCGGGCGGTCTGATTTCCCGAACCAGGTCAATAATGCCCTGAGTTTTCCCGGAATATTTCGTGGCGTGCTGGACGTGCGCGCCAGCCAGATTACCGATGAGATGTGTTTTGCAGCTGCACGCGCGCTGGCGAACTACATTGACAATGACATCGATGAAACCAGAATCCTGCCAAAAATGACAGATACTGCCATTTTCCCCCTCCAGGCTGCCGCTGTCGGCATGGAAGCACAGAATTCAGGGGTTGCCAGAGTGTCACAAACTTACCCAGAATTACTCAATCATGCTGAAGCTATGATTGCTGCAGCCCAATCTGCCACTTCAGTGCTGATGGGTGAAAACTGCATCCCACCTTTGCCTGAGGATTGACCTATGGCATACCACCTGCGTATTCTTGCAAAAACATCTTGGTTAAATCAACAAAATCTGTAATAATGAGGGATAGGCATCCTAAAGATACATGATTAAAATGGAGGCACGATGACCGAAAAAAAACCAAAAGGGATCAATTTACAACTGCTGGTGCCTGCCGCACTGCTGGTGTTATTAGTTGTGGTGTTTGTGATCCTCGTCGTAGCAGGATACCAGATCACACAATTTTTATTTTATTTTTTCCTGCTGCTGAGTATCTTCCTTGTATATCAAGTGGCCAGGCAATTATTCACCGAATGGCGGGTCAAACAGGCCATTAAGAAGATCAACACCGCTGAATCATTGGCCGATTCAGGACGCCCGATGGAAGCCATAAAGGTATGGAAATCCTTGCTTTTCAGCTTGCCTCAAGAAGAATACCTGGTGGTACTAAAAAAAATGCAAAAAACTTACCAGGAACAGAACATGATCCATGCGGTTGAGCAGGTCAAGGCGATCCATGCTGAATCGCTCACTTTCTTCGAGATGGCCAAAAGTGCCCAGCGAGGGTCTCCCAAAGACAAACAAGATTGGCGCACCCAGGCCTATGAACTGCGTACTAAGATCAAAGCCCTGCCCGAAGAGTGAGCCCAGCACTTTGAAATTAAAAACCAACCATTTTGATGGAGGAATAAACTTATGTCCCAACCAAAAATAACCTTTTTCTGTGAGTTGCCCACTGATGAACTCACGAAGCTACTCGATGGCAGGTTCGTGATTGACGACCTGAAAGCTTTGAACGCCAACCTGAGCCTTGGAATCCTCGACCTGACTGATGAACGGGCTAAAGTTGTCAAACGGTTAAACAAAGCCGGTGTAACGGTGATCGCCTGGCTGCTCCTCCCCGAAGAGGATGGCTACTGGCTGAATGCTGACAACTATGAGAAAGCGGCCGCGCGCTATGTCTCTTTCAAAGCCTGGACAGAGGCACATGATCTCGATTGGTCTGGGATCGGTCTGGACATTGAAATGGACATTAACGAGCTCCGAGACATCATGACTGGAAATCCATCTCGCCAATTCGTCAAAGATTTGCTAAAACGCTATCGAGATAAACAAAGTGTTGAAAAAGCCCGGCAAGCCTACCAAGCGCTGGTTGATCTGATCCATGCTGACGGCTATCCTGTGGAAAGTTATCACCTCCCCCTGATCTCAGAAGAACGGCGAGCGCAATCAACGGTTTTACAACGTTTGGCCAGGTTGGTCGATATTAATACCGATCATGAAGTGTTGATGCTATACTCAAGTTTTCTGCGCCCGGATGGGGACTCCGTCCTGTGGAGTTACGCGCCGGATGCCGACTCAATTGGGGTGGGCAGCACGGGCGGTGGTGTAGACCTCCCCGGTGTGATCGATATTGACCCACTTAGCTGGGAAGAATTCTCCCGTGACCTGCGCTTATGTGTGATGCAGCAAAAACCGGTTCACATTTTCAGCCTGGAAGGCTGTGTACAACAAGAATTCCTCTCAAAACTAAACACATTCGAATGGGATCACCCTATGCCTATCCCTGGCTCAGTCAATAAAGTCAAGGTGTTCAGAACCGGGTTTGCGACCATACTCTGGCTCTTAGAACGACCCTGGGTGATCCTGGCCGCGCTGACTGGGTTAATCGGTTTGCGATTCCTTTTCAAACGCTCACATCGTTCGTAACAACACAGCGCCTATTTGAGTACACCAGAGGTAACTACGCAGGCAGCCCTGCTGCTGAAGGTTTAAAGAAAAGTGTATGAAAACAAGTTTTAAACCCTTTGACATCAACTGTGATTTTATCCGGGTTCGTGATTTTCTCTCCAAAACATACAGCCATTATCAACGGCCTGTCAACTGGCGCATCGAACGCTGGGAATATGCCTTTTATTTCATCGCCCCCTTCCTGGGGAACTGGGATGAGCAACCACCATTAATGGAGACCGCACAGGCTGCCATCCAATATCTGGAAAAAATGACCGGCCTGTGGGAGACCGCTCAAGGGAAGGTCGCCGGCCTGGTCACTATCGAACATCCCGATCTGACGCACCCCGGGTTTGGGGAATTCTTTATTCAACGCCACCCGGAGCACCTCGATCTGCTGCCGGAGATGCTGGATTTTGCCAAAGCCAATTTGCGTGATCCAGGTCAGAACCGGCTGTTCACTTACATTGAACCGGATGAACAGCCCTTGAGTCAATTACTACGTGACCGTGGATTCATCCCTGACCCGGAAGATAGGGCCACCGAAAGCATCCTCACTCTCAACCACGCCCAATTGCCTGAGAGGAAAAGTCTGCCCAATGGTTTCGGTTTACGTTCCATGGCCGATGATAACGACCTGGCCAAACGGTGTAAAGCATTTGGGCTCGCCTTCGACCACCCGGACCCCATCGAGTGGCCATCCTTGATCTCTTATGAGTCCCTGCAGCAAGCGCCGGATTATCACAAGGACCAGGATATCGTGGTGGTTGCGCCCGACGGCGAATTTGCCGCCTTCTGCCTGATCTGGTACGACGAAAAAAATAAACTCGCTTCACTGGAACCTGTGGGCACCCAACCCCCATACAGAAGGATGGGGTTGGCGCGCGAAGCGGTGCTCGAGGCCATCAGACGCGTCACGGCAAAAGGCGCACAACAGGTGGCCGTGGGCTCAGACCAGGCCTTTTATACGCAGTTGGGGTTTAAGCCTTCAGTCAATCGGATACGCTATCAGAAGAACTTTACCTGATGGAAATCAGCGATGTGGCGCACTGGGAAATGGGTAATGGGTATTGGGTAATGGGTAATGGGTATTGGGGAATCAGGATTAGAACCCACCATTTCCTTGCCCTTGCACTCACATTCGAGCAAGGCATCTCTTTGCTTTTTTGGTGGGTTGGGCAATCACCAACCCACCCTACCTGACCATCTGTAGGGTGGGTTCCTCTTTTGAACCCACCATTTATCCGGAGCGCATCCTACTCGATGGTATGTGAGCTGCATGGGTGAAAGCCACCCGCTAAAGATTTACGCCATCGGCTGGCAGGACAGACAGACGTAAACACTGCCGCCCATAAAGGATTCCTTCTGAATGATGCCCCCGCATTGCGGGCAGGGCTGCCCCTTATTGGCCGCGCACATCACCACCGGGTAGCCGCCGGGTTGACCAAACAGGTCTTTTTCTGTACTGCGCCCACCCAGACGGGTCATCTCAGCCAGGGTTTGCTTGAGGCTGGCATAGAGCCGATGCACATCTTCACCGGAGAGGGTGTTGGTTTTGCGTTTGGGATGCAGCTTAGCCTGCCAGAGGATATCCTGCAGGCAGCCATTTCCCAGGCCCGGGATGCGCTGTTCGGTGGCCAACGCGGCTTTTAGGGATA